>CAZRUV010000039.1:0-27494 GCA_964603315.1 uncultured Rhodobacterales bacterium
ATCAGGACAAAACTGGTCTTCTCAGACACTCTGAGAAATACAGTTGCTAGGGCCGCCAGCCCAAACCCGCCTCGGTCCGGTCATCTGTCAGATATTCCGCACTGACCCACCCGGCGTATCCTTGCGCGTCGATGGCAGCAAACAGCGCTGGAAAGTCGATCTCGCCCGTGCCCGGTGGTGAACGGTCCGGGGCGTCACCGATCTGGATATGGCAGATGCGGTTGGCGTGATCCTCAAAACACCTGACGGCGTCGCCGGTGATCAGGTGCGCATGATAGCTGTCGAACTGGAGGCCGACATTGGCGGCGCCCACGGCATCCAGGATGTCCGCCGCCTGCGTGTAGCTGCGCAGAAACCCGTCCGGCTTGTCGCCCGCGTTCATCGGTTCGATTGTCAGCGACAGCCCTTCGGGCAGGCTTTGGCTGGCGCGTTTGAGGTTTTCGACCAGCGTTGCATGCGCGTCCGGGCCGGACGCATCGCCGCATTGTATGTGGATCAGGCCTGCCCCCAGAACATGCGCGTAACGCACGGCGCGTCGCATGTCGTAGTCAAACCGTGCCTCTCCGCCCGGAACTGCCGCAAAGCCCCGCGCTCCGCCCGCATAGTTTGGCCCCGGCGCGTTCAACAGGACAAAGCGCAAGTCATTGCGACGCAAAGCGGCCAGCGTTTCCGGGGCAGGGACGTCGTAGGGTTGCGAGACCTCGACCGCTTCGAAACCTGCTTCGGCGGCAGCGTCAAACCGGTCAAGGTAGGGCAACTCGGCCCACAGGTAGTTCAGATTGGCGGCAAATCGCGGCATGGCGGCACCCTAACGAGGGCGAAACCGGGACACCAGCGCTGCTAGAAACGCTCTACCCACGGGCGCAGTGCGATCTCGTTTGACCAGGTCGATCGGTGTTGATCCAACAGCCCCAGATAGGCGTCCGCGATGGCATCCGGGTCCAGCATCCTGTCGGTTCCATCATCCGTCCGCTCGGGTCTCGCGGCGTTGGAAATCCCGCCGTCAATGTTGACCCAGGCCACGTGCACGCCCTGCGGATGCAGTTCGCGGGCCATGCTTTCGGCGAGGCCGCGTTGTGCGAACTTGCCCATGGCGAACGACGCGGATTGCGGGAACCCCTTCACACCAGCGGAGGCACCCGTGAACAGGATCGTGCCGCGTGCCCCGTTCACGGGGTCCTGTGCAAGCATGCGGGCGGCAGCGGCGCGCCCCAGCAGGAAGGACCCGAAGGCCGTGACATGCATCGCGTGCCGCACCTCTTCGGGGTCCAGTTCCGCCACCGGGCCGCGCGACCGGGCTGAGGGGTTGTAGATCGCAACATCGATACGACCGTTCACGTTGGCAAAAAGCGCGTCCATCGCGCCCGGGTCACTGCCGTCGACTTCCATCGCCTGTGCGCCTGTTTCGGCCACAAGGTCACCCAGCTTGGCCGTGTTACGCGCGCCCAGCACCACCGAATGCCCGCGTGCTGCCAGTTTCCGCGCCAGCGACGCGGACAAACCACTGCCTGCACCGATGATGATCGCTGTTCCAAGTGCCATGGACATGCCCTCCCGTGATGAATGCCCTCACGATCATGCGGTCATTCATGTGAATGCCAAAGCGCTGCGCGCGCACAAGGCTTGTGCGTCAGGTCGGCAGGTCCTCGGACGGAATGATGCCAAAGAACGCACCACCGGACCACACACCGAACCACCCATCATGATGCACGCCAAGGTCCACCAGCCTGTAAAAGCTCTTGCGGTCGATCAGCGCCTCAAGATCAGCGCGGATGAGGATGTAGGGCGACGGTTCACCGGTCTCGGGGTCACGCTCGACCCGGATGGGATGATCGGGGCCGGCCTTGGCCACATCGTCCACATGGGTGACAAAGGTCAGTTCCTGTTCCGTGCCGGTCCCCTTGGTTTCGAAGTCAATCGCCACAAACGGTGCATCGTCGACGGTGATCCCGACCTTTTCGACGGGCGTTACCAGAAAGTATTTGCCGTCCTCCCGCTTGAGAATCGACGAAAACAGCTTGACCAGCCCGGGCCGCCCGATCGGTGTGCCCTGATAAAACCAGGTCCCGTCCCGCGCGATGCGCATGTCCAGATCGCCGCAAAACGGTGGATTCCACAGATGCACAGGCGGCAAACCGCGTGTTTTTGCGGCAGTGATGGATGCCACAAGCCCTTCGGCATCCGGTGTCACGGTTTTTTGTGCGCTCATCTCTTTTGCCATTCCCTGTCGCAGGCATAGGTTGTTAGCTAACAGCATATACCCCGGAAGAAAGAGAAGTCATGACTGACGCAGAGGATCTTGTCGCGGACATCGAAGCGCTTGGTGGCAAACTGGCCGAAGCCAAGGCGTCGATCACCAACCGTTTCATCGGGCAGGAGCGGGTGGTTGAACTGACGCTGACCGCGCTATTGTGCGGTGGGCACGGCCTGCTGATCGGATTGCCCGGCTTGGGCAAGACACGTCTGGTCGAGACGCTGTCGACGGTGATGGGCCTGCATGGCAACCGCATTCAGTTCACGCCGGACCTGATGCCTGCGGACATTTTGGGATCCGAAGTCCTTGATACAGCCGAAGACGGCACACGCGCCTTCCGGTTTGTACCGGGTCCGGTGTTCTGCCAATTGTTGATGGCGGACGAGATCAACCGGGCGTCGCCCCGGACGCAGTCGGCCCTGCTGCAGGCGATGCAGGAAAAGACCGTGACCGTGGCCGGTCAGGACCGGCCCCTTGGCATTCCGTTCCACGTGCTCGCCACGCAGAACCCGATCGAGCAAGAGGGCACCTACCCGCTGCCCGAGGCGCAGCTTGACCGGTTCCTCGTCCAGATCGATGTGCTTTATCCCGACCGTGCGACCGAGCGGGACATCCTGCTGGCCACGACCGGCACCGAAGATGCGCAATCGACGCAAGTGTTCACGACCGAAGAGCTTCTGGCGGCACAAACACTGCTGCGTCGGATGCCGGTGGGCGAGAGTGTCGTCGAAATGATCCTCGATCTTGTGCGCGCCTTCCGCCCGTCCGAGGTGGATGCGTCCGACAAGGTACGCGAAACCGTGGCGTGGGGCCCGGGCCCGCGCGCCGCACAGGCGCTGATGCTCGCCGTCCGGGCGCGGGCGCTTCTGCAGGGGCGTTTGGCCCCCTCGGCCGAGGATGTGATCGACATGGCCCGCCCGGTGCTCAGCCACCGGATGGCGCTGAACTTCGCCGCACGGGCACGGGGCGACAGCCTCGCAGACCTCATTGACGAAACAGCCGCAGGGCTGAGCCGGAAAGCCGCCGCCGCGTGATCACACCCACCACCCTCCGCGCTCAGGCCGAGACACAGGCCGCACGCCTACCGCCGCTCTTGGCGCGGGCCGAGCATTTGGCCGGGGCCGTTCTGCTGGGTGACCACGGGCGCCGGCGTTCGGGGCTGGGGGATGATTTCTGGCAATACCGCCCGGCGCAGCTTGGTGACAGTCGCCGGATGATCGACCATCGGCGCTCGGCCATGGGGGACGTGCAGTTCGTGCGCGAGCGCGAATGGCAGATCGCACAATCGGTGATGCTCTGGGTGG
This sequence comes from uncultured Rhodobacterales bacterium, assembly GCA_964603315.1. Lineage (GTDB taxonomy): Bacteria > Pseudomonadota > Alphaproteobacteria > Rhodobacterales > Rhodobacteraceae > Tateyamaria. The sequence continues at coordinate 3,559 of CAZRUV010000039.1, forward strand.
ATCAGGGCGCCGCGATGCGCTTTGCCTCTGCGCCCGATCTGCCGACCAAGGCGGACCGCGCCCGCGTTCTGAGCCTTGCCATAGCGATCCTGTTGATCCGGGGCGGCGAACGGGTCGGATTGACCGGCACCGCACTGCCGCCAAGGCGCGGCAATGCGCAGATATTGCGGTTGGCCGAGATGTTCTCGGAAGACGCTGCAGACGACTACGCGCCGCCCGAACACCGCGCGATGATCCCGCATGCCCGCGCGCTGTTCGTGTCGGACTTCATGGGCGACATCGAGGCGGTGAAGCTCGCCTTGACCAAGGCCGCCGACCGCGGCGTACGCGGCGTGCTTTATCACGTGCTGGACCCGGCGGAGGAAGCGTTTCCGTTCCGCGGGCGCACGATTTTCGAAAGTGTCGGCGGCACGCTCGAGCATGAAACGCTCAAGGCCTCCGAGTTGAAGGATCGCTACCTGTCGCGATTGGCGGCACGCAAGGACGAGCTGCAAAAATTGTGCAGCGTCGCGGGCTGGCAATACGGCTTGCATCATACCGGGTCGTCCGCGCAATCGGGGCTGTTGTGGCTTTGGCGCGCGCTTGATGGCGGAGTTGCCCGGACATGATGATTATCGGCCCCGTTGGTTTTGCTGCCCCCTGGCTCTTGCTGGCCCTCGTCGCGCTGCCGATCCTGTGGATCATTTTGCGGGCGATCCCACCTGCGCCTTTACGCCAGCGGTTTCCGGGCGTGGCACTGCTGCTTGGCCTGCAAGACGATGAGGCGGTGTCGGACCGTACCCCGTGGTGGCTCCTGCTGCTGCGGATGCTGGCCGTCGCTGCAATGATCATTGGGCTCGCGGGGCCCATTCTGAACCCTGATGACAATGCAGAGGCGGCAGATGGCCCGCTGCTGGTGGTGCTGGACGGCAGCTGGGCCGGTGCGAGCCGCTGGACGCAAGCGATGGACGCGGTCGACAGTGAATTGCGGCGGGCAGGTGCTGCCGGTCGCGAGGTTGCGCTGCTGCATATGGCAGATCCCGAAGCCGGGACCTTCCAGGCGGCGAACACGGTCACGGCGCGTCTTGCCGGTCTTGCGCCGCAACCCTGGCAGCCCGCGTCGCTGGATCAGGTCACCGCTGCCCTGCCAGAGGGCGCGTTCGAAACCGTCTGGTTCAGCGATGGGCTCGACTATCCGGCCCGCGCGGACATTCTGACGGCATTGCAGGAACGCGGCCCGGTGCGGGTCACTCAAACCGGTGCCAGCGTTGTGGCGCTGGCGCCTGCCCGATACGAAGACGGGACGGTGCAGTTGACGGCGCGACGGTCCATACCGGGGCCGGAACGTGGCGTGACGATCCTTGCGCAGGGCCGTGATCCTGCGGGCAATGCGGCCATCCTCGCAACGGCCAATGCCGTGTTTGACGACGGCGCGCTTGAGGCGGAAACGGCCCTCGCGCTGCCTGCCGAACTGCGCGCCCGGATCACACGGTTCGAAGTGCAGGCCACCCGCTCTGCCGGGGCGGTCACGTTGGTGGATGACAGCCTGCGCCGCCGCGAGATCGCGCTGATCGCCGGTCGCGAAGGACGCGAAGGGTTGGAGCTTCTGTCACCGCTGCATTATCTCGAACGCGCTTTGGTCGAAACGGCGGACCTGCTGGACGGCAGCCTGAGCGACGTGCTGCCCGCAAACCCGGACGTGATTGTGCTGGCGGATGTGGCAACCCTGTCGGGTGGCGAGGCGCAGGATATCACCGAATGGGTGGACAATGGCGGTCTGCTGGTCCGTTTTGCCGGCCCGAGGGTCGCCGCCAGCGACATCAGCCGTGCCGAAGAAGATCCGCTGATGCCCGTTCGCCTGAGGTCGGGCGGGCGCAGCGTGGGCGGTGCGATGAGCTGGGGTTCACCCAAGACGCTGGCACCCTTTCGCGAAAACTCGCCCTTTTTCGGGCTCGAACTACCCGATGATGTGGCGGTAACCGCGCAGGTCATGGCGCAGCCGGATCCCACGCTTGCCGAACGCGTGATTGCGGAGTTGAGCGACGGCACACCGCTCGTCACCCGCAAAAGGTCGGGGCAGGGACAGATCGTTCTTTTTCATGTCACGGCCAATGCGGAATGGTCAACGTTGCCGCTGTCGGGTCTCTTTGTGGAAATGCTGGAGCGGTTGGCGATCTCGTCCACCGCGTCGCAACCGGTGGCCGAAGATCTCGAAGGGACGGTCTGGACACCGGAAATCGTCATGGACGGGTTCGGCAGTCTGCGCGATGCCGGTGCCTTGCCCGGCGTGGCAGGGCCGAAACTGGTAACAGATCCCGCCGGGCCAAGCCTGTTGCCCGGTGTCTATACCTCCGGCGACCGTAGCCTCGCTCGCAACGTCCTGACCGCTGACGCGACGCTTGTCGCGGCAAGCTGGCCCGCTGACGTGCCTGTGTCCGGCCTGACCAATAGCCCCCCGCAACCGCTTGGCGGCGTGCTGTTGTCTCTGGCCATCGCCCTGCTCCTCGTGGATGTCATTGCATCGCTGGCACTGTCCGGGCGGCTGACCGGCGGGCTGCGCGGCAGTCGCACCGCATCAGTCGCCGTGGCGCTGGCGCTCGCATTCCCAACTGCTGAGGCGCGTGCACAAACCACCGAGGACGAGGCATTGGGCGCTGCTGCCGAAGTGGTGCTTGCGCATGTGATCACGGGCGACCGTCAACTGGACGAGATCGCCGAGGCAGGCCTGCGCGGCCTGTCAGACACGCTGTTCTTCCGCACCTCGGTCGAACCGGCGGACCCGGTGGCGGTGAACCTTGAGACGGACGAGCTGGCGTTCTTTCCAATGCTCTACTGGCCGATCACGCCGGACCAGCCCCGCCCGTCGCGCGAGGCCTATGCCAAGCTGAACGACTACCTGCGTTCGGGTGGCCTGATCCTGTTTGACACGCGCGATGGTGACATTGCGGGCTTTGGCGCGGCCAGCCCGAATGGGCGCAAGTTGCAGGACCTCGCGGCACCGCTTGACATCCCTGCACTGGAACCCGTGCCGCGCGATCACGTCCTGACCCGGACATTCTACCTGCTGCAGGATTTTCCGGGCCGTTACATGAATGGCGAGGTCTGGGTCGAGGCGGCCCCCCCCGGCGCTGAACAGATCGAGGGCATGCCGTTCCGCAACCTCAACGATGGCGTGACGCCTGTGGTGATCGGAGGCAATGACTGGGCTGCGGCTTGGGCGGTGACCTCCACGGGGCAGGCGATGCTGCCTGTTGGCCGCGGCTTTGGCGGCGAGCGTCAGCGCGAACTGGCGTATCGGTTTGGCGTGAATCTCGTGATGCATGTGCTCACCGGCAACTACAAAAGCGATCAGGTCCACGTGCCTGCCTTGCTGGATCGGTTGGGCCAATGACGGGCACTGTTCTTTTTGACCCTCTTGTGCCCTGGCCCGTGCTGGCCGTCCTCGCGGTTCTGGTCGTTGGCGGCGTTGGTCTTGCGCTTGTGCGCGGGCTCAGTGGTTGGGCCCTGCGCGGTCTTGCCGGTCTTGTTGTCCTGGGCGCGCTCAGCGGGCCTGCGTTTCAACAGGAGGATCGCGCGCCCCTGACCGATATCGTGATCATCGCCGAAGACCAGAGTGCCAGCCAGCAACTGCCGGGGCGTCCCGAACAGACGGCGACCGCTGCCGACGCGCTCGCCGCGACCTTGAACGCCCGTGACGGGGCCGAGGTGCGTCGCATCACCGTTCCGGATGGCGAGGAAGACGCGGGCACGCGGCTCATGACGGCGTTGTCCGATGCGCTGGCAGAGGAGCCCCGGGCGCGCATTGCCGGGCTGATCGCCATCAGCGATGGGCAGGTGCACGATGCGGACCTGCCTTTGGACCTGCCCGCGCCGCTGCATTTGCTGCTGACGGGGCGCGAAACGGATTGGGACCGCCGCCTGATCGTCAAGAATGCCCCGGCCTTCGCCATCATTGGCGAGGCCGTGACGTTGACATTGCGCATTGAGGACAGCGGCGCTGCCCCCGACGATACGGGCCTCGCGCCGCTTGATATTTCCGTCGATGGGGCCGACCCGCAGCGGTTCAACGTCCGCATTGGCGAGGATGTCGAACTTCCCGTGACGCTGCCGCATGGCGGGTTGAACGTGATCCAGTTCACCGTACCGACCGCCGAAGGCGAGTTGACCGACCGCAACAACACGGCGCTCATCCAGATGAACGGCATCCGGGATCGGTTGCGCGTTTTGCTCGTCTCCGGTGAGCCGCATGCGGGCGGGCGTACATGGCGCAACCTGCTCAAGTCCGACAGTTCGGTCGACCTTGTGCATTTCACCATTCTGCGCCCACCGGAAAAGCAGGATGGTGTACCTGTCGGCGAGCTGTCGTTGATAGCCTTTCCCACACGGGAACTGTTTCTCGAAAAGATCGACGATTTCGATCTGATCATCTTTGACCGCTACAAGCGGCGCGGCATTCTGCCTGCGCTCTACCTCGACAATGTCGCGCGATACATCCGTGATGGCGGGGCTGTTCTGGTGGCGGCAGGGCCCGATTTTGCCAGTGCCGATAGCCTCTATCGCTCCCCCTTGGGCGATGTCATGCCAGCGCAGCCGTCCGCACGCGTGCTCGAAGAGGCCTACCGCCCCGAAGTCTCCGAAATCGGAGAGCGGCATCCGGTGACGACGGGTCTGCCAAATGCGGGCGATTGGGGCCGGTGGCTGCGTCAGATTGATGTCGAACCCAGCTCGGGCAAGACGGTCATGGAAGGGATCGACGGTCGTCCCCTCCTGATCCTCGACCGGGTCGAGGAAGGCCGCGTGGCGCTTTTGGCATCGGATCACGCGTGGTTGTGGAACCGTGGCTATGAGGGTGGCGGTCCGCAACTGGAACTGTTGCGGCGGTTGGCCCACTGGATGATGAAAGAGCCCGAGCTGGAGGAAGAGGCGTTGACCGCCGTGGCCACCGGGCAGAACATGCGCATCGCCCGCCGGACACTGGAAGACTCTGTGCCGCCGGTGACCGTGACGGGGCCTGACGGCAGCATCACCACGCTGGATCTGGTGCAGACCGCGCCGGGTCTCTTTGAGACGGATTTTGAGGGACCGGAGATTGGGCTATATCGGCTTGCCAATGGCGATCAGGAGACGGTGATCGGGCTCGGGCCTGCCGCACCAAAGGAATTCGAAGCGACGATTGCCTCGGGCGATGTGTTGGGCGAACGGGTCGCCAGCACGCGGGGCGGCGTTGTCCGGATCGAAGATGGCGTTCCGCGCTTGCGCAATGTGCGCGAAGGCCGGCCGGCGTCCGGGCGTGGCTGGATTGGTCTGACCCCGCGCGGCGCCTACGAGACGGTGGATGTGCGACAGTCGGCGCTGCTGCCGCCGTGGCTTGTGCTGTTGCTGTCCGCCGGTTTGATCACTGCGGCGTGGCTGCGCGAAGGGCGGCGCTAGGGCCGGGCCTCGACCGTTACGACGTCTGACTGGCCCTGCGCATCAATCACCGCAATGTCCGAAAAGCCGGGGCGAAGGCGCCCGAGGTCGATCTGGCGACTGCGTAGCCCTGTTTCAATCGGCAACCCGTTGATCAGAACGGTGAGCGGCAGCGTGCCCCCGCGCACCTTCAGCACAGTCTCAGGCATGGCGAGCATGGCCCCGTCCGGGGGGAACGTCACCTCTGGCCCCGTCTCGGCACGGTTTGCAGGACCAAAGCGGCGCAACCGCTCCGGCAATCCCGCATGGGTGAGGATGAGGGTGTCGGCAGGCGGCGGCGGCAACGGGTCGTAGTCCGGTTTGAGGCGCCCGAACACCTCAAAGAGAAGCGGTGCGGCGTGGTCGCCGCCAAACGCGCCCGGCACGGGCGTGCCATCAGGCCGCCCAATCCACACACCCACCACATGTTTGCCATCAAACCCCACAGCCCAGGCATCCCGATAACCGTAAGATGTGCCCGTCTTGTAGGCGAGCCCGCCGCGCGCCTCGGCTGGGGGCGGAATGCTGGCCAGGATGTCATTCACCTGCCACGCCGCGCGCGGGGCCAGAACCGCAGCCCCGTCCCGCTGCTGTCCCGCCAGGACATGCAAAGGGCGTGCGCGTCCGCCTTGCGCCAACCCGGCGTAGAGTGTCACGAGGTCTTCGAGACTGACACCGACGCCCCCCAATGCAATGGCCAGACCCGGAGTCGCTGACCCCGGCAGTTGCGGATCAACGCCAAAGGCACGTAGACCGGCCATCACCCGGTCCGGTCCCAGTGCGTCCGTCAGGGCGACGACAGGCACGTTCAGCGATTGCGCCAGCGCATCCCGCATCCTGATATCGCCCCTGAAGAAACCGTCGAAGTTCTGTGGGGCGTAGCGACCGAAATGCATGGGCTGGTCTGTGAACAGTGTCTCGGGGTGTGCCAGCCCCCGATCGAACGCCTGCGCGTAAACCAGCGGTTTCAACGTCGAGCCGGGTGAACGTGGCGCCACGGTCATATCGACAAAGCCCAAGGCACCGGACGCGTCCGAATAGACGGGGGACCCGAGCCGCGCGAGCACTTCGCCAGTCTGGTGATCGGCAACGACGATGGCGGCGGACACGCCACTGGGCATGCGCGCAATATGTGCGCGCGCGAGCGCGCCGACGCTGTCCTGCACCCGGCGCGACAGGGTTGTGTCAAAGCGGCGCGCGTCGGGGGACTGCGCGCGCAAGCGGTCGGCCAGATGTGGCGCGCGTTGTGGGACCGGTTTCATTTCGGTGGGAACCGGGCCGGGCGCAGGCACTTTGCCCAAGCGCTGCAGCACCCGGTCGCGCGCCTGTCGCGCGGCTGTCGGATATCGGTCTGGCCGCCGCGCCTCGGGGGCCTGTGGCAGTGCGATCAGCAAGGCGGCCTGTTCCGGGCTGAGCCGTCCCGGTTCCCTGCCGAACCAGAGCAGACTGGCGCTGCGCACACCTTCGATCCGACCGCCATAGGGCGCGTGTTGCAGGTAGAGCCTCAGGATACCGTCCTTGCTCACGCGTCGTTCCAGCGCCCACGCCACGCGCATCTGCCGCAGTTTGCCCCGCATGGATCCCGTCGGGCCATTCTCCAGCAGCCGTGCCACTTGCATGGTCAGTGTCGAGCCGCCCGACAGGACGCGCCCGTTCCACAGCGCTTGCCCCGCTGCGCGTCCGAGCGCGATGAGATCGACGCCACCGTGGCGCCAGAATCGCTTGTCCTCGTAGCGCACCAGCATCTCGACAAAGGCCGGGTCCACGTCGCCTGTGTCCACAGCCAGACGCAAGCGCCCGTCTTCGACACCAAAGGCGCGCAGCAGATGTCCGTCCCGGTCGCGCACTTCCACGGATGTTTCCGCCAGTACGGGTGGCAGTTCCGTCCGGTCAACCCATCGGGACCATGCCGCGTGCGTGCCCAACACCGGCATTGCGCTGATGGCCAGCAATGCAAGTGTCAGGCGCAGGTTCAATCGATCACCCGAACCCGGCTTGTGCCCGTGATGGCCCGGTATTCCGGGCGGTACATGTCCTCGACCAGTGCGGCCGGATGGTGGAAGTCGCCCGGGTTCACCGCACGGGCAATGTAGGCCAGCCGGAAGGGCGCGTTGCCGCGGTGATCCACGGCCGCGAGGAACCGGTCGGTGCGAAACTCGGCGTGTTCCGCGGTTGCGGGCGCAAGCCAGTCCAGCGCACTGATATCGCCGGAGCGCAACAGGTTGGGGTTGTCGATCTCGATCCCGGCGGGCAGCGGATCGTCCACCATCAACCGTGCGCCAACGTCTTCGAAAGGCGAGACCTCCAGAACGATGACGCGACGCTCTCCGACCGACCAGGCTCCGTCGGCGGGTGTGCCGTCCATCGCATAGCTGCGCCGGGTGATGGCGTAGCCGTAACCGCTGGCCTCTGGTGCGATCTGGGGCACGCCGAATGTGGTCAGGGTCACCTCTTGCGCCGCACCCGACACGTTCGCAATCACCGAGGTCGCGTCACTTGCACTGTGCGACTGCACCACCGGCCCGCTCACCGGGGTTCCATCGACCGCAAAGGCGGCTGGGCCGCCCGGGTTGCGCAAGGACTGGGCCGCCATGACGATCTGGGCCGCTTCCTGCGTGGAATAGCGTCGGTTCTGCCCGGTGATGGCATTGGCAAGCCGCGCCCTGTCCACCCGGTCGCTGCCTGCCTGCACCGCAAGGTGCAGCACGCCCGCCGCGTCGCGCACATCTGTGCCAAAGTCCGCGCGCCAGCGGGGTGTTTCGGTGGACGTCGCGAGCGCCAGGTCCTGTGCCAGGCCGAACAACCGGTCGGCGCGCGTTTGTTCGCCATATTGCGCCAGCGCCGCCGCAAGTTGCGCGCGCGCCAGAGGAGTCGCGAAGGCCATGGCCTTGGCATCGGCATAGTAACGCAGATCACCAATCCGCGCGGCCCCTTCGCGCGCCAGCACCATCAGGGCATAGGCAAGGTCTTCGCCACCGCTGTCAAATTCCGGTGCGTAATTCACGCGGTTGCGCAGGTTATCAAGGGCAAGGGTCATGGCATGATCCGGCACCGCATAGCCTGCGGCCCGCGCCTGCGAGAGGAAATCGGTGACATAGGCGTCCAGCCAGAATTCACCCGATTGCGCGCGCCACAGGCCAAATGCCCCGTTGCTGGCTTGCCGGGTCAGAACGCGGGCAATTGCGGCGTTGATCCGTGTCCCGATGCTGTCCAGCCCTGCGCCGGTTGCGAGGTCGCCTGCGTATAGAAGGGGTAAGGCGGCCGATGTGATCTGCTCTGTGCAGCCATAGGGGTAGCGGTCGAGTTGTCGCAAGAGCCCGGGCATATCAAAGCGCGCCAGCGGCCCCGCTGCCACCGTGGCCCGTGCATCAAGGCGCAGACCGGCAAAGAGGTTGTCGTCAAGCGTCAGTACCTCCCCGGCGGCCAAGGTCAGTCGGCGTGTCGTCGTGACCGTCGGATCGTTGGATCGCACGCCCAGCGTGAGGTCCTTGCGCAGCGTCTTGCCGTCCGGCGTGGTGAGCAGGGCCGTGATCTTGTGGTCGCCGGTGATATCAGCGCGCAGCGGCAGCGCCACACGGACCGTGCCGTTTTCGGCAATTTCAATCTGCTGCGGGGCGTCGCCCAGTGTAAGGCCCCGTGCCGACACCGACAGCCCCATTTGCCCTGCTGGCCCAGCGGCGTGCACGAATTCCAGTTGAAGTCGGCTTTGATCGCCCGGCGCCATGAAGCGGGGCAAGGCGGCGGACACCACCACAGGGTCGCGCGCCACAACCTCCGCCTGCGCCTGACCCACACCGCCGTCGGACCACGCAACCGCCATCAGGCGGATGGTACCGTTAAAGTCGGGCCGCGGGATCGTGATCGTTGCCGTGCCATCCGAACCAAGGGTAACCGGGCCCGAGAAGGCTGCCATCACCGCCTCGGTTGGCGGCGGGCCCTGACGCTGCAATTGTGCCGACGCGTCTCCGCCCGACCTTACGGTGCCGAGGGTGCCGCTGCTGGAGTCGATCAAACGCCCGTAGAGGTCGCGCATGTCAACGCCTAGCCGTCGTTGCCCGAAATAGTGATCCTGTGGGCTTGGCGCCTCGAACCCGGTGAGGTTCAGGATGCCGACATCCACCGCTGCGAGCGTCACATACCCCTGATTGTCGCCAAGCCCCTCCACCTGAACGGTGACGTCGGTATTGCCCGCCTGACCGCCGGTCGTTTCAGGCACGCTCAGGGAGACGTCGAGCGCCTTGGCACCGGGATCGATGGCCGCGTGTGCGATGCCTAATGCACGGGACGGGCCAAAGCTGTCTTGTGCGGCACCTCGCAAAACCGATGCGGCCACGTAGGCCCCCGTGCCCCAGGATGCCTCCACCTCCAGCGGAACCGTATTCTCACCTGCAACAACCGGAACAGCGCGGCGTTCGATCACGTCCGAGGCAAGAACGGAGACAAGTGCCGTACCGTCAAACGGCGCATCAATGCGCAGGGTCGCTGTGTCGCCGGGCGCATAGCGCGGGGCATCAAGGGCAACCGGCAAACGGTCTGGCGTATCGCTGGCATCCGCCGCGCCGTACCAACCGGCGGCAAAGCCAACAGAACTTGCCGTGTACTGGCCACCGGCCTGCTCGACCACGATCTCGTAGTCGCCCCAGTCGGTTGGGGTCGAGATCGTGACGGGCGTGTCGGACAGTGTTGCGTCACCCTGAGCGACGCGCGTGCGGGTCGTGACCGGTTCCCAGTTCCAGTTGCCGTATAGCTGGTACCATTGGTATCGCGTCTCCACCCGGTTGACGGTCCAGGTGGCGGGCACAGGCCCGGCGGCGCCAAGCATGATGAGGTCAAACCGTGCTTCCGCGCCTTCCGGCAATACGTCGTCAAAGGCGGGGCGAATGCCGATCACCGGCCCGGCGGGGTCCACCGGCCGAGTTAGCGTGCGTTCCACCGGGCGACCGGCGCCATCCGAGACGCGCACCGTGATATCTGCCTGCAGCAGGACACCCTCGGCCGTGACGTCCGGCCAATTCAGGGCGACACGCGCGCGGCCATTTGCATCGGTGCGAGTGGGTGGCAGCGTCGCTTGCCGCGGCGAGAATTCGGCGTCGTGTCGGCCAAACCTGTATCCGGGCCGATCCGCCAGGGTGTCACGCCGCGACAGTCGCAATTCGCCCTCAACGGCCAGATCCGCGCCCGGTGCGCCGAAGAGATACTGCGCGTCTGCACTGATTTGCGTGGCACCCCCAAGTTGCAAAGGCGCGTCCGGCAGGTCCAGCGTGACGTCTATCCGCTCGGGCACAAAGTCCTCGACCAGCACGGTCTGACTGGCCAGCGGCGGGGCATCTACGTCGCTCTTGATCTCCAGCCGCCAAGTGCCGCGCGGAACAGCGCCGCCCAGTGGCATCGAAAAGACGTAGCCGCCCGCCATGTCTGCGCCGTGCAGGTGGCGGCTGTATTCGACACCATCGGGACGATAGAGGATTGCAGTCATCGGCAAGCCCTTCATCGCGTCGGTCGCCGCATTGCGTGCAAGCGCCGTCGCATGAACCGTGGCGCCAGGTCGGTATGCCCCGCGATCGGTTGTCAAAAAGACGTCAATCGGAGGCGCGGGTGGCCGCCCCTCGACCCCCCGATCCGACAGATCGAAGGCCGGATCGGTCAGAGGCAGGAAAACGAAGTCTTCGCCGGACCGGACTTGCAAGGCCGCGGGCGCAGCAGCGCCCCTGCCGCGTGTGATGCCAAGAGGGAAGTGCACGTATCCTTCGTCATCGCTTGTGGCACGGGCCAATACGGCGTTGGCGCGCGACACGACCGTGACGTCGGCACCCGCGACGGCCCCTGCATCACGCAAGCCACGGATGGCCGCGGTCATCCCGTCATTGCCCTGCCATGTGGTCACGCCCAGATCGGACAAGACAAACCACTGCATTGCCGAGGCCTGGTCGTAAGGATCACTTCCCGGCACGCGGGCAGACAGGGCATAGATGCCAGCCGGTTGCCCTTCCAATGCGGCGGCCATCGGCAACCGGGTGCGTGTTTCGGCATTCAGTTCACCTGATACGACGCCGGTTCCGCGCCAGACCTCTTGGCCCATGCTGTCGTTGAATTCGCGCTCCTGCCACTGGGACAACGGCCGGCCAAACACGTTCTCACGCAGGGCTCGGACCAGATTGCGATCGCTGACGCGCGACAGGACCAGCGCGACCTCGTCGAGGTTGACCGTGTCAACCGGCAGTGCCGCATCACCGTCACGTGCCAGAACGTAGGCGCGACCGGGAAATCGAACCGACGGCGCGCGGTCACGCACGTAGATCGACAGGGAGACATCGCGGATGAGGGTTTCTCCGCTTTGCGCAGGCAGGCCCGCGCGCAGAGTGATCTGGTAACGTGTGCCATGCTGCGCCCCGTCGAGGCACAATTGTGATCCATCGGCCTGCGCAACAAGGTCGGCCTCGACCGTGCTGACGTAGGGATCGTAGTCGAAACCTGCCTTGATCAGCGGCTCCGAGAATGTCGCGCAGATACGGGGGCGTGCCGCGTCATTGTCCACGCTGTGATCGGTGACGCGAAATCCATATTTGCCGATTGCCGCGTCGAGCATTTGTGCCGTGCTGTCACGCGGTTGGATGCTTTGCGCCAGCCGCAGAGGGGCGATCATGTCGCGCCCGCGCCGGTTTGCTTCAAGACCGGCAGCCAATTCCACCAAAGCCGTGGCCTGTCCCCCCGCCGTCTGTGCCCGCAGGTATCCGTTCAGCGCCGCGGGCACAGCCTCGCCCATGGCACGCCGACGTTGCGCCGCAGGCACCGTGTCGCCCAGGGAACGTGCATAGCCGGAATACCGCACCCAGAGATCGCCTGCGTCTGTCAGCGCAATCGCCGTTCCGATCCAGCGCAAGGCGGCCGCACGGTCGCCCCTTTGCCAGGCCGCATCAGCCGCGCGGATCAGGTCCACATCGGTTTGGTCGCCTACTGGAAAACGTGCACCAAAAGACTGCGCAAGGGAAAAAGCGGCCCTTCTGTCTGCGTCTGTCAGCGGCAAGGCCTCCGCCCGCGCCTGCGCGCCGTCGACGAGGGCGGGCGGCGTTTCGACGCGCGTTGCAGACAGGGCACCTACATAGGCCTCGCGCGCGTTTACGGCAGATTTCGGAAAACAGGCGTTGGAGCGGGTATTGAATGTGAAGGCCACGCACTGGTCGTCCGCACTGCAGGCGCGTTGGCAAGCCTCTTGCGTCGTATCGAACAGATTGGACCTGTCCGCACCGAAAAAGTCGACATCGCGCTCATAAACGTAACGGTGGTCGGGCACCACATCTTGTGCCGACGCAGCGGAAACAGAGGCAATGAGCAGGGCAAAAAGGGCAAGCAGACGCATATCGCGGCTCCAAATGGCGTGTTGGCTATGGGATGAGCCTGCCATGGCGCGCTCTGCCCGCGCAATGGTTCAAGCGTCCGGCATTAAGCGGATATTCACCGCGGTCATGAAATATCCCGTTCAAGTGAATTGACGGAGCGGGTCATGAGCCTGGCAAACAAGCTGGCCGAAGAACGGCGCGGGCGGCTCGCGGCGGAGCGGCTTCTGGAGCTGAAGCAAGCCGAATTGTCGGCGGCTAACCGCAAGCTGGGCCGACATGCGGCCGCGTTGCAGGGCGAAATCGTCGAGACGCGGGCCGAAGTGGCCAATGTGCGCACCGAAAACGAACGCGTGCGCAGCGAACTGGGCCAGGCCAATCAAAAGGTCGAGGTGGCGGAACGCCGTTTGTGGCACTCGGTTCAGACGATCACTGACGGGTTTGCCATTTTCAACTCCGACAACGAGATGGTCGCCGCCAATGCCAGCTACCTTGCGGTGTTTGACGGGTTGGATGCGATAAAGCCCGGCGTGAACTACATCACCATCCTTCAGGTCCTGACCGACGAAGGGATCGTGAACACCGGCAATCTGGCCCCGGACGACTGGCGCCAGATGATGATGTCCCGCTGGATGCAACCGGAACCCGAACCCACGACGATCCGGCTGTGGAATGACCAGTACATCCGGCTCGTGGACCGGCGTGGGCAGGCGGGGGACATCGTCTCGCTCGGTCTCAACATCACCGAATCCGTGGAATACGAAAAGCAGCTCAAGACCGCACGCGCCGAGGCCGAGGCCGCGAGCCGTGCGAAATCCGCCTTCCTCGCCAACATGAGCCACGAAATCAGGACGCCCATGAACGGCGTGGTTGGCATGGCCGAACTGCTGGGCGACACGGGCCTCAACGAAGAGCAACAGCTCTATGTCGATACGATCCGCAATTCGGGCGAGGCACTGCTGGTCATCATCAACGACGTCCTCGACTATTCAAAGATCGAAGCCAAGAAGCTGCAACTGCATCCCGAACCCTTTGATCTGGAACGCAATATCCACGAAGTCATCATGCTGTTGCAGCCATCCGCCCGGGACAAGGGGCTGTCGCTGCTGGTGGATTACGATCTGTTCCTGCCGACGGCCTTTGTCGGGGACCCGGGTCGTTTGCGTCAGGTCATGACCAACCTCATGGGCAACGCTGTCAAATTCACGCAAGAGGGGCACGTGCTGGTGCGGGTCACCGGCGTGCCGAACCCCGAAACCAACACAGCCGAGGTGACAATTGTCATCGAGGATACCGGGATCGGTATTCCGGAAGACAAGATCGATCACATCTTTGGCGAGTTCAATCAGGTCGAAAATGACCGCAATCGGCAGTTTGACGGAACGGGTCTTGGTCTCGCGATCTCGCAACGTCTCGTGGATATGATGGGTGGCGAGGTCTGGGTCACCAGCGAGGAAGGCATCGGCTCATGCTTTGGGTTCCGCATTCCGCTCAGCACCACCGATGCGGAACTGCCCGCGCACCCGCCTGTGCCGGACGGATTGCGGCGGGTGCTGGTGGTGGACGATCTGGATGCCAACAGGCTCATCCTGCAACGTCAGCTCGAACAGTTGGGCCTGGCTGTCATTTGCTGTTCCTCCGGCGCAGAAGCGCTGGAGCACATTGACGAGGTTGATCTGGTCCTGACGGATCACAACATGCCCGAGATGGACGGGCTCGAACTGACCGAGGCCATTTACAACGCCGGTAGCACTGTGCCTGTATTGCTGTTGACCTCGAACCCGACATTTGCCGCCAACGATCCCGGTGCACAGCACCTTTTTGGTATCGCGCAAAAACCGTTGCCGCGCGCCGAACTGTTTGCCCGACTGGAAAGTGTCGGGCCCATTCTGACCGCCGCACCGCCGCCCGCCGCGACGGACGCAGCGGAAGCGGAGCCCGAAGAGGTTGCGGCCAATCCGTTGCGCCTGATGCGGGTGCTGGCCGCCGAAGACAACAAGACCAACCAGTTGGTCTTTTCCAAGATGCTCAAGGACGCGACGATTGATCTGAAATTCGCTGTCAACGGGTTGGAGGCGGTCGACTATTTCCAGAGCTTTGCGCCCGACATTGTCTTTATGGACATTTCGATGCCCAAGATGGATGGCAAGCAGGCCACCGCCGAAATCCGCGCGCTCGAAGCCGAACATGGCGGGCACGTGCCTATTGTTGCCATGACAGCGCATGCGATGGATGGCGACAGCCAGGGCATTCTGGATGCGGGCGTTGACCATTATCTGACCAAACCCCTGCGCAAGGCCGAGATCCACGAAAGGCTGGTAGACGCAGCGCCTGACACCGCCACGCCGCCATTGCCCGCGCGCGACGACGCGGATCAGGCCGCCGGGTAAGGCCGGACAAACACCAGTCGTCCCTCGTCCGAGAGCTCTGGCTGGTAGCTGTATCCGTCGGCTGCAAACGCCATGACACCGTCCATATCCGTGACCCGGTGTTCGAGAATATGCCGCGCCATCGCCCCGCGGGCACGCTTGGCAAAAAAGCTGACGATCTTGGGGCCGTTTCCCTTGTCTTCCATGAAGACGGGCGTGATCACTTTGGGCTTGAGCGTCTTGGCGTGAACGGCTCCGAAATACTCCTGGCTTGCGCAATTCACCAAATGGCTGCTGCCCTGGGCCTCGGCTTGCGCATTCAGTGCCTTGGCAATGTCCGTCCGCCAGTAGTCGTAAAGCGATTGACCGCGCCGGGTCTTCAGGCGGCTGCCCATTTCCAGCCGGTAGGGCTGGATCGCGTCAAGCGGACGCAACAAGCCGTAGAGCCCGGACAGAATGCGCAACCTGTCTTGCGCGTATTCCACGGTGGCCTTGTCCATCGTGCCCGCGTCAAGCCCCTGGTAGGTGTCGCCCGCAAATGCGTACAGCGCGGGCCGCGTGATTTCAGACTGCGGCTCCGCAGAAAAGGCCTGAAACCGATCCCTGTTCAGACGGGCCAGATCATCGCTGAGGTCCATCAACGCCTTGAGCTTGCCCAGCGTCAGATTGCGGGCAGTCTTGGCAAGGCGCACAGCGTCGTCCTGCATCGCGGGCGCTGTCATTTCGATATCCCGCTCGCTCCAATCCAGCCGCTTGGCTGGTGAGATCACTACCAACATGTCCCGCCCCTTTTGCCTGTCTTGCGTGATCTAGCTCGCGGCCCGCAGCACGTCCAGAAACGCATCACCAAACCGTTCTGCCTTGCGGTCGCCCAACAGGCGTTCAAGCGCCGCTTCGTCTGGTTGATGCAGCTGCGCCACCCTGGCCAGTTGCGATGCAGAACAACTAAGCGGCTTTTGCGTGCCATCGGCACCGCGTGCCAATTCGGCCTGCACGGCGAGCAACTGGTCGTATATCGTACCTGCCTCACGCCCTGCGAGTTTGGCGCGGGTCGGGTGCATGTCTTCGACCGCACCGGTAATCACCTCCAGAAACATCGCCCCGAAGTTCTGCAGTTTCTTGGCACCGATGCCGCTGATGCCGGCCATGCCGTCCAGCGTTGTGGGGCGTTTTTCGGCCATCTCGATGAGTGTCCGGTCGGGGAAGATCACGTAGGCAGGCACCTTTGCAGCCTCGGCCAGCGCGCGGCGTTTGGCCTTGAGTGCCGACAGCAACGGCGCGTCTTCCTCGGATACCAGCGTTTTGACGGCAGGGCGGCGGGGTGCCCCCTTGATGGTGTCGCGGCGCAGGGTGATCTGCGCCTCACCCTTCAGGATGGGGCGCGCACGTTCCGTCATGCGCAGCGCACCGTGGCGTTCGGGATCAGGGCGCATCAGATCGTGGCCCATGATCTGACGGAAAATCGCCTGCCATTCAGGTCTGGAATAGTCCTTGCCGACACCGAATGTCGGCAGTGCGTCGTGGCCGCGCTGGCGCACCTTGTCGGTGTCATTGCCGAGCAGGATGTCGATCAGGTGCCCGGAGCCGAACCACTCGGCCGTGCGCAGGGCGGCTGACAGGGCCTTGCGGACTGCGGTCGTCCCGTCAAAGAGCTTGGGCGGGCTGTCGCACAAATCGCATGTACCGCAGCTTACGTCATCTTCGCCGAAATACCCCAGCAGGGTCTTGCGGCGACACTCCAGCGCCTCGGCCAACCCGAGCAGCGCGTTAAGCCGGGCGTGATCCGCCATGCGACGCTCCGGTGGGGCAAGGCCCTCGTCGATTTGCGAGCGGCGCAACTTGATGTCCTCGGGCCCGTAGAGCGTCAACGTCTCGGCAGAGGCGCCGTCGCGTCCGGCGCGTCCGATTTCCTGATAATACGCCTCGATGGACTTTGGCAGGTCGGCATGTGCGACCCAGCGGATGTCGGGCTTGTCCACACCCATGCCAAAGGCAACGGTCGCGGCCACGATCAGCCCGTCTTCTTGGCTAAAGCGCCTTTCCGCAATCCGCCGGTCTTCTGGGTCCATACCACCGTGATAGTGAATGGCCGCATGTCCAGCGTCGCGCAGGGCCTTGGCCAACGTTTCGGTCTTGGCGCGGGTGCCGCAATAAACGATGCCCGATTGCCCCTTGCGGGCAGCGGCAAAGTTCAGGATCTGCGCGCGCGGCCCGTTCTTGGCGGCGAAGGCGAGGTGGATATTCGGCCGGTCGAACCCTCGCAGAAATGTGCGCGGTGCCTGACCATCGAACAGCTTTTCGATGATCTCGGCCTGGGTCTCGGCGTCGGCTGTTGCCGTGAACGCAGCCAGCGGCACGTCGAGTGCTGCCCGCAACGCTCCGATGCGCAGGTAGTCGGGGCGGAAGTCGTGGCCCCACTGGCTGACGCAATGGGCCTCGTCGACGGCGATCAGGCTGACGCCGATGCGGCGCAGCATTCCGATGGAGGATCCCGCCGCGAGACGTTCCGGCGCGATATAGAGCAGCTTGAGCCGACGTGCCTCCAGCGCTTCCCACACCGCATCGGTTTCTTCGGGTGTGTTGCCAGAGGTCAGGGCGCCCGCCGCGACACCTGCCGCCTGCAAGGCGCGCACCTGATCCCGCATCAGCGCGATCAGCGGTGAAATGACAACCGTGACGCCGTCCCGCAACAAGGCGGGCAGCTGGAAACACAGGGATTTGCCGCCGCCCGTTGGCATGATGGCAAGGGCGTTTTCGCCTGCGGCCACGGCATCCACGATCTCTTCCTGCCCGGGGCGGAAGTCATCGAATCCAAATACGTCGTGCAGCAGCGTGGCAGCGCTGGACATGTCGGGAGCCCTGTAAAATTTTAGTTGTCTGCTCGTTGCGATACAGACTCACATTTTAAGGGATCGTGAACAAGACCTCGATCAGAGGAATATGCCGGGGAGGATGATCGCGCGGAGCGCAATGACAATCACAAAGGCCACCAATGGCGCCAGATCCAGCGGGTGCGTGTCGGGCATGTAGCGCCGGATCGGCCGGTAAATCGGTTCCAGTAGCTTGTTCAAACCGGTCCAGATCTGCGCCACGAGGGGCTGGTGCGTGTTGAGCACCTGAAAGCTGATGAGCCAGCTCATGATGATGTGGATGATCATGATCCAGTAGACCACGCCCAGCACCAGTTGCAGCAATTGGTAAATCATCAACATCTTCGCGTTCCTTGTGTCATCGGGCCAAGAGGTAAGCCGCGCCGCGATGTGGCGCAAGGTCACACGGGCCGCGATCTTGATGTTGCGCCGCACTGCCGCAATTCAAGCGCAAAGGAGTTACGCCAATGTTTCCGTTCGTGCGGCTGTTCAAGGAAATGCTAAAGGTCCGAAGGCAACCCCGGATCGGGCTGACGGAGATGCACGTCACGCAGCATATGGTCTGGCCCTGGGACCTGGACGGGTTCGCGGAACTGAACAATGGCCGGGCGCTGACGCTTTATGATCTCGGGCGTCTTGGTATGGGCGCGCGGGTTGGATTGATCGACGCGCTGAAGCGTGAACGGTGGGGGCTGACCATGGCCGGGTCCTCGGTGCGTTATCGTCGCCGATTGCGCGCGTTCGAGCGGTTCGAGATGCGCAGCCGTGCCGTCTGCTGGGACGACAAGTTCACCTATATCGAACAGTCGATGTGGAAGGCGGATGGCGAATGCGCCAGTCACGTTCTCTATCGTTCGGCCGTGACCGACCGCAATGGCATCGTCACCCCTGACCGGGTCCTCGCGGCGATGGGTGAGGATCCAACTTCACCGCCCGTGCCGGGCTGGATCGCGGCCTGGATCAAGGCCGAGGCGGAACGCCCCTGGCCGCCGATGCAGGACATCCCGGTGCACGCGGTATCGGACGCCGCCTGAAGGGAACACTTGCCATGTAAGCCGCTGCCTGCTTTGCTCGCCCCAACGATAAAACAGGGTGGGGCAAGTGGCAGACGTTTCTTTGAAAAAGCGCATCTGGGGCTGGTATTTCTTTGACTGGGCGAGCCAGCCGTACCACACGGTGTTGCTCACCTTCATTTTCGGCCCGTTCTTTGTGTCCCTCGCGCAGGATGCCCTGCTCGCCGACGGCCTCGGGGCGGAAGCCGCCAAGGCCGGCGCGCAAACCATGTGGGCCAAGACACTGACCATCACCGGTTTGATCATCGGTTTCGGTGCGCCGTTTCTGGGCGCACTTGCCGACACATCCGGCAACCGCCTGCCCTGGATCTTGGCCTTCTCCGTCATGTACGTCGCGGGGGCGGGCGCATTGTGGCTGACCGATCCGTCCGGGTCGAATATCGGCATCATGTTCATGGTTTTTGCGATCGGGTTCATCGGCGCGGAATACGCCCTGATCTTTATCAATTCGCAATTGCCGAGCCTTGGGACACAGGAAGAAATCGGTCAGGTGTCCGGTTCCGGTTTTGCCTTTGGCTATCTGGGCGGCGTGTTGTCACTGTTTATCCTGTTGCTGCTGTTTGTCGAACAGCCGACGGGCAAAACCCTGATCGGTCTCGATCCGCTCTTTGGGTTGTTTGATGCCGAAGCCAGAGAAGGCACGCGCAGCACGGGCCCGTTTGTGGCAATCTGGTTTGCGGTTTTCATGATCCCGTATTTCCTGTGGGTGCGGGAGGTGCGCAAACCCAACGCGGGCGCCAGTGTCGGGACGGCTCTGGCCAGCCTCTGGGCAACTGTCAAAAAGTTGCCGATGCGCAAAAGCCTCGCCGTTTATCTGGGCTCTTCGATGCTGTACCGGGACGCGCTAAACGGTCTTTACAGCTTTGGTGGCACTTTTGCAGCGCTGATCATGGGGTTTTCAGTGGTGCAGGTCGGTGTCTTTGGCATCGTCGCAGCCCTTGCGGCGGCGGTGTTCAGCTATCTCGGAGGTCTTGCCGACAAGCGGCTGGGACCCAAGCCCGTCGTGATCATGTCGATCTGGGTTCTCATGGGGGTCTGTTTCGCGCTCATCAATTTGCGGCCGGACAGTTTCTTTGGCGTTGCGACAGGTACGACGGTGCCGACCATCGTATTTTACATTTGTGGCAGCCTGATTGGCGGGATGGGCGGCATTCTGCAGTCCGCATCGCGATCGTTGATGGTGCGCCACGCCGATCCGAAAGCGCCCACCGAGGCGTTCGGGCTTTATGGTCTGTGTGGTCGGGCGACGTCATTTATTGCACCGGCTTCAATCGGTGCGATGACGGCCATCACGGGGAATGCGGCTCTGGGCGTTTCTCCCTTGATCGCCCTATTTCTTTTGGGGCTGATTTTGCTACGCTGGGTGCATCTTTCAGGGGAGACCTTTGAATGACGATATTGCGCCGCTTTTCATCTTTGGTGTTTGCCTTCGGTCTGGCCGCCTGCGCCACGGCCGATACCGACATAAGCGGCGCGCCCCTGCCCGATGTGGACCCCGCAACGCTGCAGGCATTTGCCAAGGGACAATTCGGCGGCAAACGTGTCGCGTCACGGCAGGCACCAAACGCCTTGGGGGGATATTCACGCGGGTGCGTTGCCGGTGCCGAACAATTGGCCGAGACGGGCGCCACATGGCAGGCCATGCGGCTGAGCCGGAACCGGAATTGGGGCCACCCGGAACTGCTGGACTACATCAAGACCCTGAGCGTGAAGGCGGCAGCGCAACCCGGTTGGAACGGGCTCTATGTCGGTGATATGAGCCAGCCGCGCGGCGGGCCCATGCTGACGGGTCACCGCAGCCACCAGATCGGGCTGGACGTCGACATCTGGATGCTGCCCGCGCGCAATCTGACGCTGAGCGCCGCAGAGCGCGAGAGCATAAGCTCGATCTCGATGCGCCGCGCGAGCGGGGCCTATGTCAATTCGAATTGGACGCGTCAGCACCACGAGATCATCAAGGCCGCGGCGCAGGACAAACGCACCGCCCGCATCTTTGTCTTTCCCGGCGCCAAGGTGCAGATGTGCAAGGATGAAAAAGGCGATCGCGCGTGGTTGCGCAAGGTGCGGCCGTGGTGGGGGCATCACTACCACTTCCATGTGCGGCTCAGTTGCCCGCCCGGTACGCCCGGATGTGTGAACCAGAGCCCGCCGCCGCCCGGCGACGGGTGCGCAGACGCACAGCAATGGGTGGACAACATCCTCAACCCGCCCCCGCCGGATCCGAATGCCCCCAAACCCAAGCCGCGCCGGGAGTTGCGCGTCGCGGACCTGCCACAGCAATGTGCGGCTGTGCTCGCCTCGCAATAACGGGCCTATCCGCCAAAGACGGCACTTGCAGCGCGCAAAGGTTGCGATTAAGGACCGCGCGTCGGCCCACCATTGGGTCGGCCAAGTCCCCGCAACCTTGTTAAAACGGGTCAACATATGACACGCGCACACCTTCCCGGCATTATCGCCATGGCCCTCATCGTTGTGGCCTCGAACGTCCTCGTCCAGTTCCTGTTCGGAAACTGGCTGACCTGGGGGGCGTTCACCTATCCGCTGGCCTTTCTGGTCACTGACATCATGAACCGCGTCTATGGCGCCGGTCCGGCGCGCACGGTCGTGTTCGTCGGCTTTATTGTCGGTGTTTTCTGTTCGCTCGTGGGCACGCAGATCATGCTGCAGGGCGACGGGTTCACGTATCCGGCCGTAACTTTCCGCATCGCCATCGGTTCGGGTCTTGCGTTCCTGACGGCGCAAATGCTGGACGTCGGTATCTTTTCGGCATTGCGTCAGGGCGCGTGGTGGAAGGCGCCGCTGGTCTCGACCATCGTTGGCAGTTCGGTTGATACCGCGCTGTTCTTCACCATCGCCTTTTCGGGCGCGCTGACATTTCTGGAACCGTCCAATGACGTGAGCTGGGCTGGCGAGGCGCTGCCGCTGTTGGGGGTTGGCCCCGTCGTGCCGCTTTGGGTGTCGCTGGCGGTCGCCGACTGGGGTGTGAAACTGACGTTGGCGCTTATTGCATTGGCACCTTTCCGTTGGGTGACGGGTCGGGCCCGCGAGACCGTTTAAATGCGTTGACTTTTGGCGTGGCTGTGCCACGCTCGCCTTGAGTTCAACAAAGCGGAAGGAGGTGATCCAGTGTCGAGAAAGGTATTGGAGAGAGGTGTCGGAACAACGCGAGGCGCGGTCTGCTAGGGCAGCCCCAAGCGGTCAAAGCCGCTCGTGTTGGTCGGTGACCTAACCGACATCACCTCCGAATGACTTTCGAAAGGGCCACTGGAAACGGTGGCCCTTTTTCGTATGGGTGCCCTATATGTGCACCATGCTGCACGTGACGGACGATATCGTTTTGCAAGACTGGGAACTGAGCGAAAGCTTTGTCCGTTCGTCGGGGCCGGGTGGGCAGAACGTGAACAAGGTGGCCACGGCGGTTGAACTGCGGTTCGAGGCGGAGCGGTCCCCGTCTCTGGCCCCTGCGGTCAAGGCGCGGTTGCGTCGGTTGGCCGGGCGTCGCTGGACGAACGAAGGTGCGCTGATCCTGCAATGTGACGAAACCCGCAGTCAGGCCCGCAACAGAGAGATTGCGCGGACCCGACTGGTCGAGTTGATCCGCAAGGCGCTGGTCGCCCCGAAACGCAGGGTGGCGACGCGGCCGACATTGGGATCGAAAAAGCGGCGGCTCAAGGCCAAGAAAGAGCGGGGCGCGGTCAAGGCGCTCCGGGGCCGCGTTCAGTCCGACGACTAGCTGAAAGACAGCAGATCGAGAGAGGATCTGGAGGAGTAGTGGTCCGGCATTGCCGTGTTCGCTGGCACCAGATCAAGAGGCGCCAAGTGATTCCGGCTGACGTTCTGGTCGCTCTCGCCACAAGCGGCAAGGAGGGGGATGCCGGCAAGAACACTGATCAATGTCACGCGTTTCATTTTACTGCTCGTTTCAATAATTTGCTTGTCGTTGAGTGGTCAGGATACATGCCAAAAGTGGCAATTCAGTGGCAATTGTCAGCAAATTTGAAACAATCCGCACGGTACCGCATGGCTTTGGAGTTGTTTGGTTTTGCATCTTGGGTATCCAATAAAGTTTTCAAAAATAATATGTTATGACATTGAAGGTGGGTTCTATTGTGGGGCCTGTCAGGAGTTATTGAGCGCAAATTCCTGCCGTTTGAAGCCCGAGCGCGAACAAACCGTCCGGTATCGTATATTTTGCGCGCAGCCCTCCGAAACAACCCTTTGACCATGCAAACCATCTCGGAACCGGCGGGTGCGAAATCCGACCTCACGTTATCTACTAACTTTTTAGTTTGACAGATTTGGACCCGGACGCTTACCTTCCCAGCAGCTGGCACTGTCCAGCTGTCATAAATTTGGGAGGAGAAGAGATGCGCAAGTATCTTATCTCCGCGACGGCCGTTTGTGCCATTGTCGCGGGGACCGGGACTGCTACTGCCGATGAGGCTGCAGCCCAAAAATGGATTGATCAGGAATTTCAACCATCCACACTGTCCAAGGATGAACAGCTGGCCGAGATGCAGTGGTTCATCAACGCCGCCGCACCGTTCTCGGGCATGGAAATCAACGTCCTGAGCGAAGGCATTCCGACACACGGCTACGAGTCCGAAGTGCTGACCAAGGCGTTCGAGGAAATCACCGGCATCAAGGTGAACCACCAGATCCTCGGCGAGGGCGAAGTGGTACAGGCCGTGCAAACGCAGATGCAGACCCAGCGGAACCTCTATGACGGTTACGTCAACGACTCCGATCTGATCGGCACGCACTCGCGTCTGCAGCTTGCCTATAACCTGACCGAACAGAAGGCGGGTGACTGGGCCGCGACCACATCGCCGACGCTGGATCTGGATGACTTCATGGGCATTC
>CAZRUV010000040.1:0-26714 GCA_964603315.1 uncultured Rhodobacterales bacterium
CTCGGCGATATGCGCAAGCATCCGCATCTGTTGTGCGTTCAGCGTGCCATAGGGGATCGCCACGCGCAGCATATAGGCGTGCAGTTGCAGGTAGAGGCCGTTCATCAGGCGCAGGGGCTTGAATTCATCCTCGGTCAGATTGCCTGCGATGCGGCGCTCCACCTGGGCACGGAACTGGGCGTTGCGTTCGGCGAGAAAGGCAGTGTCAAACTCGGAATAGCTGTACATCAGTGCAACTCCACTTGCTTGCCATGGGCATAGTTGCTGGGTCCGGTGGCGCGGAAGGTTTCGCGGAAATGGGTCGGGGCGGGTTTGCCCGTGTCCGTGGTCACGTCCATCAGGTAGGCGCCGACAACCACATCCACCTGCTGACTGGCGTCAATCAGGCGCAGGTCGGCGTCTGCCTCGTCGGTGAGCACTTCGGCCTCGTCGAGGCGGCGGGTCCAGCCGGTTGTGGTCTGGTAGATCACATCACCTTGCATCAGGTGGTTTGCGGTCACGACTTTCGGGGTGAATTCACGTGGCATCTAGAGGGCCTCTTGGGCTTGGAGGGGCAGGTCGGTCAGGGCGGTTTGCGCGGCGCGGGGCGTCAGGCCGATGAAGGTGAGAGCGGGGCCGCCAAGACCGGCTTCGGTCAGTGTCGGCTCCATCTCGGCGACGGTGGTTGCGAGGATCTGCTGATCGGGCCGCGAGGCGTTCTCGATGAAGGTGACGGGCGTGTCGGGGTCGATCCCGTGCATCATGAGACGCCCCTGGATGAAGCGTGCGGATTTCTTGCCCATGTAGATGGCAGACACCTCGCCGGGGGCGGCGAGCGCTTTCCAGTCGTGATCGGCAAAGCCGCGCGTGTCGTGGCCGGTGAGGAACCGAACCGAAGAATTGCGGCCCCGCTGCGTGAGCGACTGACCGATGGCGGCGACAGCGGCGGAAGCGGCGGTGATGCCCGGCACGATGTGCCAGTCGATATTGGCCGCGGTCACGGCGTCCAATTCCTCGTCCAGACGGCCAAACACTGTGGCATCACCGGATTTGAGGCGCACGACCTGGGCGCCACGCGTGCCGTGCTCAACAAGCAGGGCGTTGATGTGCTCTTGCGGGGTCGAGGGGCCGAACGCCTCTTTGCCCACGTCGATCATGGTGGCCTCGCGGCGCGCCAGTTCGAGGATTTCGGGGCTGATCAGGCGGTCGTAGATCACGACATCGGCCTCATCCAAAGCCTTGCGCGCCTTGAGGGTCAGCAGTTCGGGATCGCCCGGGCCTGCGCCTACAAAAGCAACATGGCCCTTGCGTGCGTCCCGCATCAGATGGTCGGCCAGCAGATTGTCGAGGGCGGGCTGAACATGCTCTTCGCTTGCGCTCATCGCTTTGGGGCCGACATTGAAATAGTAGTCACGCCAGAAGTCCCGGCGCGGGCGGCCAAAGGGCAGGGCATCAGCGGCCTTGCGAAAAGCCTTGCCGATACGCGCGAGCGTGCCCAGTGATTGCGGCAGGCGCTCTTCGAGATCGGCCTTGATGGCACGGGCCAGAACCGGCGCCGCGCCCTCGGTTCCGATCGCAACGGTGACCGGATCGCGGTCGACGATGGCGGGTGTGATGAACTGACTGTCGGCCAGATTGTCGACGATGTTCACCAATGCGCCGTCCGCATGGGCGATGGCCGCGGTCCGTTTGTCTTCGACGTCGTCCTCGTCCGCGGCGTAGAACAGCGCCGCGCACATGGTGTCGCCCGGCTCCATCGCGCGTGCAATGAGCGTCAGTTTTCCTTGGAACGCCCACAGCTTGATCTGATCGTCCGCGTCGGTGGCAAAGACCGTGATGTTGGCCTGCGTCTTCATCAGGAGCCGCAATTTGGCCAGCGCCGCGTCACCGCCACCAGACAGTACAATGCGCCGTCCCGCCGTGTTCAGGAAAATCGGAAAGTGGTTCATCACAGGCCTCGATCACGCAAATCTGAAGCTAATATAGGAAATCTTCCCGGTTTCCCGCTAGACTTCGGCGCAGATAAGGATAATTGTTCTGTTTGCTGGCGGGTGCAGAACACCCGTTTCCCCAAGAGGAGCGCATTGGAATGTCTGTTCGGATTGACGACGTGGATCGAAAAATTCTGGCCGAGCTGCAGCAGGATGCCAGCCAGTCGCTGGACGAAATTGCGCGCGCGGTCGGCTCATCCAAGACGCCGGTCTGGAACCGGATTCGCAAGTTGCGCGACGCGGGCGTGATCGGTCAGCAGACGGTGGTGCTGGATGCCGAGCGGCTGGGATTTGAGGCCTGTTTCTTTGTTCTGATCCGCACGTCCGAACACGAGGCGGACTGGCAGGCGAAGTTTCTCAAGGCGCTGCGCGACCGCCCCGAGGTGCAGGAAGCGCACCGGCTGGCGGGGGATATCGACTATATCCTCAAGGTGCGGGTGCAGAACGCGCGGGCCTATGACGCGTTTTACCAGGCGCTGATTTCTGAGGTGCGGGTCCATAATGTGACGGCGCTGTTGTCGATGGAAGAGATCAAGTCGACGACGATGTTGCCCTTGGCGACGCGACCAGATTGAGCGCTACCGCGCATTCCAAATTCTGCCAGTGGTGAGGCGACGAGCTGCTGCGAGCGATACGGATGTGGCGGGG
Organism: uncultured Rhodobacterales bacterium; assembly: GCA_964603315.1. Classification (GTDB taxonomy): domain Bacteria; phylum Pseudomonadota; class Alphaproteobacteria; order Rhodobacterales; family Rhodobacteraceae; genus Tateyamaria. Next base: position 2,619 of record CAZRUV010000040.1, read on the forward strand.
ACAGTGCAGGAATGGTGACCAGACTGCATATCGCCCCTTTGACCGGGGCCGCGCTTACATCTGCGACACAATCAGGCGGTCGAGCTTGTGGAAATGGTAGCTGTCGGCGAAGCGGGGCGTTTCGGCGATGTGCAGCCCCGGTGCGGCTTCAAAGAGTTTTGGCAGCGCGATCTGCATTTCCAGCCGTGCCAGCGGCGCGCCGACGCAGAAATGCAAACCACCGCCAAAGGCCAGATGCGCAGGGGCCTTGCGGCCAGGGTCAAAGACGTGCGGGTCCGTGTAGACGGCGGGATCCCGACCGGCGGCTCCCAGCATCAATGCCACCTCGTCGCCCGGGTGCAGGGTGATGTCGCCCAGCGACATCTCGGCGTAGACGTGCCGGGTGAACATGTGCAGTGGCGGGTCGAAACGCAGCAATTCCCCGACCGTTGACGCGATGTGGCTCTGATCCAGCGCATCCGTTTTGTCGTGCTCAATCAGGCATTTGACCGCATTTCCGAGACTGTGCACCGTCGCCTCGTGCCCTGCGTTCAACAACAGGACGCACGTCCCGATCATCTCGTCGTGGCTGAGCGTTTCACCATCCTCTTCCGCAGCGATCAGCTGTGTGATAAGATCGTCGCGCGGGTCGTTGCGGCGTTTCTCGATATAGCCGCGCAGGAAGGCTGCGAATTCGGCGGCGGCCGTGTTGGCGGCGACCTCGACCTCATGGGTGCGCCCCGCCTGATACATGGCCACCATGGCCGCAGACCAGCGCAGCAGGTCCGGTCCCATCTCCTCCGGAACGCCAAGCAGTCGGGCAATGACGCGAACAGGGACCTGCTGGCAATAGGTCGGGATCAGGTCGAACGCCCCGGACGGCATCGCACGGATCAGATCGATGCAAATCTCGTGAATATCGCCTTCGAGTGCCGCGATACGGCGCGATGTGAATGCGTGCAGGATCAGGCGACGCAGGCGGGTATGCTCCGGAGGTTCCAGCTCCAGCAGCGAGTGTTTCTCGACCGCGTCGAAATCCGCCAGATGCGGCGCGGGCGCTCCGCGCCCGGGCACCGCGCGCCCCAACCGTTTGTCGCGCAAGAGGGCATGGACGGTGGCGTGGTCAAAGGCAGCGTACATGCCGTAGTCTTGCCAGTAAATCACCGGACCGCGCGCGCGTGCGGCATCATAGGCCGGGTACGGGTCCTGGACAAAAGCGGGATCGTGGGGTGACAGGTGCAGCATGGCCCACTCCTTGCCGCGTGTCGATCCGCTTGGCAAGCCTCGGGCAGCCGCATAGCTTACGCGCCAGAGGGGGACGGGCTCTGAGACGGATCGGTATCGCATTGGGATTTGTGCTGTTCGTTGCGGCAGCGGCGTCCGGTGTCTGGCGTTACGGGTATTTCCAGGCGCTGGACCAGATCGCGCGGCAGGGTGCTTCGGATCTGGCGCTTGCCAGCGATCGGTTGACCGGGCAACTGCAGCGCTACCGCGAGCTTGCCGTGCTGGTCGCGGACCATCCGCGGGTGCAGGATGCGCTGGCGGGCGATGATCCGAACGCTGCCCAGGCCCTTTTTCTGGAGATTGCGGACAAGACGGCGGCGCAGGACATTCTGTTGACCACGCCAGACGGCGACATTCTCACGCAAGCCCGCAGCGGCGTGGCGCCTATCGACATCAAGCCGCTGGTGGCGCGCGCGTCGCAAGGGGCGCTTGGGTGGGGCAACGGGCGAACGGCGCAGGGCACGCGCATCTTTGCCTTTGCCGCGCCGATCTTTGACGCGCAATCCGACATTCAGGGCGCCATTGTCGTGACGGCAGACCTTGCCGGGATCGAATGGGACTGGGTCGGGTCGAACCCGGCCGTGTTTTTCACGGACGCAACCGACCGTGTGTTCATCACCAACCGGTCCGAGATCGTGTTCTGGCAGCGGCGCGAGGGTGGACCGGGGCTTGCGCCACCGGACGGGACGGAACTGCCCTTTGGCAGCTATCAGTTGGGGCGGCACGAGGTCTGGCAGATGGGGTGGGGGCCGTATCTGCCGCAAAACGCCCTGCATCTGGTGCGCCCGTTGCCGGTGATCGGCATGACGGGCGAGGCGTTGGTGGATGTGGCCCCGGCGCGCCGATTGGCGACCTTGCAGGCCGCGGCGGTGGCGGGGCTGTGCCTTGCCTTCGGCGCGCTGCTGTTTCTGGCGACCGAACGGCGCCGCACATTGGCGCAGGCGAATGCGCAGCTTGAGGCGCGGGTGGCCGAACGCACCGCCGCCCTGTCCGACACCAACGCACGGCTGACCCGCGAGGCCGAGGAGCGCGAGGAAGCACAGCGCGCGCTGGCGCGGGCGCAGGCCGATCTGGTGCAGGCGGGCAAGCTGAGCGCCTTGGGGCAGATGAGTGCGGGGCTGAGCCACGAGTTGAACCAACCGCTGATGGCGATCCAGAGCTATGCCGAAAACGGTGTGCAGTTCCTGGGCAAGGGCAAGGCCGAGCGCGCGGGCGACAACCTCGCCCGCATCTCGGACCTGGCCCGCCGCATGGGGCGCATCATCAAGAACCTGCGCGCCTTTGCCCGGCAGGAAAGCGAACCGGCCGTGCGTGTGGATGTGGTCGCCGTTCTGTCCAGCGCTATCGAACTCACGACGCCGCGCCTGCGACAGGCCGACGTGACGCTGGACTATACACCGCCCGACACGCCGGTTTTTGCGCGCGGGGGTGAGGTGCGGTTGGGGCAGGTGTTTGTCAACCTGATCTCAAATGCGGTGGACGCGATGGCGGGGCAGGACACCCGGCGGCTGCGCATCGCGGTCCTGTCAGGGGACGGCATCACCGTCACCTTCCGCGACACAGGCCCCGGCATCGACAGCCCGGACAAGGTTTTTGACCCGTTCTATTCCACAAAGGATGTGGGCGAGACCGAGGGCATGGGGCTGGGTCTGTCCATTTCCTACGGGATCGTGCAGAGCTTTGGCGGCGAGATCAAAGGGCGCAATGCGGACACGGGCGGCGCGCAATTCAGTGTCGAGTTGCAGCGGTGGGATGACATGTCGAGGGCAGCAGAATGATAAACCGGGTCCTGCTTGTCGACGATGATGCGGCTGTGCGCGACGCCTTGTGCCAAACGCTGGAGCTGGCGGACATGGAGCCATTGCCGGCAGGGTCCTTCGTGGTGGCCAAGGACCATATCGCCCGCGACTTTGACGGGGTGATCCTGTCGGACATCCGGATGCCGGGCCGCGACGGGTTTCACCTGCTGGCCCATGCGCAAAAGGTTGATCCGGACCTGCCGGTGGTCCTGTTGACGGGCGAAGGCGACATTCCCATGGCCGTCCGGGCCATGCGGGATGGCGCGTTCGGGTTTCTGGAAAAACCTTGTGCGCCCAGTGACTTGATGGCGGTTCTTGAACGCGCGTTGAAGGCGCGTGAGCTGGTCATGGAAAACCGCCGCCTGCGCGCGCTGGTGGAAAGCGGGGACCCCGCGGCGCGCATGCTCTTTGGCACAAGTGCGCTCGCCGAAGGGCTTCGGGCGCGCGTGCGCCGCGTTGCCCCGCTGGAGACCGAAGTGCTGGTCACCGGTGCGCCCGGCACCGGCATTTCCAAGGTCGCAGAGGTCATTCACCTCAGTTCATTGCGATCCAAGGCCGCCTTTATCAAGCGAGCGGCCGCCGATCTGTCGGCAGAGGCGTTGGGCGACGCGCTGGATCAGGCCGCCGGCGGCAGTCTCTTTCTGGACGAGATCACCCGCTTGCCGGCGTCCAGCCAACTCGCGCTCTTCGAGGCGCTGGAGGCTGGCAGCGACATACGGCTGATCGCGGGCAGCACGCGTGATCTGGCCGCCGCCGTGGAGGAAGGCGCGCTGAGCGCCGACCTTTACTACCGTCTTGAGGTGATGCCTGTGCGCGTCCCGTCCCTGGGCGAACGGCCCGAGGATATTCCCGTGCTCTTTCGTCACTACGTCGCGCAGGCGGCAGAGCAGGCAGGGCTGGCCGCGCCCGAGATCGCGCCGGACCACATGGCGCATCTGATGGCGCAGGAGTGGCCCGGCAACGCGCGGTCGCTGATGAGCGCGGCCATGCGTTTCGTCCTCGGTATGCCGGAAGATGCGGCCAAGGCGGCGGATCTCGGGTTGGCAGAACAGCTCGCACGGGTGGAGCGATCTCTTTTGATCGCTGCCCTGGGGCGACAGAACGGCCATGCAAGTGCGGCGGCAGAGGCGCTGAAACTGCCGCGCAAGACGTTTTATGACAAGCTCAAACGCTACGGGATTCGCGCCGACGACTATCGACGCTAACACTGTGCGGATTTTCGCACAGCGGTTTCGCGCTGTGGGCGGATTTTCGCACGAGAGATAAGCTACCCACATTAGGATATGATCCTAAGGTGTTGTTTTTATGATAGAGACATCCTCTCGCGAGACAATCGAAACTTCCACGTTTCACAGTCGCCACGCATTTGGTCTTCTCGTCCCATCGCATTCGCCCACTCGGGGCGGGTGATAAAATTGCTCTGGGAGGAGACACCATGAAATTATTGACCGCGGCCGCTCTGGCCCTGACCGTGAGCGCTGGCGCCGTTGCTGCCGCTTGTGACCCCGGCGAGATCGTCATCAAGTTCAGCCACGTGACCAACACCGACAAGCACCCAAAAGGGATTGCCGCGTCGCTGCTGCAGGATCGCGTGAACGAAGAGATGAACGGCAAGGCGTGCATGGAGGTGTTCCCGAACTCGACACTCTATAACGATGATCAGGTGCTCGAGGCGCTGCTGCAGGGTGATGTGCAGATGGCGGCTCCGTCGCTGTCGAAATTCGAACAGTTCACCAAGCAGTTCCGCATCTTTGACCTGCCGTTCATGTTCAAGGACGTGAATGCAGTCGATGCGTTCCAGGCGTCCGAAACCGGTCAGGCCATGAAGGAATCCATGGTGCGCCGCGGCCTTCTGGGTCTTGCGTTCTGGCACAACGGGATGAAGCAGATGTCGGCCAACGTGCCGCTGATTTCCCCTTCGGATGCCAACGGCCTCAAGTTCCGCGTCCAGAATTCCGACGTGCTCAAGGCGCAGATGGCGGCCCTGGGCGGTTCGCCGCAGCCGATGGCGTTCAAGGAAGTCTACGGCGCGCTGCAGACCGGGGTTGTGGACGGTCAGGAGAACACATGGTCGAACATCTATGGCCAGAAGTTCTTTGAGGTGCAGGACGGCACCACGGAAACCAACCACGGTATCATCGACTATCTGGTTGTGACCGGCACTGACTGGTGGGACAGCCTCGATGATGATGTGCGCGACCAACTCTCGACGATCCTCGCCGAGGTCACCGAGATGCGCAACAGCGAGTCGACCAAGGTGAACGAAGAGGCCAAGGCCGCGATCATCGCCGCAGGCGGTGAAGTGCGCAGCCTCACGCCCGAGCAGCGTGCCGAGTGGGTCGCCGTGATGAAACCCGTCTGGGACCAGTTCAAGGATGATGTGGGCCAGGAAAACATCGACGCGGCCCAGAAGATCAATGCCGCACTGAACTAGGGCCGCAGGCCTGAGACGTCACGCCCCGGGCACTGCCCCGGGGCGTGACCCCATACACTCCGCCAATTCCAGCACGTGAGGAAGATCCCATGTCCGGGGCATATGTACCCAAAGGGCCTGTGGGCCGCTTTGTCCATGAACTCGAAGAGACGATGATTGCCCTCCTGCTGGCGGGCATGACCATCATCACCTTCATCAATGTGGTGTTGCGCTACGGGTTCAATACCGGCCTCATCTGGGGGCTGGAAATGGTGACCTTCCTGTTTTCGTGGCTGATCCTGTTTGGCGTGTCCTATGCGGTCAAGATCACGGCCAATCTGGGCGTGGACGCGGTCACAAACCTCTTTTCCCCGCCCATGCGCCGGGTGCTGGCGCTGATCGCAGGGGCGATCTGCGTGATCTACGCCTTCCTGCTCCTGAAGGGGGCGTGGGACTATTGGGCGAATTTTGCCAACCTGCCCCAGACCACGGGCCGCTGGTTCCCCACCGGCTTTGAAGAGATGAAGCGTACGAGCTACCGCGGCTGGTACGAGGTGGTCGACATCCCCATGCCCGAGGCGTTGCGCTGGATCGAACCCCTGATGAACGAGGGCGAGGAATACGAGAAAATCCCGCGCTTCATCCCCTATTTCATTTTGCCCTTCGGCATGGCGCTGCTGCTGTTTCGCTTTGTTCAGGCCTTTGTGCGTGTCTGGACGGGTGAGAACGCGTCGCTGATCGTCAGCCACGAGGCCGAGGACGCCATCGAAGACGTCCGCCACATGAACGCCGGAGACTGAGCCCATGGAAGTCGCAATTCTCTTCGCGCTCGTTATCGGGCTGATGCTGATCGGGGTGCCGATTGCCGTGTCCCTGGGTATCTCGTCCATCGTGTTCCTCCTGGTGCTGAGCGACACGTCGCTCGCCTCCATCGCGCAGACGCTGTTTCAGGCGATGGCGGGGCATTACACGCTGCTGGCAATTCCGTTCTTCATCCTCGCCTCGACCTTCATGTCGACGGGTGGGGTGGCCAAGCGGATCATCCGCTTTTCCATCGCCATTGTCGGGCATTTCCCGGGCGGTCTTGCCATTGCGGGGGTCTTTGCCTGCATGCTCTTTGCGGCCCTGTCCGGCTCATCGCCCGCCACGGTTGTTGCCATCGGCTCTATCGTGATCGCGGGCATGCGGCAGGTAGGTTACACCAAGGATTTTGCTGCCGGTGTGATTGCGAACGCGGGCACGCTGGGCATCCTGATCCCGCCTTCGATCGTGATGGTGGTCTACGCCGCCGCCACCGACGTGTCGGTGGGCCGGATGTTCCTCGCTGGGGTGATTCCGGGGCTCATGGCAGGTTCGATGCTGATGATCACCATTTATGTGATGGCAAAGGTCAAGAACCTGCCCAAGGGCGAATGGATGGGTTGGGGCGAGGTTTGGGAAAGCGGCTTGCACGCCTCCGGCGGTCTGTTCCTGATCGTGATCATTCTGGGCGGCATCTATGGCGGGATCTTTACGCCCACCGAGGCGGCGGCGGTTGCGGCGGTCTATGCCTTTCTCATCGCGGTCTTTGTCTATCGTGACATGGGGCCGCTGGCGACGCCGGAGGGCGAGCGGAACCACTCGCTCCTGTCGAAGCCTTGGGCCATCGTGACGGCCCTCGTACATCGCGATACGAAAAACGCGCTGTTTGAAGCGGGCAAACTGACCGTGACGCTCATGTTCATCATCGCCAACGCGTTGATCCTGAAACACGTTCTGACCGACGAGCAGATCCCGCAGCAGATCGCGGCGGCCATGCTGGATGCGGGTTTTGGGCCGGTTGTGTTCCTGATCATCGTGAACGTGATCCTGTTGATCGGCGGGCAGTTCATGGAGCCATCGGGGCTCCTCGTGATTGTGGCGCCGCTGGTCTTTCCGATCGCCATTGAGTTGGGGATCGACCCCATTCACCTTGGTATCATCATGGTGGTGAACATGGAGATCGGGATGATCACGCCGCCTGTGGGTCTGAACCTTTTTGTGACGTCGGGCGTGGCGGGCATGCCGATGATGCGGGTGGTGCGGGCAGCGCTGCCGTTTCTGGCCGTGCTCTTCGTTTTCCTGATCATGGTGACCTATATCCCGGCGATTTCCACCTGGTTGCCAACGCTCATGATGGGGCCGGAGACGATCATTCAGTGATCCAAAGGACGCGCTGACGCGCGACGCGATTCATCTGTGCTGATGAGGGGCTCTGCCCCTCAAACTCCCCGGAGTTTATCTGGCAAGATGAAGGGGGATCAGGCGGTGGCCAGGGCGTCGATGATGGGTTGGAAGTCGGCGGCTTTGAGCGACGCGCCGCCGACCAGTGCGCCATCCACGTTTTCGGCTGTGAAGATTTCTGCGGCATTACTCGGCTTTACCGAACCGCCATAGAGAATGCGGATGGCGGCGCCCTCGTCGCCGAACCGGTCGATCAGGTTGTCGCGCAACATGTCATGGGTTTCGATGATTTGCGCGAGTGTCGGCACGCGGCCGGTGCCGATGGCCCAAATGGGCTCGTAGGCGATGACCGTGTTGGTGTGGGTCGCCCCGTCCGGGGTGGAGGCGTCGAGCTGTTCTGCGATGATCGCCAGCGCATCGGGGCCGAGGCGTTCCTCTTCGCTTTCGCCGATGCACAGGATGGCCGTCAGATCGGCGGCCCATGCCGCCTGAACCTTGGCCCGCACATCCGCGTTGCTTTCGTGGTGGTCGGCGCGCCGCTCGGAATGGCCGACGATGACCGCCTGTGCGCCTGTGGCCGCGATCATCCGGGCGGACACGTCGCCTGTATGGGCGCCTTTTTCCGCCGCGTGACAATCCTGCCCGCCGATGCCGACAGGGCTGCCATCGGTGACGGAGACCGCATGCGCCAGAAGCGGGTGGGGCGGGCAGATCAGGATCTCGGGTCCGGTGTCGTCTTGGCCGGCGGCAAGCTGCGCCAGTTCGCCCAGCATCTCGGCATTGCCGTTCATCTTCCAGTTGCCTGCTGCCAGTTTGCGCCGCATTGCCTTGCCCCTTTGGTTCCGGTGTCCCGATGGGTCCTAGCATCCGCTGGATGGCTGCGCTAGGGCTGCGCCGAACGGAGAGAAGAGGCAGGATCATGATCCCGAGACTGGATGCGGCCGCATTGGCGGCGGGGGACGCGCACAGCCTGGCGGCGTTGGGCGATGCGGCCACCGGCGTGGGTTTTGCCACCGTCTACAACACGCGCCTCGGGCAGGCGCGGGTGCAGGAGGTGATCGAGACCTATCGCGCCTTCTTTCACTTGCCCGAAGCCGAGAAACGCGACCTCGACATGGCGCGCACCGGTGCCAATCGCGGGTGGGGTGCGCCCGGGTCCGAACAGGTCGATCCGGATGCCAACCCGGATTACAAGCAGTTCTTTGACGTCGGTTTCGTGCCGGATGCCGATCACCCGCTTGCCGACAAGACCTTTTACGCGCCGAACCTGTGGCCTGCGGACCCCGCGTTTCACCGTGTCATTGCGGCCTACTACGACGATGCGCGGGCCGTTGCGATGGACCTGCTGCGGGCAATTGCGCAGAGCATCGGGGCGGATGCGGATCACTTCGACGGTGCGTTCGACACGCCGATGGCGCTGCTCAGGGGCAACTTTTACCCCGCGCGGCCCGATTGGGCCGGGGCCAGGGATTTCGGAATTGCGACCCACACCGACTATGGCTGCCTGACGTTGCTGGCAACCGATGGCTCGCCGGGGCTGGAGGTGCGCAAGCGGGGCGGCGGGTGGATACCGGTCAGCGCGCCGCCGGGGGAAATCATCATCAACTTCGGCGAGATGCTGGAGTTCTGGACCGCGGGCCGCATCAAGGCCACACCGCATCGGGTGGTGGGCGGATTGAGCGAGCGCATTTCGGTGCCGCTGTTCTTCAACCCCACCTACGACACGAATGTGGCCCCGCCGGGTGCGGCAGAGCCCATGCTTGCGGGGGATCACCTGAGTGCGCGGTTCCGCGAGACATATGTGCATTTGCAAGCAAAATCATGAGCCTGCTGGATGATCTTGAAGCGGAAGTAGCGACCCGGTGGGCAGATCACAGTGACGGCGCGCACGATATCTGGCATATCCGCCGGGTCTGGGCGTCCTCGGTGCGCATCGCTGACGCGCTGAACGCCGAGGTGGATCGGCAGGTGTTGATGATCGCGGCCTATCTGCATGATATCGTCAACCTGCCCAAGGGCGATCCACGCAGCCGCGATGCCGCTGCCTTGTCCGCCGCGCATGCCGTTGCATGGATGGCGGATCGGGACTTGCCGGGCAAGGCGGAGGTCGCGCATGCGATCCGTGGCCACAGCTTCTCCGCGGGGCATCCCTGCGAGACGGTGGAGGCGCAGATCTTGCAGGATGCGGACAGGCTCGAGGCGCTTGGCGCCATTGGCATTGCACGCTGTTTTACCGTGGCGGGGCAGATGGGGGCCGGGATCGTGCACGGGCATGACCCGCTGGCCGAGGCGCGCCCATTGGACGACAGGCAATTCGCGCTGGATCACTTCGAAACCAAGCTCTTTGCGATCGCCGAGACGCTGTATACAGCGCCCGCGCGCGCGATGGCAGCGGACCGCGTCGCGTTGATGCGCCGGTTTGTGCGCGATCTGGTGGCGGACGCGCGGCTCTAGCCGGGCGGTGGCAGCGGGTCGCGGCGGTCAAACACCGCTTCACGAAGGGTTTCGATCGGGAAGGCCGGGCCAGGGTCCGCCTTTCGGCCGGGCGACAGATCGGCATGGCCCAGAACATCTATGATCTTGGGATCCGCCGCAGCGATGGTGGCCAATATGTCCTGTGCGACGGTGACCTGTTCATCTGTAAACGCGTGCCAGCCCGACCCGTCGGTGTCGACGAACACCTGATCGCCGGGCACAACGTCTCCGTTCCATGTGACCCAGCCGGTTTCGTTGCGTTGCAGCAGGCCGAGATTTTCCATCTCGATCCCGATGGTGTCCTTGTTCAGAGACGATAGGCTGCCCCAATTGGACCGGCCCACATGCCACGCCTTGCGATCCAGCGGCAGCAGTTGCACGATGGTGCCGTCGCGCTGGAGCAACAGATGCGCGCTGGCCTTGACCACGTTCTCGGTCAACATCCGCAGAACGCCCGGGCCGACACCCCCGGTGTAGTGAAACACCACGTATTGAGGCGTGATTTCGTCGCCATGATTGGGCGTTTCAACATAGTCGATTGTTGCACTGCCGTCGCTGCGCAGGATGCCTTCGGAAATGCTGAACCTGCCGTTGACGGATGGCGCTTTGGACGACGGCGGCGTCTTGTTCAGTTGTGCCACGCGCTCCAGCAGCGGATTGTCTCCGCGCTGCTGACCCAGAACAGCAGGCAGATCAGGTGCGCGGCCCTGTTCGACCAGCGCCCGTATCTTGCCTTCGGGATCTTCGAGGATGCCGGCCTCGACAAAGAACTTCAGGTTCTCCGAGGCGACGTCGGGGGGCAGGCCCTTGGTCGCCTGCGTGATGATCTCGAACTTCTGCTCGATCTCGAGCCGGTCGCGTTCGGCACTGGCGACCAGTTCCTGCACACGGATCTGGCCTTCGACTTCGGTGCGCTTGATGTTGAGCTGCCCTTCGACCTCTTCACGGGCAAGCTGTTGCTGGGCGGCGTTGTTCGAGGCGTTGTTCTGCGCGCCAAAGAGCCCGCCAATGGTCGTTGTGGCCACCGCCGACACAACGGCAATCGCCGCCCCGATCAGCGTCACCGCGCCGGACGAGAACCGGCCGATCTGCCGTTGGTCCAGCGCCATGCGCGCCTGCGCCACCTCGGCCTCAAGTTCGGTCTTTCGCTCTTCGAGTGCGAGCCGCCTTTCGGCCAGTTCCTCCTCGGTCATGCGCTGTCCCCTCTACCAACACGGTAACAGGTTACCGCACCCGGACCGCGTCGCATAGCGTCAGAGATGGGCCAATGCCTCGCGGGCAAGGGCCACGGCTTCGTCCGCGTCGTCGAGCGCGCTGTCGGGCAGGTGCCAGTAAGGCATATGGGTCGGGCTGCCGTCCTTGCGTGCATAGGCCCAGCGTTCGAGGCCCATGGCGTCAAACCGCGCCTGCATCTCGCCTTGCCCCTTGAGCAGGAGCCGACCGTCAGACATCAGGATCGCAAAGATGGTCCCGTCGCAGTAGATCGACAGGCCGCCAAACATCTTGCGTGTGGTGAGCGGTCCGAGACCGGCAAAGAGATCGAGCGCATGATCAATCTCTTCGCGCGACACCGCCATGTCAGGAGGCGTTCCGTTCCGCTGCCAGTTCCCCGACATCCTTGAACGAGATGCTTTCGCCGCAGCCGCAGGCATCGGACACGTTGGGATTGTTGAACTTGAAGCCAGACTCGAGCAGCGACGTCTCATAGTCGATCTCGGTGCCAAAGAGGAACATCTGCGCCATCGGGGCGATCAGCACCCGCGCGCCATCCTGCTCGACAGCCTCGTCATTGGGGTCGGCCTCGTCCACGTATTCCATGGTGTATTCCATACCCGCACAACCGCCTTTCTTGACGCCGATGCGCAGGCCCGCGTGACCATCCTTTTGCATCAGCTTGACGATATGCGCCGCCGCGCGATCGGTGATCGTGACAGCCTGTTTTCCGGGGATCGCGAACATGGGTCCTGCCTCGTTTATCCGACTGTAAAGGTAGGGCTTTGCGCCACATCCTGCAAGGGCACAGACCGATCCCGCGACAGCATGGCCGCGAGGGCGTTGAGGGCGGCGCGGATGGGTGGGTCGTGACGCGTGTCCTGATGGCAGACAAGCCATTCCTCCGCCGTCAGTTCCTCGACAATGTCCGACACGCGGATCAGGCCCGGCATCGCATCCCCGGCAAAAGTGGGCAATACCACACGTCCGACACCGGCGCAGGCCAATGCTGCGCGCACCTGCGGATCATTGGAAAAGGCGGTGATGTCGGCCGCGTGATGCGCCAGTGTCCAGGCCTCAGAGGGCAGGGTGGAGGTGTCGTCGCTGGGTCCGATCCAGCCTGTCACGGTCTCATCACGGGCGAATACGGCGTGTTCCACCTGGCTTGTGCGCCGTCCCGCCAGCCACGGATGTGTCGGGCGGCGGTTGCGCACGCCGATGTCCACCTCGCGCCGTTCGATATCCATTTCGATATTGCAATTGACGAATTCCGGCTGCCACGGCGCGTCGGGTGACCAATAGTGCGGCACGTTGCGGGCCAGAAAGTCGGTGGTCCAGGTGCCGGCCGAGACGCGCACACGCGGCGGACCAGTGCGGCCCGCATTCCATTGGGCGATGTCGCGGGCGGCGGCCTCCATCTTCTTGGCCCGGTCCAGCAGATCGCGCCCTTCAGCGGTTGGTGCATAGCCCGCCGCCCCGTGGGCGAAGAGCCGTCGGCCCAGTCGCTGCTCCAGCGCGGTCATGCGCCGCGAGAGCGTCGCCTGGCTCAGCCCCGTTTCCCGCGCCGCGCCCGACAGCGCGCCGTGGCGGGCGACGACGGCGAAGAGCCCGAAATCTGTCCAATCCGTGATTTGCATATTTGCAAGGTTACCTGCGGATTTCGGGTCTAACAATCCGCAGCGTGGCGGTCATCTTTGAGGCATGAACAGGAGAAACGCCATGCTTCACCGTTATAAAGATATGGAAACACTGAGCCTTTACGCGCAAGAGCAGGAAGAGTTTGCAATTTTGCAAGACCAAGAGCGAAATCGCAAACGTCGACAACGGCGGCGCCGCGCTGTGATGTGGCTTCTGCGCCGGCTGTAAGTCGGTGTGCAGCCAGAAAAAGGGGCCGCCATGGACGTGGCGGCCCCAAGCTGGGGGATAACCCGACCTACGCTCGGACATTCAGAGCGCCTGCGGAACAGTCGGGCCGTTGCCGCGCGACATCTGGGGGGACGCAGCGCTGCGGTTGGCAAGCACAGCCATGATGCGGCCACGTGACAGCGGGCCGACAGTGCAGTGACAGTTTTGCGACAAATCTGGCGGGTGAGCCCGGGCTACATGAAGCCGAGTTCGAGCCGCGCCTCGTCCGACATCATTTCCATGCCCCAGGGCGGCTCCCACGTCAGGTGCACGTCAACCTGTTTGACACCGGGCACAGGTTCCACGGCATCGGCCACCCAGCCCGGCATTTCACCGGCCACCGGGCAACCGGGGGCGGTCAGCGTCATGATGATGTTGACCTCGTTCTCGGGGTTGATGTCGATCGTGTAGATCAGCCCCAACTCAAAGATATTCACAGGAATCTCAGGGTCATAGACCGTGCGACACGCCTCAACGATTGCCTCGTGCAGCGGATGATCCGTTGACGAGGGCGCAATCAACGGTGCGCCTTCAAGCATCTCATTGGGCTGATCCATGCTGTCGCTCCTGCATTTCCTGACCAATCATATAGGGATTGCGTGCAGGGCGGTAAAGAGCATCCCTGTGACGCAGGCTCACCGGTGGGCTTGCTATTTCCGGCGACGTACCGGGCGCGGTTTTACCCGTGTCTCGATCATGTCGTAGATCTTGCCGACAATATCCTTGCCGGTTGCCCGTTCGATGCCTTCGAAACCCGGGGAAGAGTTCACCTCAAGCACTTTGGGCCCGGTTTCGGAGCGGAGCAGATCCACGCCCGCCTTGCCCAGCCCGAAGGCGCGCGCCGCACGCACGGCCGTTTCGCGCTCTTCCTTGGAGATGCGCACCGATTTGGCCGATCCGCCACGGTGCAGGTTGGAGCGAAAATCACCCTCTGCGCCCGTCCGCTTCATCGACGCAACAACGCGCCCGTCGACCACGAGACAGCGTATGTCTTCGCCTGCGGCCTCCTTGACGAAATCCTGCACCAGAAAGTTCGCGCGCAGGCCGCGAAAGGCGTCAATCACGGATTCCGCGGCCTTCTTGGTCTCCGCAAGCACCACGCCCTTGCCTTGCGTGCTTTCCAACAGCTTCACGATGACGGGCGCCGTGCCGACGAGGCCCATGATGTTTGCCGTATCAAGGGGCGAGGCGGCAAAGGCCGTGGTCGGCATCCCGATGCGTTTTGCCGCGAGGATCTGGTGGGCATGCAGCTTGTCCCGGCTGGCGGTGATGCCATCCGCGCCGTTGACGCAATAGGTGCCGATCGTCTCGAATTGCCGGATCACGGCGGTGCCATAGGCGGTCACGGACGCCCCGATGCGGGGGATCACGGCGTCGTAGCGCGGCAGCCTCTTGCCGTCATAGTGCACTTCCGGCGCCTTGGCGTTAATCGCCATATAACAACGGGTTGTGTTGATAACTTCAACCGTATGTCCGCGCGCTTCGCCGACCGAGACGAGGCGTCGCGTGGAATAATTGTCCTCGCGGCTCAGCACCGCGATCCGCAGGGCGCGGCTCGGGGCGGATTTGCGCATCGCCGAACTGTGGTAGACGTCGAAATTCAACTCCGGCTGCAGCCGCTTTTCGCTTGCCGTGATCGAAATGTGGTCCTGCAACGCCTGCCTGCCCAGGAGCATGCGCGACATCATCGAGGACCGGTCGGTCAATGTGACCTCGATGGGCCAGGACTGTCCGGCCACTTCCAGTTTGGTTTCAATCACATAGCGCAGTTCGCTTTCCCCGTTGGACGACGTCACCTCACGCCGGTCGAGGATCGGGGCTGAACAGGTGATCGCCACATGATCCTTGCCTGATACGGGATGCACGTTGAATCTCACTTTCGGGGCCTTGGCCGGGCCGAACACCTCGATGTCATGGGCATGCAGGGCAGATGTGCGCGCACCGGTGTCAACCTTGGCCTTGAGTGCGGGCAGGCCAAGTTCCGGCAAGCTGACCCATTCTTCCCAACCGAAATTCAGTGTGTCCATGCGTGCCTCCAATCGTGAAGGTTGTAACTAGCACGACCGCAGACCTCTGGCCAGCAGTCGTACGGGGCGGAAAGGCGGCAATGACGCGCTGCCACCGTGAAGGTCGCCGCCACCCGCATCATTGCTGCGCCGAATGGCTTGGCACGCGGCGGGCAGGGCGCTAAGAGGACGGCTTTGGCAGGCCGAGGGGCAACGAGATGAGCCGATTTTCCTTTGATCTCAAGGCAACGGACGGGCGGGCACGCACAGGGACGATCTCGACGCCGCGCGGCATGATCCGAACGCCCGCTTTCATGCCCGTCGGCACAGCGGCCACGGTCAAGGCGATGTTGCCCGAAAGCGTGGCGGCCACCGGGGCTGATATCCTGCTGGGCAACACCTATCACCTGATGTTGCGCCCCACCGCCGAGCGGATCGACCGGCTGGGCGGGTTGCACCGCTTCATGAACTGGGACAAGCCCATTCTCACCGATTCCGGCGGGTTTCAGGTGATGAGCCTTGCAGGGCTGCGCAAACTCACCGAAGAGGGCGTGACCTTCAAATCGCATATCGACGGGTCGAAGCATGCGCTGACGCCCGAACGATCCATGGAGATTCAGCGCCTGCTCGGGTCGGACATCGTGATGTGTTTTGACGAATGCCCCGCATTGCCCGCCGATCGCGACCGGATTGCAGACAGCATGCGGCTGTCGATGCGGTGGGCCCAGCGGTCGCGCGATGCGTTTGGCGACCGGCCGGGTCATGCGCTGTTTGGCATCCAGCAAGGGGGGCTGGAAGAAGACTTGCGCGCCGAAAGCGCGGAGGCGCTGACGGGCACCGGATTTGATGGATATGCGGTGGGCGGCCTTGCCGTGGGCGAAGGGCAGGAGGCCATGTTTGGCTGCCTTGATTACGCGCCCGAGCAACTGCCGCGGGACAAGCCCCGCTACCTGATGGGCGTCGGCAAGCCCGACGACATCGTGGGGGCGGTGGCGCGGGGCATCGACATGATGGACTGCGTGTTGCCGTCGCGGTCGGGGCGCACGGGCCAGGTCTTTACCCGGCGCGGCGTGGTCAACATCAAGAACGCGCGCCACGCGGACGACCCGCGCCCCCTGGACGAAGACTGCACCTGTCCGGCCTGCCGCAGCTATTCGCGCGCCTACCTGCACCATGTCTTCCGCGCCCAGGAAATGATTTCCGGCATGCTGCTGACCTGGCACAACCTGCATTATTATCAAGAGCTTATGGCAGGTATGCGTGCCGCAATCGCAAATGGCGCCTTTGCCGCGTTCGAGGCGGAGTTTCACGCTACCCGTGCCTTGGGCGATATAGAGCAATTGTAGCGGAAACGGCGCATTGAGAGATGCTTCGCTACCCTCCGCCGAGCAGCAGGCGGTCGCTGACCTCAAGGCGCTGGATCAACGCCTGTGACGCGCCGGATGGGGCGCTCAGGGGCCCAAGCCTTCGGGGCGTATGTCGCAGGGGGACCGCATCAAACCATCATGCGCCGCGCCCGTTTGGCACGGGCAGTCCGGCGCATTTTGCAAAGTCACCAAAGGCCGGCATGGCAAGAACCTGATCAAAGGTGACCCCTGACGGAAGGGTCTGCCCCTGTGTCATCTCGATATCCGCACGGGTCACGACATCCTGCATGTTAACGAAGCGGGTCGTGTCAGTCGCAAATTGCGCATCAATCCGTCGGACCACTTCTGTCGAGAGCAGGGACAGCGACGGATCTGGGTCAAACCGCGCCGCCATTGCGGCGACATTGTCCGGACCGGGTGAAGCGCCGGCAAGCGCACATTGGTGCGCATAGGCTTGCGCCACAATCACAAAGGCGGATGGTGTCACATTCCGCCGTCGCGCCGCCCCGTCCGGCAAGTCCACTCCCGGCACGATGCTGTGCAACACCCTGTCGATGATGGGCAAGTCCTGCGGCCGCAGCATATGCAGCGTGACGGCGTCCTGTCCGGCACTTGCGCGCCAGAATTGCAGGATGCGGGCAAACTGCGCGCCTTCACGCACAAGTGTACTGTCCAGAAAGGCGTTCAAGTCCGTGTGCAGACCTGCGGCGCGGACCAACTGCGCATAGACGGCCACCAGCCATGCCGCGCGCGGGCGCAGGATCAGGTGCACGGTCACGGACCGGAACGCATCATAGAGCCAGCCGAGGTCCAGCATGTGCTCCGGATGCGTCAACGCCTCGCTCGACAACAGCACGTTAGGGCAGGGCGAGCGCTCCAGGGCAGCGTTCAGCCGTTCGCGCGCGGTGTCGAAGTCGAACTGTCGTGCGCCCCATCGCGCCTCTGGCGGCCGCTGGCTCAGAGCGTAGGCGGTCATGTTGCCCGCAAGACCTGTGCCCAGATCCGGGTAGTCGAGCCCGCGGGCCCGCAGCACATCGCGATGCGTCGCCAGAAAGGCCTGCAGCGACGTGGAGGCGCACTTGCCCAGCCCGACGTGAAGGTGGAGGTGCGGTTTCACGTTCTTTTTCCGCAGGTTGCGAGGCAAAAGTCGTGTGTCATGCCCTGCCATAGCACCGATTCCGCGAACATACGAGGACTGCGGTCAATCCACGGACGGGGGAGCGATGGTCAGGTATTCCCCCATGCAAAAAGATCTTTGCATGCCTTATCTTGTTAACAGTCACACACGCCCTGGGGAGGGATGTCATGCAGTTTACGATTGTTGCAGTTAGCTGGTTTGCAGTGTCGGTTTTGGCGGTCGCGACGTTGGTCTGATCGCCAAAGGGTGCGCAGCAATGCGCGCACCCTCCCCAACAGTGTGCGCAGCGGTGCACGCGTGGGCACAGCGGTGCGATTTTCGACGCGCGACGCGTACACGGCCCCGGTTTGGACCGGGCCACACTGTGCAAAACAATCAGGCAAAGCACATGAAAAAACTGGGGACAGTTTGCCCGATCCCATTGCACCTCATTCGTTGCGCCGTCATGGTGTGACTTGAAACAAACGGGCGTGCACCACAGGTATAAGCGTCCGATGCAAGGAACCAGCCATGTGTCGCCGCCTCGCGGGGCCGTGCTGGTTTGCCAATGATAAGGAAATGAGCATGCAAGAGCCCCTCAACGCCTCTTACCCGGTTCTGCCGCTGCGCGACATCGTGGTTTTCCCCCACATGATCGTGCCGCTGTTTGTCGGGCGCGAGAAATCCGTGAAAGCGCTGGAAGAGGTGATGGCCGACGACAAGCAAATCCTGCTGTCGAGCCAGATCGACCCTGCAGAGGACGACCCGGAAGCGTCCGGCATCTTCAAGGCCGGGGTCCTGGCCAATGTGTTGCAGCTGCTGAAACTGCCCGACGGCACCGTCAAGGTGCTGGTCGAGGGGCAGGCGCGGGTGCGCATCACGGAATACCTTGAAAATGATGTGTTTTTCGAGGCGCGGGCCGAGTATCTGACGGAAATGCCCGGCGACATGGCGACCACCGAAGCATTGCTGCGTTCGGTTGCCGAAGAGTTCGAGCGCTACGCCAAGGTCAAGAAAAACATTCCCGAGGAAGCGCTGGCCGCGGTCGGCGAAACCACCGAACCTGCCAAGCTGGCCGATCTGGTCGCGGGGCATCTGGGCATCGAAGTGGACCAGAAGCAGGACCTGCTCGAGACACTGAGCGTGTCCGAGCGGCTGGAAAAGGTCTATGGCCTGATGCAGGGCGAATTGTCCGTCCTGCAGGTCGAGAAAAAGATCAAGACGCGCGTCAAGTCCCAGATGGAGCGGACGCAGCGCGAGTATTACCTCAACGAACAGATGAAGGCGATCCAGCAGGAGCTGGGCGACGGCGAGGACGGCAAGAACGAGGTTGCCGAACTCGAAGCCAAGATCGCCGAGACAAAGCTGTCCAAGGAGGCGCGCGAAAAGGCCGAGGCGGAGCTGAAAAAGCTCAAGAACATGTCGCCCATGAGCGCCGAAGCCACGGTGGTGCGCAACTATCTCGACTGGATGCTGTCGATCCCGTGGGGCGTGAAAAGCCGCGTGAAAAAGGACCTTGGTCGCGCCGAGAAGATCCTCGATAACGACCACTACGGCCTTGAAAAAGTGAAAGAACGCATCGTCGAATACCTTGCCGTTCAGCAGCGCTCGAAAAAGATGAAGGGCCCGATCATGTGCCTCGTCGGCCCTCCCGGGGTCGGTAAGACATCGCTCGGGAAGTCGGTCGCGAAAGCGACCGGGCGCGAGTTTATTCGCATCAGCCTTGGCGGCGTGCGGGACGAATCCGAAATCCGGGGTCACCGTCGCACCTATATTGGCTCGATGCCGGGCAAGATCATTCAGGCGTTGAAAAAGGCCAAGACGACAAACCCGCTCATCCTGCTCGATGAAATCGACAAGATGGGGCAGGATTTCCGGGGCGACCCGGCGTCGGCCATGCTTGAGGTGCTGGATCCGGAACAGAACTCGACCTTTGTCGATCACTACCTTGAGGTCGAATATGACCTGTCGAACGTGATGTTCCTGACCACGTCGAACAGCTACAACATGCCGGGTCCGCTCCTGGACCGGATGGAGATCATCCCGCTCGCCGGATACACCGAGGATGAAAAGCGCGAGATCGCCAAACAGCATCTGATCGGCAAGCAGATCAAGAACCACGGGCTCAAGAAGTCCGAGTTTGAATTGCAGGACGAAGCGCTGAGCGACATCATCCGCTACTACACCCGTGAAGCGGGCGTGCGGAACCTCGAGCGTGAGATTGCCAAGGTGGCGCGGAAATCGCTGACCAAGATCATCCGCAAAGAGGTTGAAGAGGTTGTTGTAACGCCCGAAAATCTCGATGATTTCCTGGGTGTTCGCAAGCACCGTTACGGCTTGGCAGAGCAAGATGATCAGATCGGTGTCGTGACCGGGCTGGCGTGGACGTCCGTGGGCGGCGACCTGCTGCATATCGAGGCGCTGAAGCTGCCGGGCAAGGGTCGGATGAAGACCACCGGCAAGTTGGGCGACGTGATGAAGGAGTCGATTGACGCAGCATCAAGCTATGTCCGCTCGATCAGTCCGGAGATCGGGGTGAAACCGCCGAAATTCGACACGCTCGACATCCACGTGCACGTACCCGATGGCGCCACGCCCAAGGACGGGCCCAGTGCGGGTCTGGCCATGGTCACCTCTATCGTTTCCGTGCTGACCGGCATACCGGTGCGCAAGGACATCGCCATGACCGGCGAGGTCAGCCTGCGCGGCAACGCAATGCCCATCGGCGGCCTCAAGGAGAAACTGCTGGCGGCGTTGCGGGGCGGGATCAAGACGGTCCTGATCCCGGAAGAGAACGAAAAGGACCTCGCCGAAATCCCGGACAACGTGAAAGAGGGGCTAGAGATTATCCCCGTCGAACACGTTCGCGAAGTGCTCGAGCGCGCGCTGATCACCAAGCCGGACGCGATCGAATGGGATGAGGCGGCGGAAGAGGCGGCGGCAGCCGCTGCGGCTGCGGCCAAGGCCACCGGCGCGGGCGCCACGGCGCACTGATCAGTCGCCCTGCAAGTTGGTTGTGACGGCCCGGGACCTCTGTTCCGGGCCGTTTTCCGTGGTGCTGCCAGTGCCACCAGATTTACTTCAAATTGAGGCCTTTCGCGGGTGGACCACTAGATTTTGGCACACATACGCTTTATGGTTGCGACGATAACAACGAGGAGGCCTTTGATGCCAACCCGATCGAGCACGACGAAATCCAAAGCCAAGTCCACGACGGCGTCGAAAACCACGACAGCCAAGCGCACAACGACGACGCGCGCCAAGACCACCGCGAAAAAGCCCGCGACCAGCGTGACCGCCGCTGCAAAGGCTGCGGTCGGCAAGACATCGACGGCCAAGCCGGCGGTGGTGAAACCCACAACAGTCACCAAACTGGAACCCGTCGTGGCCGGCCCGGCCCTGAAAAAGAAAGAGTTGCTCGACACCGTGGCAACCAAGACCGGCATGAAGCGGGCAGAGGTCAAGAAGGTGGTCGAGGCGGCGCTGACCACGATGGGGCTGGCGCTGCAAGACAGCCGCGACCTCAACCTGCAACCCTTCGGGACGGTCAAGATCAACCGCGAACGCAAATTGCCCGACGGCAAGGTCGTCGTGGCGCGCATTCGCCAGGCCCGCGACCTGCCGGTGGATGACGCCAGCGCCGAGAGCGCGATGCCAGTCGCCCCGTCAGGAACCAAGACCGCCGCCGAATAGACCGCGATTTTTGTCCGCGTGGCACTTGCATGCAGATGCGTGCTTTTGTAAGACGCGCGGGCTTTGGGTGATTAGCTCAGTGGTAGAGCGCTTCGTTCACATCGAAGATGTCAGGAGTTCAAATCTCTTATCACCCACCATCAAAAGCACACCCGGGCGGTGTGCTTTTGTCGTTTTCGGAGGTCTGAATGTCATTCCAGCCCATCTATGTGATGCGACATGGCGAAACCGTCTGGAACGCCGAAGGGCGGTTTCAGGGCGCGCTGAACTCGCCGCTGACCGCGCGTGGCAGGGCGCAGGCGCAGGTGCTGGCTGACACGCTTGCAGCGCTGGATCTCAGTGGTTTTGACGTTCGGGTCAGCCCGCAGGGGCGGGCATTCGAGACGGCGGCCATTGCGCTGGCGCGCCACGTTCCGTTTTTGCGCACCGATGACCGCCTGCGCGAGATTGAGGTCGGGGAGTGGTCCGGCAAGATGCGGTCCGAGGTCTCCGCGACGGGTCTGACCCTTGAGGACACGCCCGACGGGCCGCTGGCGCTTTATGAACATGCGCCGGGCGGCGAGGGTTTTGCGCGATTGCGCGACCGCTGTGCCGACTTTCTCGCAAGTCTGACCGCACCCACGCTGTGCGTGACCCATGGCATCACGTCCCGGATGCTGCGCACGGTGGCTTTGGGCCAGTCCTCGGCCACGCTGGGCGATCTGCCCGGCGGTCAAGGTGTTGTTTACGTTGTGGAAAACGGCGTGCATGGACAGTTGTAACTGAGGGGTTGCGAAGCCCGTATCGCTTGGCATAAAACCATGCGCAGCGGGTCGTTAGCTCAGTTGGTAGAGCGCTTCGTTTACACCGAAGATGTCGGGAGTTCGAGCCTCTCACGACCCACCAAAACCCCCTCGCTCGCCTGTGCTTGGCTGTTGTCCCGTCGCAGTCGGTTCGGTCTCTCGCGTTTTTAATCCGATTGCGCCAGCGCGCAGATGGGCGCTATCGTCTGGGCGTCTGTTTGTTCTTGCACAGAATGTGTCCGTCCGGCGCGGTTGTGTGCTTGGCACTGTGGTCTATTCTCATCGTGAACCGCTTACAGGAGCATGTGATGAGCTGGAACCCCGCCCTTGATCCCCATTGCCCGATCGGAGACGCCGTCGACGCCATTGATACGGTCATTGTTCCGCGCGCCCGCGACCTTGGCGGGTTCGAAGTGCGCCGCGCCCTGCCAGCCCCCAAGCGCCAGATGGTCGGGCCGTTCATCTTCTTTGACCAGATGGGTCCGGCGGAATTCGTTACCGGAAAGGGCATCGACGTGCGTCCGCATCCGCATATCGGTCTCGCCACGGTCACCTATCTCTACAAGGGCAAGATCCACCACCGCGACAGCCTCGGGACAGATCAGTGGATTGAACCGGGCGCCGTCAACTGGATGGTGGCGGGCCACGGGATCACCCACTCCGAACGCACGGATGGTGAGATCCGGGCCAAACCGCACAACCTCTTTGGCATTCAGACATGGGTGGCATTGCCGAAGGATGCCGAGGACGACCCGGCGGATTTCCAGCACGCGCCCAAGGACACGCTGCCCTTCCTCGAGGGCGAAGGCAAAGAGGTGCGCCTGATCCTGGGCGATGCCTGGGGCGAAACGGCGCCGGTCAAGACGTTCTCCGAAATGTTCTACGCGGACGCTGTGCTCGAAGCCGGTGCGCGCATCCCATTGCCTGACAATCACGAAGACCGGGGCGTTTACGTGGTCGAAGGTGACGTGACCGTGGGAGGAGAGACCTATGTGGCGGGTCAGATGATGGTGTTTCGTCCGGGCGATCAGCTTGGGCTGACGGCGGGTGCGCAGGGCGCGCGGCTGATGCTGCTTGGCGGGGCGACGCTGGAAGGATCGCGCTACATCTGGTGGAACTTTGTCGCGTCGTCGCAGGATCGTATTGACGCGGCCAAGGAAGCGTGGCGCGCAGGGGACTGGGCGCATGGCCGGTTCCAGTTGCCGCCGGGTGACGAGGATGAATTCATACCGCTGCCCGAAAAATGACCCTGCGTATCCGCACCGCTCGTCCTGCGGACGCCACCGCACTGGCGGACCTGCACGCAACGAGTTGGCGCGCATCCTATACGCCATACGTGCCGGAGGCAGCTTTGGGTGCGGCTCTGGATGCCAACATGCAGGCGCGATGGGGGACATGGCCCGCGGATCGTCTGATCCGGGTGGCGGAGCGCGACGGCGCGTTGCTGGGATTTGGCGCGGTGGAGGGGCAGGACCCGCCGCTCCTCGACAATCTGCATGTGCGCCCGGATGTGCGCAGCGGTGGGATCGGACGCAACCTGATGCGGGCGATCTGCGCGGGTTTGAGCGAGACGGGGGCAGGGGTGCTGCATCTGGAGGTGATCGAAGCGAACCAGGATGCGCGGCGGTTTTACCACCGTCTGGGCGGTGTCGAAGAGGCGTTGGTTGATCGCACCCTGCTTGGGCATCCTGTGCGCATGGTGCGCGTCGTGTTTCAGGGCAGCATTTTCCGCGCATTGGCGCAAGAATTGTGATTGCGGGCGGGAAAAGACGCTTGACCCGTCGGGGGGCTGGACATAAACCCGCGAAACGCAGCGGGCGGTTGTAGCTCAGTTGGTTAGAGTACCGGCCTGTCACGCCGGG
>CAZRUV010000041.1:0-26232 GCA_964603315.1 uncultured Rhodobacterales bacterium
AACACCGAGGGTGCCAAAGCTTCGGGCCTGATGGACACGATGCCCGCCAGTACGCCGTTCAGAACCATGGTCAGATCAGGCTTCTTGTAGAGGAGCTGCGTCAGGATCAGCGCCGCCACGGCACCCGAGGCTGCCGCCATGTTGGTGTTGGCAAAGATGCGCGACACGTCGGTGATGTCACCCACGGTGCCAGCCGCCAGCTGCGAGCCGCCGTTGAAGCCGAACCAGCCGAGCCACAGGATGAACGTGCCCAATGTCGCCAGAGCGAGGTTGGAGCCGGGCATCGGAACAGTCTTGCCGTCCTTGTACTTGCCCAGACGCGGACCCAGCACAATGGCACCGGCCAGAGCGGCCCAGCCACCCACGGAGTGCACGATGGTCGAACCGGCAAAGTCGGAGAAGCCCAGCTCGCTGAGCCAGCCGCCGCCCCACTGCCAGGAGCCGGAGATCGGGTACATGATGCCCGTCAGCACGACGACAAAGAACAGGAACGGCCACAGCTTGATCCGTTCGGCCAGCGCGCCCGACACGATCGAGGCGGTCGCAGCCACAAACATCAGCTGGAAGAAGAAGTCCGAACCGACCGACGCATAATCCAGCGACGCGTCCGCAGCACCAAGGCCCACAGGCTCAAGCGATGTGGGCACGAAGTTGAATGCGAAATAGCCGTTGAAATCGCCCGGATACATCAGGTTGAAGCCAACCAGCCAGTACATGATCGCCGCGATCGAAAAGAGTGCCATGTTCTTGGTCAGCTGCATCGCCACGTTCTTGGAGCGGACAAGGCCCGCTTCCAGCATGGCAAAGCCAGCGGCCATCCAGAACACCAGGAAACCACCCACCAGGAACAGGAGGGTTGTCATGATATAGGGGCCGATTTCGTCGAAACCGGGGGCTGCATCCTGCGCAAACGCCGCCATCGGCAGGGCCGCGAGGACTGCGGCGGTTGGAATAAGTCGTTTCAGGTTCATTTCTCGTGTTTCCCTATCTCAGCCGCCGCTCTTACAGCGCGTCTTCGTTGGTTTCGCCGGTGCGCACGCGCACGGCCTGTTGTACGTCGAGGACAAAGATCTTGCCGTCGCCGATCTTGCCTGTCTGGGCGGTCTTGGTGATGGTCTCGACGATCTGGTCGGCCATGGAGGCCGCGACCACGATCTCGATCTTGACCTTGGGCACGAAATTCACCGCGTATTCTGCCCCGCGGTAGATCTCTGTGTGGCCCGATTGTGACCCGAAGCCCTTGATTTCAGTGACCATCATGCCGCGCACGCCGGCTTCGGTCAGCGCTTCGCGGACCTCCTCCAGCTTGAACGGCTTGATTGTTGCGATGATGAGTTTCACTTGTGTCCCCTTCATGATGGCAGGCGGCGCTGCGTCCTGCCGGGAAAAGAGTGCATTGCGCCGGAAGGGCAAAGATTTCACAGGGCGAATTCGCCCCTGTCGGGAACTGATTGCACAAAAAATACGCAACTGTACGCGATCGCCTAATTTTTGCGCAAACTAGAATCGAACCCTGCGACCGACCCACGCGTGGCAAACCCGATCAAAGCCGGTATGGTAGTCGGAACAAAAGGCCGGGCAGGGGTCAAAGATGAGCAATTCGAAAAAGGGCAAGCGCCCGCTGGTGGCAGACCGACGCTATCCCAAATCGGGGGCCAAGACGGCTGCGCGCAAACCTGCGCCCAAGCGGCGCAAGCGGACACCGCCGAAGAAAAGCGGCAACATCCTGACCCGCCTCTTTCGGTGGCTGGCGCGCCTTGTGTGGGTCGTGACCTCGCGTGCCGTGCTGGTCGCGACAGCGGTCCTCGCGCTCGCGGTGGGGTACATCTACACCACCTTGCCCAATGCCAGCGCGCTGCTGGACGGGCGCGCGCGCGGATCGGTCACGCTTGTGGACCGCGACGGCGCGGTCTTTGCCTGGCGCGGGGATCAGTTCGGCGGCGCGGTCACGGCAAACAGTGTCTCACCGGATCTCAAGCACGCGGTTGTGGCAACCGAAGACAAACGGTTCTATCGCCATTTCGGTCTCAGCCCGCGCGGCATCGCAAGTGCCGTGCGCATCAACCTGAGTGAAGGGCGTGGCCCGCTGCAAGGGCATGGCGGCTCAACGATCACGCAGCAGACCGCGAAACTGCTGTGCCTTGGTGTCGAATACGACCCCACCGCGTGGGAGAGCGAGGCGCAGTATGTGGCCGATTGCCGTCGCAGTTCGATCCAGCGCAAGGCCAAGGAAGCGATCTATGCCTTGGCGATGGAGGCCAAGTATTCCAAGGATGAAATCCTGTCGATCTACCTCAACCGCGCGTATATGGGCGGCGGGGCCTACGGGGCCGAAGCGGCTGCGCAGCGCTACTTCGGCAAGCCTGCCGGGGCGGTGACCCCGGCCGAGGGCGCGATGATCGCCGGTCTGCTGACCGCACCCACCCGGCTTTCCCCCACTGCGGATCTGGAGCGTTCACAGGACCGTGCCGCAACCGTGCTGCGCCTGATGGGTGAGCAGGGGTATCTGTCGCCTGCCGAAGTGGCCAAATGGCAGGCGGAACCTGCGGTGCTCTCCCCGGCGGCACAGCGCAAGGCGGGCGGATACTTTGCCGACTGGGTCATGGCATCGGGCCCCGAATTCTTTACCCGCAACACCACCGAAGACGTCATCATCTCGACGACCCTCGATCAGCGCATCCAGAAGGCTGCCGAAGACGCAATCAAACAGGTGTTCGACACCAGGGTCCGCGAAGGCTCCAAGGCGCAGGCTGCGATTGTGGTCATGAGCGCGGATGGCGCCGTGCGTGCCATGGTGGGCGGGCGCGAGACGCGCGTGGCCGGTGTGTTCAACCGGGCGATCCAGGCCGAACGTCAGACCGGCTCCGCCTTCAAACCTTTTGTCTATGCCGCTGCGCTCGATTTGGGCTACTCACCGCTCGATACGGTCGACGACGCGCCCCTGACCATCGACATTCCCGGTTCCGGGCCATGGTCCCCCAAGAACGACACCGGCAAGTACGAAGGCCGGGTCACGCTGGCCCGTGCGCTCGAGCAATCGCTGAACATACCGGCTGTCAAAGTGTCCGAAAGCGTCGGCCGTGGGCTGGTGCGGCAAGTGGCCAGCCAGTTTGGCATCGAAAGCGACCTGGCCGCCGGCCCGGCGCTGGCGCTTGGTGCATCGGAAAGCAACCTGCTGGAAATGACGGGCGCCTACGCCGGTATCCTGAACGGCGGGTCGTCGGTGACGCCCTATGGCCTTGTCGAACTCAAGCTCAAGGGCGATGACGAACCGCTCATGGGCACGGGCGGCGGGATCGGCGAACGGGTGGTGCAGGAAAGTGCGGCCGCGCAACTCGTCTGGATGATGGAGCGTGTGGTCAGCCAGGGCACGGGCGCGCGCGCCCAGTTGCCCGGTCGCCCGGCGGCGGGCAAGACCGGCACCACGCAGGCAGCGCGGGACGCGTGGTTCATCGGCTTTACTGCGGACTATGTGGCGGGCGTCTGGATGGGCTATGACGACAACACGCCGCTGACCGGTGTGACAGGCGGCGGACTGCCCGCCGCAATCTGGCGCGAAGCGATGGTGCGCATCCATGAGGGCGTGCCGGTGCGCCCGCTGCCTTCCCAACCGCCTGCGCAACTGCGCAACCAGCCAACCCAGCCTCAACAGCAGCCGGGCCAGCGACGCCGCGATGTGCCCAATTCAACCGAAGGGCTGATCGAATTTCTGGTGCGCGATATTCTGGGCAGCATCGGAGAGCCGGGACGCCAGCGCGACCGGCCCTCGAGCGACGACCGTTAACCGGCGCGTGACAGCGCGGAAATCATGGCGTCGATGTCACCGCCATTGCGATCCAGAAGTGCGCCGACTTCCGTGCGCTCGGTCAAAAGCAGGTTGATGCCTTCGATGAACATGTTGAAGAACAGCGGCTTGCCGGACCGGTCCGAAACGTGGAATGTCACGTTGAACGGCGCTTCGCCCCGCAGAAATGCGGTTGTGCGCACCTCGTACCAGTTCTTGACCTGCTTGACGTCGTTGACCTCAAGCCGCCCGCCTTCGAACTCGCGGAACCGCTTGCCGTATTTGCGTGCGATATATCCCTGGAAGGCCTTGGAAAACTTGCTCTTCTGCCCGTTGGAGGCGCGGCGCCCATCCACGCCCATTGCATAGGCGGCGATGTATGAGGTGTCGCTGTACCGTGAAAAGATACGTTCGAAGTCGCGGAACATGGCGCTTTCGCTCTTGCCCGATCCGATCACCTTGTTGATATCCGCCACCAGCCCGTTCACCAGCTGGCTCGCGCCTGCTGCATTCAGCGCCAGCGCGGGCAGTGGTGGCAGCAGCATCGCCGCGCTCGCGCCCGCCAAAAAGAATCGACGATCAATCATCAGAAACCCTCCGTATCCAAGGCAAATGGGTCAATTTCCGCGCCCGCCTCTTCGTCGCCCAGCTCGAACCGACGGTTTTGCAGATAGATCAGGCGCGCCTGTGCATAGCTGTCAGCACTCTCATACAGAATGCTGTCCACGGTTTCGGTAAAGCGGCCGCGCGTGCTGAGCCCGGAGGCCACACCGGCTGCAGTGCCGTAGTATCGCTCGGGCTCGTCAAAGACGTAGCTGAGCGGGTTGGTAAAGAGGTCAACCACGATGCCCGTGGTGTCGCGCACGGTCGAAGGGCCAAGCACGGGCAATTCGACATACGCCCCTTCGCGCGCGCCCCAGACATGCAGGGTCTCGCCGAAATCCGTGTCATGTTCCGGCAGTTTGAATTCGGCCGCCACATCGGCAAGACCGAAAATCCCGAGCGTCGAGTTCGTCAGAAACCGCATCGTCGACAGGCCCGCACCCCGCAGGTCCCCTTGCAGGAGGCTGTTGACCATCACGGAAGGTTCGCCAAGGTTGCTGGCGAAATTGCCGATGCTGTCCTCGATCTCGTCCGGCAGGATGGTGGAGTAACCGATGGCGGCAGGGCGCACCAGCGCCCGGTCCAGCCCGCGGTTGAACGCGTGCACCTTGCGGTTCTGCTTTTCATAGGGGTCAAAGACTCCGTCTTCGGATACGGCATTCGGCGCGCCGCCGCCGCACGCTGCCAATCCGGCCAGCAAAACCATGCCGAGCAGGAACCTTCCTGCCGTTTTCAAATGTGCCAATGGAAATCTCCGAACAACACGCGTAAGCACGCAATTAATGTCTATCTGGCAAATGCCCAGAGCGTACCAGATGTAAATGACCGGTTGTGGCACTTGCGTGACACGAAAAATGCGCCAAAGCTGGCGCGACGACAAGAGCGGGAATGCCGCACGCAAAAAGGTGCCTATGCAGGACAGAGTATCAAATTTGGGTCGGGCTGAACTGCGTGCCGTGCGTCGGAAAAGCCGCGCGCTCTACTGGAGTGTCGGGCTGTTCAGCATGTTCGCGAACCTGCTGATGCTCACCGGACCGCTCTATATGCTGCAGGTCTATGACCGGGTGCTAGGTAGCCGCAGCTACGAAACCCTTTTGGCCCTGTCGCTTCTGGTGGCCTTTCTCTACGGGATCATGGGTTTGCTCGACTATGCCCGTGGACGGATCATGGCGCGTGTCGGGGCGCGTTTTCAGGCGGAACTCGATCGCCGTGTCTTTGACGCCGTCGTGCGCAAATCCGCCGTTGCGCCCGATATGCGGTCGCAAACCGGGCTGGCCGATCTGGAAGCGGTTCAGCGGCTGATGACGTCGCCTGTGCTGATGGCGATGTTTGACCTGCCGTGGACGCCGATTTTTGTTGCGGGCATTTTCCTCTTTCACCCGATGCTGGGCTGGCTGGCGGTTGGCGGTGGCACAGTGCTGATTCTGATCGCACTGGCGAACCAGTTGCTGTCCCGTGAACCACAGCTCAAGGCGAACCACGCGGGCCTTGTGGCCACGATCATGTCGGATCAGTTGCGGACCGAGGCCGAGATGGTGCAGGCCATGGGGATGCGCAACGCGTCCTTTGACCGTTGGCAGAAGGCGCGTGGCCAGGCCCTGCAGGAGCAGATCCGCGCCACGGATGTGGGTGGCGGGTTCACCGCTATGACCAAGACCATGCGCCTCTTTTTGCAAAGCGCAATGCTGGGTCTGGGGGCCTACCTTGTCCTGCAGAACCAGATGACGCCGGGCGCAATGATCGCCGGGTCGATCCTGATGGGCCGGGCGCTTGCCCCGATTGAACAGATGCTGACCCAATGGCCTATCGTGCAACGTGGCGTGAAGGGGTGGCAGGCGCTCGCTGAGCTTCTGGGCACCATAGGCGTTGAACCACAGCGCACCGCGTTGCCACGGCCCAAGGCGCGCCTTGTCGCCAAAAGCCTGACGGTCGTGCCGCCGGGCGAGAAATCCGCGGCCCTGCGTGGCCTCGACTTTGACCTGCCGCCGGGCAAGGCGATGGGTGTGATCGGCCCCTCGGGCGCGGGCAAATCCACGCTTGCGCGGTGCCTCACGGGTGTTTGGCGGCCCGCCGGAGGGTCCATTCGCCTCGATTCGGCTGCGCTGGATCAATACGAGCCCTCGATCCTTGGCCAGCTCATCGGATACTTGCCGCAGCGCGTGCAGCTTTTTGACGGAACGATTGCCGAGAACATCGCCCGCCTGTCCACCACCCCGGACGATGAAAAGGTCGTGGCCGCCGCAAAAAAGGCGGATGCCCACACCATGATCCTTGAACTGCCCGAAGGGTACGACACGCGGATCAGCGCAAGTCAGCAACGCCTGTCCGGCGGACAAATCCAGCGGATCGGTCTGGCCCGCGCGCTCTATGACGACCCGGTGATCCTTGTGCTGGACGAGCCGAACTCCAACCTCGACAATTCCGGCAACCGGGCGCTCAATCAGGCGATCCGGCAGCTCAAGCAGGAAAAACGGTCGGTCATCATCATGGCCCACCGCCCGGCCGCCATTCAGGAATGCGACCTGCTGCTGGTGATCGAAAACGGTATGCGCACGGCATTTGGCCCCAAGGACGACGTGCTGCGCAGCACCGTCAAGAACCATCAGGACATTGCCCGCGCACCCGCGGATGTCGGAGGCGTATCATGAGCGACAGCCGCTGGTCCGCCCGCCTGCCCGTCGTGCTCGGGTTTATCGGGCTCGTCATTCTGGTCGGCGGTTTCGGCGTCTGGGCCACGCAAACGCAGATTGCAGGCGCGATCATCGCATCGGGCCGGATCGAGGTGGATCAGAACCGCCAGGTGGTTCAGCACCCCGAGGGTGGCGTTGTGGCCGAGATCGGCGTGAAGGAAGGCGACGCCGTGGAGGCGGGCGATCTGCTGCTGCAGCTCGATGTCACACAGCTGCGCTCGCGCCTCGTGATCATCGAAAGCCAGCTTTACGAATTCATGGCCCGCCGGGGTCGGCTCGAGGCCGAGCGGGACGGGCGCGAGAGCCTGACCTTTGATCCGGAACTGCTGCGTGTCAGCGCGGAACGCCCGCAGGTCGCGGAACTGATCCGGGGGCAGGAGAACCTTTTTGAGGCGCGCAACGAAACGACCGCCCGCACGCGCGAACAACTGTCCGAGCGTGCGGCGCAAACCCGAAACCAGATCGTCGGGGTCGAAGCGCAGGAGGCGTCGCTGGCACGGCAACTCGAACTGATCGAACAGGAACTGGAAGCACAGCAAAGCCTGCTGACGCGCGGCCTCGCACAGGCGTCAGGTGTCCTCGCCCTGCAACGGCAGGCGGCCTCGCTGGACGGGCAATTGGGCGAACTGGCCGCGAGCAAGGCGCAGGCCGAACAGCGCATCACCGAGATCGAGATCGAGGTCTTGCGCCTGGGCACCACCCGGCGCGAAGAGGCGATCACCCGCTTGCGCGATCTACGCACGCGCGAGCTTGAGCTGATCGAACAACGTCAGAGCCTTTTGGCGGATATCGAACGGATGGAACTGCGCGCGCCCGTGTCCGGCATTGTCTACAACATGCGGGTGCAGACCCTGCGGTCGGTCATCCGGCCTGCCGACCCCGTGCTGTTCCTGATCCCGCAGGACCGCCCTCTTGTGATCGCTGCGCGTGTCGATCCGATCCACATCGACCAGATCGTGACCGGGCAGGCGGTGAACCTGCGCTTTTCCGCTCTGGATCAGCGGACGACGCCCGAACTGGTGGGGCAGGTGGCGCTGGTCTCGGCCGATGCGTTCGAAGACGAGGCCCTGGGCGCCAGCTACTACCGCGCGGAAATTGTCCTGAACCCCGGTGAGCAGGAGAAGCTGACAGACGGTCAGGTGCTCATCCCCGGCATGCCGGTGGAGGCATTCATCCGGACCGATGATCGCTCGCCGCTGACCTACCTGATCAAGCCGCTCATGGACTATTTCAACCGGGCCTTCCGCGAAGACTGACGGGACCTGTGCTCAGGCGTCGCCGGAGGTGGCCCGTTGCGCGGCCAGACCTTTCAGTGAGGCTGTCATGCCGGAGACGTCAGAGGTGCCTTCGACACCATTGTCCGGCAACATCTGTGTTGCCCCCTCGCCGGGCTCGAACGTGGCATCCGACTGCACAGTATCATCCGCGTCCGCCGTCTGCGCGGCGATCCCCGCTGCCGCCGCAGCGGGCACGGCCGCGAGGGCCACGGCCTCCGGCGCAGGCAGCAGTTCCGGTTCGAAATCATCCATTGGCGCACTGACCGCGCGGCGGAACACCATGACGTTGCGCCACTCGGTGGTGGTGCTGGTCAGGCCTGACCTTTCGATAGACGGCAGCGTCTCGGTCCGCTGAAACTCCCAGCCGTCACCGGCCATCTCGTTCATCAGGCTTTCGAGCGCAAAGGCGAACCTGCCTTCGCTGCCTTTCACACCCTTGCCCTTGCGCCCTTTGCTTGGCGCCGGCACCACCTTGTATTCCCAACTTGCCATAATACGGCCCCCTCGTCTGGCGCGCCGTATAGCGCGCGGGACGGGCAAGGGAAAGCCATGCTCAACCGCGACGTTTTATCCCGATGCTGGCCCCGACCCTGTCCGGGCGGGGCAAAGCGGCATGGGCATCGCGCAATGCGCTGACCTTGGCGTAGATCTCCGCAGGCATCGCCGCCACGCGGGGTCCGGACTGGTCCACGTGCAAGGTCATCGTTTCGCCGGTGGCCGCCAGCCAGCCATCCTCGTGCCAAAGCTCCTGATAGGAGTGAAACCGCTTTTCATCGCAGTCGATCATCTGGAACGTCACCGTCACGGGCGCATCGACATGTAGCTCGCGCACATACGAGATGTGGAATTCCGCCGAATAGGTCGTGTGCCCGGTTTGCGCCTGATAGTCGGGGCCAAAGCCCAGCTGTTCAAAGATCTGGTCCGCCCCCTGATCGAAGAGCACGCTGTAAT
This sequence comes from uncultured Rhodobacterales bacterium, assembly GCA_964603315.1. GTDB lineage: Bacteria > Pseudomonadota > Alphaproteobacteria > Rhodobacterales > Rhodobacteraceae > Tateyamaria. The sequence continues at coordinate 9,306 of CAZRUV010000041.1, forward strand.
AGGCCATGTTCAGATGGCCGTTATAGTCGATCCATTCGGGGCGCACCCGCATCACGGTCGAACGAAAAGGGCTGGTCATGAGGCGGTCTCCTTTGGGCCCAAACCTAGAAACAGGCAGGTGCTGATTGCAACCGCTTGCAGTGCTGCTAGGGTCGCGCGGCAGCACCACAAGGGACATGGCATGAGCAAGGCGGACGTGCAGGCCCAATACGAGGCCTACCCTTACCCCGAGCGCGACCCCAAGGATGAACGCAAGCGGCTGGTCACCGGGTCTCCGTCACTGCCTGTGGAAATGGATCACTGGTTGTGGGGTGGTGCCCGGGACTGGTCCCGGCCCCTGCGCGCGCTTGTGGCGGGGGGCGGCACCGGGGACGCGTTGATCCAGTTGGCGCAATTGCTGACGGATGCGGGTCGGCCCTATGAGATCACATATCTCGACCTGTCCGAGGCGTCGCGCCGGATTGCCGAGAAACGGGCCAAGGTGCGCAAGCTTCAGGGGATCACATTCGTCACGGGCAGCTTGCTCAATGCTGCCGCGCATGGACCCTTTGACTACATCGACTGTTGTGGTGTTCTGCACCATCTGGATGATCCGCAAGCGGGTTTCGATGCGCTGTCCGGCGCGCTCGCGCCCGATGGCGGGATGGGGCTCATGGTGTACGCGCCGCATGGCCGTTCGGGCGTTTATCCGCTGCAAGCCGCGTTTGGCGCGGCATTGGAGGGGATGAAGCCGCGGGACCGGCTCAAGCGGGCAAAGGCCATCTATGCCAAAATACCGGACGCGCATCCGTTCAAGCGGAACACGCGGGTCGTGGACCACAAGTCCGGCGATGCGGGCTTTTATGATCTGCTCCTGCACAGCACGGATCGCGCGTTTTCCATCACCGAGCTTTTGGAGATGCTGGAGGGTGCAGGGCTGAATTATGCCGGTACGCCCGAACCCATCCTCTATGACCCGTCACGCCTGACGGGCGACCTGCAATTGCCGGACGGTGTCGCGGCCATGCAGCTTGCCGAAGACTTCCGCGGCACGTTCAAGACCCACGTGATCTATGTGCGTCGGAAGGGGCAGGTCATACCGCCGCCTCACGGCAAGTCAGAGGCCATACCGCATCTGCGGGGCATGGCGCCCAACGCATTGGCCCAGCATGTGGCCCGCACCGGTCAGATCATCATCGACACCGCCGGAGAGGCCTTTGAGTTTACCGTACCAAAGCAGGCCGCCGCGGCGATTGCGGGCATTGACGGGCGCCGCAGCCTCGACGACATCCGGGCGGGCGCCGGGATGGCGCCCATCGCGTTTGGTGACCTCTGGTCGCGGGTCGAGACCGCTTTGTGCGGTCTGGGCATGATGCACTATTCGCGCCTGCTGGTGGATTAGGGATCAAAGATCGGGACGTGTGGCCCGAGACTGCGGTCATACCCGTGCGCGATGCGTGGATCGTCCGCGATCTCGACCTTTTGCGAAACCGGAACAAAGCCCGAGCGGCGATAGAATGCCAACGCCTGCGGGCTGTCGAGGGTGCAGGTGTGCAGGTGGAACCGCGTGATGGCCTGCGCCCACGCCAGTTCGATGGCGTTGTTCATCAGGTATCGGCCTGCACCCGTGCCAATGAGGGCGGGCGTCAGTCCAAAATAGGCCAGTTCGCACTGGCCCGGCTCCCGAAAATCCAACTCGAGCAGGCCGCCGTCTGCGCCATCCTCGTGTTGGAGGGTGTAGACGTGCACCTTGGGGTCGCTGAGGATCTTGGCGAGCGCGTCGGCGTCGATGACCATGCGTCCGAACCACAGCCAATCCTGCCCTACGGCGCGAAAAATGTCGCGATACCAGTCGACCGAAGGCGCGTCATGGCGGACAAGGCTCCAACCTGCAGGCGGGGTGACAGGACGAATATCCATTGGGCTCCGCATCTCCAGCGTGGTGACGATTGTCGCCACCTTGCCGCGCGGAACCTCGTGATATCCGTCGCTGAGCATCACACGAGCCCTGCGGCCTTGAATGCCTTCAGCATGTCCTGTTGCGGACGGGGGCCGACATGGCTGATCACCTCGGCGGCGCAGAGGTTGCCCATGCGCCCGCAGGTGGCCAGATCGTACCCGCTCATCATTCCGTAGAGGAACCCGGCGGCAAACTGGTCGCCTGCGCCGGTCGCATCCACGGGCGTGACGGTCTCGACCGGGATATCGTGGCGCGCGCCGTCTCCGATGATGGTCACACCGTCTCCGGAACGGGTGCAGATCACCAGCGGGATCATGCCCGCCGTCTTGGCCAGCGCGGCCTCAAGGTCGTCTGTCTCGAACAGCGATTTGATCTCGTGTTCGTTGCCAATGACATAGTCGAGCTCGTTGCCGATCATGTCGAGGAAGTCGGCGCGGTGCCGGTCGACGCAGAAGGGATCCGAGATGGCGATCCCGGCCTTGCCACCTGCGGTGCGGGTCAGGCGCGAGGCCTGGCGAAAGGCTTCCTTGCCCTTGTCCTTGTCGAATAGGTAGCCTTCGAGAAACATGACTTCGGTGCCGGAGGCCACGGCGTCCGGCACGTCGTCGGGGCCAAGTTCGGTCGAGATGCCGAGATAGGTGTTGAGCGAGCGTTCGCCGTCCGGCGTGACAAAGATCATGCAGCGCGATGTTGGCAATTCGCCCCCCGGCACCGGGTCGTTGACGAAATCGGTGCCGCTGTCCTGCATGGACTTTGCGTAGAATTGCCCAAGCGCGTCGTCGTGCACGCGCCCGATGAACGCTGTGGGCAGGCCAAGGGCGCCAACGCCCGCGATGGTGTTGGCCACGGCACCGCCCGGCGTCTGCAACCGGTCGTCCATCGCGGCATAGAGCACCTCGCCCCGGTCGCGTTCGATCAGTTGCATGATGCCTTTTTCGATCCCCATCATGTCGAGGAAACTGTCATCGGCGTGAGAGATCACATCAACAACGGCGTTGCCGATGCCGACCAGCTTGTATTGGGTCATTCGGTTTTGTCCTCGTAGGGGCAGATGTCTTTGATGATGCAGGTGGGGCACATGGGTTTGCGCGCCTTGCAGTGATAGCGGCCGTGCAGGATCAGCCAGTGATGGGCGTGCAGCTGGAAATCAGCCGGGATGTGATCCTCGATCGCGCGTTCGACCGCGTCCACAGTCTTGCCGGGTGCGATACCGGTGCGGTTGCCGACGCGAAAGATATGGGTGTCGACCGCCTGCGCGGGGTGCTGCCACCACATGTTCAGCACCACATTGGCAGTCTTGCGCCCCACACCGGGCAGGGATTGCAGCGCTGCGCGACTGTTCGGGACCACGCCGCCATAGTCATCCACTAGGATCTGACTGAGCTTCATCACGTTCTTGGCTTTTTGCCGGTATAGCCCGATCGTCTTGATATGTTCGGTCAGCCCGTCGAGGCCGAGATCCAGCATTTTCTGCGGCGTGTCGGCGATCTGGAAAAGCGCGCGCGTGGCCTTGTTCACACCTGCGTCCGTTGCCTGCGCCGACAGGGCAACCGCAACAACCAGAGTATAGACATTCACATGTTCCAACTCACCTTCCGGGGCCGGGTCAGCCTCCTGAAAGCGCTCAAAGATTGCGCGGATGGTGTGATAGTCCAGTTGCTTTGCCATGACGTTCCGTATGCGTTAACTTGCGAGCCGGGGCAAGCGCACGGGAAGAGTTAAAATCCTAGCTATTGCACCAGCGCGTCTTTGCCAGCCGTTAACGGATTTCGACGTATTCAGGCGGCGGCGGGGGTCGAACAGGTGTAAAGACATGGAAGATCTGGCGCGTCGGCGTCGCCCTCGGCGGTATGAGAGTGACAAGGTCAAACGGGAATACGCTGTGCTTGCGGGGTTTGATCCCAGCACGCGGGTGATCACGGATGACGGGCCGACCCCCCTTGAATGGCTGAACGAAGGCGACCGCATCATGACCCATGGCGGCGGTTTCGAGCCGGTTTTGTGGATTGACCGCACCCGGTTGCAGATGGGCAAGCTGTGCAGCATCCCCGAACTTGCGCCCGTATTGATCGAGGCGGGCGCCTTGGGCGACAACCGGCCCGAACGCGCAATTGTCGTGTCACCATCGCAGCTTATGTACCTGCCCCGTGACCCGAGGCGGCCAGATGGCGAGGGCGCGCTGGTTCCGGCCAGCGCCATTGGTACGCGGATCGACCCCAGTTCTCGTCCTGCCAAGGAAGTTGTCACATATCTGTCCGTGCTTCTCCCGGCCCACCACCTCATTTCGGTGGACGGAGTTGTGGCAGGGTCACTGTTTCTGGCTGATCTCGCGCTGAGTTTCGATGCCGAAGATCCGGTTCTCAAAGCCCTGAGAGACGATGTGATGGAGCCGGTCGTACCCATCATAAGCCGTCAGGATGTGCCGTGGTTCCTGCAATCACGCGCGATGAAAGCGGCCGGACTGACAGCCTAGGTGCGGCTGTGCCGTGCTTTCCTTGGGTGTAAGCGTCATGGGCCCAGTGCGTTTCGCAGCATGATTTCCCTTGCGCCGGTCGCTGGGTCGGCGCACTCCGTGCGCGGTCAGGACGCCGCGGCTTCGGCCTCCATCACCAGCCGCCCATCAGGGCCTGCGATCCAGAACTGCGGTCCGTCACAGCAAAGGATGGCCGCCTCGTGATGCATCAACGGACTGCGTCCCCGGAATGAAAACCGGGTGAGCGGGCCAAGCGCCCGGGTTGCCTTCAGCATCAGCAATTGCGCGAGAAGCGGCCCGTGCACGACCAGACCGTCATAGCCTTCGACCGTGCGTGAATAAGGTTCGTCATAGTGAATGCGGTGCCCGTTGAAGGTCAGCGCCGAATAGCGAAAGAGCATGGTGGTATCAAAGCGCACCGTTTCGCCGTCCGTCCCGTGCGCCCTTGGCGGCGTCGGCGGCGCTGCCTTGGGATCAGCGGCGGGGCGATAGACGAGGTCTTGCCATTCCGTCACGCAGCATTGATCGCCCTGCCAGATGTCATGCCGGAGCGTGACAAAGGCCAGCGGACCGCTGCGCCCGGTTTTTCGTACGGCGGAGGCGCACGTGGTGCGTTTCTCCGCTGGCGCGCCGAGCCGCAAGGGCTGGTGAAAGGTCAGCCGCCCCCCAGCCCACATGCGGCGGGGCAGGCCCATATCCGGGATCAATCCGCCCACTTTCGGGTGCCCGTCCTGCCCAAGTGCCGCCGGCGGTCGGGCCTCCCAGAAATAGAGCTGGTGGAAAAAGGGTGGCAGAGGGTCGCCCACGTCCAGCGCGCCGTCGCGCCCCAAGGCTGCCAGCAGCGCGTTCGCGCGGGCGGGGTCGAGCACGTCGCTTTGACGGGACTGGGAAGGTGCGGCATCCTGCATGGTGCGACACTTGACAGGAGTTTGCGCGCATGGACCAGCCCGGATTGAGCCGACTAGATCATCTGGTGCTGACTGTCGCGGACGTGGATCGGACAATCGCGTTCTACCGCGATGTGCTGGGGATGGACCATGCGCCCTTTGTCGTTGCGGATGGCAGCACGCGGCAGGCGCTGCGTTTCGGCCCGCAAAAGATCAACCTGCATGAGGCTGGCGCCGAGTTTGACCCAAAGGCGCGCGCACCCGCGCCCGGCACGGCGGATCTGTGTTTTCTGACAGAGACACCTTTGCCCGAATGGATGGCCCATCTCGCGGCGACGGGGACAGTGGTCGAAGACGGACCAGTACCCCGCAGCGGCGCGCAAGGCCCGATCCTGTCAATCTACATTCGTGATCCCGATGGCAACCTGATCGAAATCAGTGTGCCGCGGCCCGGCTGACGGCAGCGCGCAAATCCGCCATCAATGCCGAAAGGTCCTTGATGTACTGTTCGCCTTGCAAGGCGCCGTTCTCGTCAAATTGCGAGGAAGACGCGGCCAGGTGTACCTCGGGGCCCATCACCAGACGCGGTCGAAAAGGCACGAGGTAGCTGCGCAGGATCATCTGCGCCCGTTCGCCGCCCGCGCGCCCTGCCGCAGCCGACATCACCGCGACCGGCTTGCCCGCCCATGGCGTGCCCGGAACGCGGCTGACCCAGTCGAGCGCGTTCTTGATCACGCCCGAGGGGCCTTTGTTATACTCGGGTGTCGAGAGGATCACGGCGTCCGCTTCGGTGATTTGCGCGGCAATGCGCTCGGCCGCGTCGGGTATGCCCTCTGCCTCTTCCAGATCACCGTCATAAAGCGGCATCTGAAGGTCAGCCTCCACATAAGTGCAGTCGCCAAACAGCCGGGCCGCCTCGCGCAAGAGCTTGCGATTGGTTGATCCGGCCCGCAATGCGCCTGAGATACCGAGCAGCGTCGTGGTTGTCATGCGTGTCATCCTCCGTCTTGGTGCAGTGTGACGGAACGGGGCCACATGACAAGAGGCCCCGGCACATACACCGGGGCCATTCACTGGCTTGCGCTAAAATTTGATCGATCAGGCGTTGGGCAGGATCACGATCTCGACCCGCCGGTTCTGCGCCTTGCCCTCGGGTGTGAGGTTGCTGGCAACGGGCTGGCTTTCGCCACGGCCAAAGGTCTGTATCCGGTTGAACGGCACGCCACGGTCCAGCAGCACGTCCGCCACCGCATTGGCGCGGCGTTCGCTGAGTTGCTGGTTGAAGGCCGCGTCGCCATCGCTATCCGTATGGCCGACGATCTGGATTGTGGAATTCGGGTAGCTGCCAAGGCTGTTGGCCAGAACCCCGAGATCCGATTTCAGGTCCGGCCGAACGGCAAAGCTGTTCACCGCAAAGAGGATGTCTTGCGGGAACGACACGATCAGCCTGTCGCCGGTGTTGGTGATGGTGACACGGTCATTGCCAAGGTCGCGGCGCAGCTCTTCCTCTTGCTTGTCGAGGTTGTAGCCGATGCCCGCACCGGCGGCGCCGCCGATCACCGCGCCGATCACGGCGCCACGGCTCCGGTCATCGTCATTTATCAACGCACCCAGCACCGCGCCGGTGCCTGCGCCAATCAACGCGCCTTGCTGTGTTCTGTTCTGGTCTGTGCCGGTGTTGCCGCCAAGGCTGCCCGGGTCCGTACAGGCCCCAAGCGCCACAGCGGCGCCAATACCCATCATCACGTTCAATTTACGCATGGTTTTCATCCTACTGCCTTCGAAGTGGCAGCCTGTTCGGGCAGGCGGCCTTGTTACGCGCACAAGATAGGAGCGTATGGGGCCCACAAACAGGGGGAATTTTGCATAAGCAGCATCCTGCCGAGCATAAATCCGTCAGTTCATGCCTCCGCGCGGGCGGATTCGTAGGCCAGAAGCGCCCGTTTCACAGGCAACCCCCAGTGGTAGCCACCAAGCCCGCCGGACTTGCGCAGTGCGCGGTGGCAGGGGATCAGCCAGCTGATCGGATTACGCCCGACGGCAGTGCCCACCGCCCGAACAGCGCGCGGATTGCCGATGCTGCCCGCAATTTCGGAATAGGTGGTGACGTTGCCCGAGGGCACGCGTAACAGCGCCTCCCACACCTTGATCTGGAACGGTGCGCCGATGAGGTAGAGCGGCGCTTGGCTGAGTTCGGCCTCTTGCGCGCCAAATGCGGCAAGCACCCAAGGGCGCAGACGCATCGGGTCTTCGACGAAATCGGCCTTGGGCCAGCGCCTTACGAGGTCCTGCATCGCCCAGTCTTCACCCATCTCGGCGGCAAATCCCAGGCCGCAAATCCCGCGATCCGTGCCCATGACAAGTGCGAGGCCAAAGGGGCTGTCGAACCACCCCCAGTAGATTGTCAGACCGGCGCCACCCTTGGCGTAGTCGCCGGGGCTCATCGCTTCCCACCGCAGGAACAGGTCGTGCAGGCGTCCTGTGCCGCTGAGGCCCGTCGCATGCGCCGCCTCCAGCGTGGTAAAACGCTCTTCGAGCAGGGCCTTGGCGTGGCCGAGCGTCAGGTATTGCTGATACCGTTTCGGCGACACCCCGACCCAGCGGGAGAACACGCGTTGAAAATGGGCCGGGCTCATGTCCATCTGGCCTGCCAGCCCATCGAGTGTCAGGTTTTCATCCGCGCCGTCAATCAGCTCGATTGCGCGGCGCATGACGTTGTAATGGTACCCGGTTTCGGTGCTGTGAGATGCGTTCTGTTCCATGGGTTCAAGATAGCCGTGGGCGCAGGCCCGTGCGACCCGTTTCCTGCGCCAAAACAGGTCAGAGGGAGGCTGCGACGTCAAAACCTTCGGGGATGGTGTTGAGTCCCTCCATCACCAGATCGGCCATGACATGCGCCACTTTGGGGGCCATGCCAAAGCCGATCTTGAACCCGCCATTGGCAATGAAATGCCCGGGCCTGTCGGGCCATGCGCCCAGCATGGGTGCGCGGCTGCGGCTGCGTGGGCGCAGGCCCGCCCAGCGGGCCAGCACAGGCGCATCCCGCAAGGCGGGCACGGCAGCGCGCGCCCGGTCGAGAAGGGCATCCAGTTGCGCATCCGTGCCCGTGGGGTCGTCAAAGTCGCGTTCGGTTGTCGAGCCGATGGCGGTCGTACCATCGGCATGCGGGATGATGTGCAGTGTGTCGACAAAAAGTTGCGGCGCGTGCGCCATGTCGACATCCAGAAGTGCGGCCTGCCCCTTGATCCCCGCGCCGACCATGCGCGGGTGTGTTTGGTTCAATGCCTCCAGTCCTGCAACGCCTGTGGCGTGAATGACGACACCGGCCTCCGGTGCGTCCGGTTCAATGGGCACACCCCTTGATTTCAATGCTGCGACAAGTGCCGCGCAGGCCTGTCGCGGATGGATATGGGCACTCAGCGTGTCGAATATTTCGAGGCCGGTGTTGGCCTGCACGCCCCAGGGGTTGTCCGCTGAAGAGCGTATCAGCCATTCCGCCTGACCCCGCCACAGCTTTTCCGCGCCCGTCGCACGATCCTGCGCGAGGGTCAGCGCTGGCGCATCCGCAATCGGTTGAACCCGGCCAGACCGTATATATCCGGGGTTCAGGCCACTGGCCTCTGCGACCCCGGACCAGAACGGCTCGGCCATGAGCAGGCTTTCCAGTTGGAACTGTTTCTTCGGGTTCCAATTTTCCGGAACATGCGGAGCAAGCGCGCCGACGATCCCGCCACTTGCGCCCGCGGCAGGGCCTGCCGGGTCGACAACCTGCACACGCGCGCCGCGACACGCGCACACCCATGCGATGGACAATCCGAAAATGCCCGCGCCGCGAACCGTGATCTCTGCCGTTGCCAAGCCCCGTTCCTTTCGCCAAGGATGCCCGCGACCTGATACAAGGACACCGCATGCAGGACCAGAGCACGACATTGGAATGGCGCGACGGACGCGTGCCGGTGTCGACACGGTTCGATGACCCGTATTTCAGCCTCGACAACGGGTTGGAGGAGACGCGCCACGTGTTTTTGGCGGGCAATGACCTGCCAGCGCGGTTTCGCGACGGGTTTCATGTGGCCGAGTTGGGTTTCGGCACCGGGCTGAACCTGCTGGTCACCTGGGCCGCGTGGCGGGAGGCCGGAGTCCCGGGCCGCTTGCGGTTCACCAGTTTCGAGGCGTTCCCGATGACCCTGGGGGATATGGGTGCTGCCATGCGCGCCTTTCCGCATGTCGAAGATCTGGCCGCGCGTCTCCTGGCCGCGCTCGCGGCGCAAGGTCCGGTCTATGATCTGGCCGAGGTTGAGCTGACCTTGATCACGGGTGATGCGCGCGAGACGTTACCTGCCTGGGAGGGCAGGGCGGATGCGTGGTATCTGGACGGGTTCTCGCCCGCCAAGAACCCTGAATTGTGGGGCGAGGCCTTGATGGCGGAGGTGGGCGCGCACACTGCCGCGGGCGGGACGGCAGCGACCTATACCGCAGCAGGTCACGTGCGGCGCAGCCTGGAGGCGGCAGGTTTTGACGTGACCCGGGTGCCCGGCTTTGGCCGCAAGCGGCACATGACGCGGGCCACCCTCAGGTGAGTGCGGGCAACAACACACGGCTGGGCATTGCGCTGATGATCGCGGTGTCGGTTGTCTTTGCCGCACAGGACGGCATCTCGCGCCATCTTGCGGAAAGCTACAATGTCTTCATGGTCGTGATGATCCGTTATTGGTTCTTCGCGGCCTTCGTCATCTCGGTGGCGTCGCGCAAAGCTGGCGGATTGCGGGCGGCGGCGCAAACAGAACAGCCGGTGTTGCAGGCGTTTCGGGGGTTTCTGCTGGCTGCGGAGATTTGCGTTATGGTTACGGCCTTTACCATTCTGGGGCTGGTCGAAAGCCACGCGATCTTTGCGGCCTATCCCCTTCTTGTGGCGGCCTTGTCGGGGCCAATCCTGGGCGAGCGTGTCGGGTGGCGGCGCTGGCTGGCCATCGGGTTCGGCTTTGTCGGGGTCTTGTTCATTCTGCGTCCGGGGCTGGGCGTGTTCGACCCGGCTGCGATCATCCCCGTGGTTTCGGCGCTGATGTTTGCCACTTACGGTTTGCTGACACGGTTTGCGGCGCGGCGCGACAGCACCGCCACCAGCTTTTTCTGGACAGGCACCACGGGTGCGATCGCCATGACGGGGGTGGGCGTGTGGTTCTGGGAACCGATGAGCGGCACGGACTGGATGTGGATGGGCGCCTTGTGCATCACGGGCGCGACCGGGCACTGGCTGCTCATCCGCTGTTACGAGGTGGCCGAAGCCAGCGCCGTTCAGCCCTTTGCCTATTTCCAGATGGTGTTTGCGGCCGGTGTGGGCATTGCGCTCTTTGGTGAGGCGCTGGAGTGGAATGTCGCTCTGGGTGCCGCGATCATCGTGGCGGCCGGGCTCTTTACCCTATGGCGCGAACGGCAACAGGCTCGCACCTGACAGTTCTTCTGAAAACGGTATCGGTTGCGGGTCGCCACCAAGGCGCGCGCGGTAGATGGGCAGGCTTTCCGTCACCCGCATGACGTAGTTGCGCGTCTCCCGGAAGGGGATGTGTTCGATCCAATCGATGATGTCGAACGTCGCGTCGGGATTGCGTGGATCACCGTATAGTTCCATCCAGCGGTCGGCGCGTCCGGGCCCCGCATTGTAGGCGACAGACATGAGCACGACATTCCCGTCATATCGCCCGGCCAGCGTGCTGAGGAACGCCGAACCCAGTTCGGCATTGTAGACGGGATCGGAAATCAAACGTTCGGTCGAGTGTTCGGCGCTGCGGTTGAGGTCAGCGGCGACCTCGCGGCCTGTGGCTGGCATGATCTGCATCAGGCCACGTGCACCCGCACCAGATTGCACGCCCGGGTCAAATTCGCTTTCGCGGCGGGCAATGGCGAGGCTCATCTCGGGCGCCATGGGCAGGTCAGCCTGTGCCAGCGGGTGAAGCGGGTAATAGGGTGCGTGCAAGGTGAGGCCGCGCCGGGCCACGCGCTTGCCAATCATGACCGCGAGATGGGGCTGGCCTGCGTCAATTGCGGCATGGCCAAGCTGGCCCGCCTCTGCCCGGTCGAGATCATCGGCGAGATGGGTCCAGAACCGCTCCGCGAGGTCCAACTCGCCGGAGGCTTGCAGCAGCAGCCCTGCTTCGAACAAATCTCGACGGGCAAGATCACTCATGCGCCAGTCGCCAAAATGCTCGGCCCCGTCAAGGTCGGGATCGGGTGGCAGTCCGGCGCGTTCCGCGGCAAGCAGGCCATAAAACGACGTCTGGAATTGCGCGCCGTCCGCATAGGCAGCGGCGGCTTCGGGCGCCTGATCCATCGCCTCATGTGCGCGTCCGATCCAGTAGCCTGCCCGCCCGCGCGAAATAGGCGACGCGATGGCGGCGCGGTGGTTCTGGAAATGGCCAAGGGCCAGCTCGGGATCGTCCAGCAACCGGAGGGCAATATAGCCCGCAAGCCATTCAAGATCGGCATAGGCCGCGCCTTCGGTCAGATGATGGCGCGCAGCCATCTGGTAGGCCAGCGTTGCGTCGCCGTCGCGCATCTCGTCGCGGGCGAGCGCGCGGCGGCGGTTGGCCCATGCCTCTGGCCGGCCGAGGGACTCCGCAGAAGCAGACCGGCTGCGCAGCAGATCCTTTGCTGTATCCCATCGGCCCTTGCGCACGCGCCATTCGAACCGGTCGCGAGCAAGGCCGGGATCATTCGCCAACGCCTCGGGGACCGCTTCGATCAGCGCGTCGGCGGTATTTGACAGGTTCTGCAGGGCCAGCCGCGCGCGCGCCAGCTTGACGCGATCCTCGGGCACCAGATCGAACATCCGCCGCGCCTGTTCCGCTTCGCCCGCCCAAAGCATCGCATCGAGGCGCGCCACGTGGTGCGGGGCCAGCAAGGCATCGTACCGCGCCAGAAACAGACCCTGAGAGGTCGCGTTCATCTCCATCGTGCGCCAGGCGAGGACGACATTGGCCTCGGCATCCCCGGTCTGACCGGCGCGCGCAAGTGCCTCGGCGTGCGTGAGCACGCCCCGCGGCGTTTGCGGCGGTGTCTCCGCGAAGAAGGCGAGGATTGCGGCATCGTCCTGTTGCGTGACAGCCGGTTCGGCGCGGCGGCGCAACAGCGCCTCGCCGGGCCAGTCGGGGCGGCGTTCGAGGAACGCCATAACCTCGGCATAGCTGCCGCGCCCGGCCCGCAGGCGGTGCCATTCGATGACGTCTGATGCAACCGCGCCGTCACGTGCGGCCAAACGGGCGGCGACCTCCCAATTGCCCGCGCGCAGCGCATCCATCGCCCAGCCCAGCGGGCGCGGACGCTCGGCCAGCGCGGCTGTCACCGTGGCAAAAACGAGTGCCAAAGCGCAGGCAAAACGGCTCATCCCTTGCAATTCCTGTTGGGCCATGATCAGAGCCTTGAGCATATACCGGGGGGGATATGTTTCAACTCACCTCTCCGGCATATGCGAAACTCATCCAGGCCCTCTGCCTGCCAAATGTGAAAAAGGAGCGTGAGAATGTTCAAAGGTTCTATGCCTGCCCTCGTCACGCCGTTTCGAGACGGCGCTGTGGATCTGGAATGCCTCAAGAAGCTGGTCGAGTGGCATATCGATCAGGGCAGCCACGGACTGGTGCCGGTCGGCACCACCGGCGAAAGCCCGACGCTGACCCATGAAGAGCACGAGTTGGTGATCGAGACGGTGGTCACGACGGCCGCAGGTCGGATCCCCGTGATTGCAGGGGCCGGGTCAAACAACACGGTCGAGGCCATGCGGTTTGTCCAGTTCGCAGCCGAAGTTGGCGCGGATGCCGCGCTGGTGGTCACACCCTATTACAACAAGCCGACGCAACGCGGCCTGATCGCGCATTTCGAAGCGCTGCATGGCTGCGCCGATATCCCGATCATCATTTACAACATCCCCGGCCGGTCGGTGGTCGACATGACGCCTGCCACGATGGGGACGCTGGCCAAGCTGCCGCGCATTGTGGGGGTCAAGGATGCGACGGGAGACCTTGCGCGGGTGTGCGATCAGCGCATGACATGTGGCACGGATTTCATCCAGCTGTCCGGCGAAGACGCGACGGCCCACGGGTTCAACGCACAAGGCGGCGTGGGGTGCATTTCGGTCACGGCCAACGCGGCGCCCAAGCTGCTGAGCCAGATGCAGGAAGCATGTCTTGCTGGCGACTACGGCACGGCGCTGTCGATCCAGGACAAGCTGATGCCGCTGCACAAGGCCATCTTTACCGAGCCGGGACTGGTGGGCGCCAAATACGCGATGTCACGGCTGGGCCTGTGTTCGGATGAGGTGCGGTTGCCTTTGGGCACGCTGTCCGACGAAACCAAGGGGCTCGTCGATGACGGTCTGCGCCATGCCGGTCTGATGAACTGAAGCATCGGTGGGCCCCGGTGGCCCACCCCTTAGCGTTTGCCGTAGTAGAGGCCGACCACGTGCTCGGCCTCTGCGAAGAATAGCCAGCGTGCGGTCAACGCACCCGCAACGTGGCTGATCACGGCCAGCACCGCCAAGAAATGCGAGAATGGCAAAAGCAGCAGCAACAGCGGCACAACGGCAAACAGAGCGATCGAGATGACCCGCAGCTTTTGGCTGTGCTTGCGTCCGACGGTGAAGGCGAATTCCTTGAGCAGGTAGTTTGTGCCTGTGTGCGGCGGCTCGAACGCGCGGACGCTGCCGCCTGTTCCGAGACCGGTCGCTGTGGCCAGCGTTGTGCCGGACCCCGCTAGCGCGCCATCGCCCTGCAGCCACAATACGACCTGGATGGTCGCGGCAAGGGCGATCAGGACCATCGCCCAAGTCACCTGTCCCGCCAGCAGCGCGCCGCCGGCCAACGCAAAGCTCATGAACATGGCCGGTGTCAGGGGCGAGTTCCAGCGCGGCACTGTCTTGAGCTGGGTGTAGATCATGGATGTCGTGAAAATGGTCAGGACGCAGAAGATCGCCCCGATAAAGCCGATCAGCGCCCAGTGTTCGCCGAGGAACACAAGGCCCGCCCCGTGGATGGCCATGAGGATCAGTGCGATGACGGCGCACACGCCCTCGCGGCTGAGCCATGAACTGCGCCATTGGGTGAACGCCTTGAGCGCACGTTCCGGGTGGCCAAGGTGGAAGGTCGACGAGATCAACCCGCCCACGGCACACAGATACGCGATGACGTAGAAGGCAAAGGCGACCCAGCCCGTGACCGCCGGAATGCCGAGGCCCAGAAAGAACAGCAATCCGAACCCGATGCCGGAAAAGACGGTGAAGAAGATGACGGAAGGTGCGGGATGCATCAGAGTTTCTCCAATGTCTTGTCAAGCCAGCCAAGGAACCCTCTGGAATCCTGGGCGACAGGCGCGAGGTAGGGGGCCAGAATGTCGATCTCGTCCGTTTCGATCGTGTCCTTGGGCCGGGGCGGCAGGTAGCGGTTGACGGGCTTGGTGCCCTGTTCCGGCATCAGTTCCATCCCGCCGCGTTCAGCGGTGAGTTTCGAGACGTTGCTTTCGGGATCCGCGAAGTCGCCGAAGTGACGGGCACCGGCTGGGCAGGTGCGGACGCAGGCCGGCTGGCGGTCTTCTTCGGGCAGGTTGGTGTTGTAGATGCGGTCGACGCAGAGCGTGCATTTCTTCATCACCTTTTCGACCGCGTCCATCTCGCGCGCGCCGTAGGGGCAGGCCCAGGCGCACAGGCCGCAGCCGATACAGTCGCTTTCATTGACCAGCACGATGCCGTCCTCGACGCGCTTGTAGCTGGCGCCAGTGGGGCAGACGGTCACGCAGAGGGCGTCCTCGCAATGCAGGCAGGATTTCGGGAAGTGCACCAGTTGCGCCTGACCCGCTTCGGGCTGGACCTCGTAACTGTGCACGCGGTTGAGGAAGGTGCCCGAGGGGTCACCGCCATAGGCGTCGGTGTCCGACAGCGGCGCGCCGTAGTTTTCGGTGTTCCAGCCTTTGCAGGAGATCACGCAGGCGTGGCAACCGACACAGGTGTCGAGATCAATGACGAGGCCGAGTTTCTTTTCGGTCTGGGTGGGCAGAGTTGTCATGCGGTTGTCCTCGTTGCGAGGGCAGGACTGGGGCGCTGCCGTCGGCTTTGGGGATCGGACCAATGGCGCACCAAAGCCGGCCCCCGGAGTTTTTCTGGCGAAATAAAGGGGATCTGTGGCGCCGCGACAGGTTGCGCCTTGGCCGGGTCCCAATTGGCAATGAAGTAGACAAAGGTGCCAACGGCCAAGAGGACAAAAGCGACTATGGCCAGCAGGGTTTTCTGGATGCCGGTCATTTGCCCACCTTCCAGGCCAGGTGCGACGGGCCTTTGGCAACGGGTGATTTGATCGGGCCCATGCTGGGTTGGCTCTCGGTTGGTGCGTCAGCCTTTTCGATCTTGACCTTGAGGTCGAACCACGCCGCCTGACCGGTGATCGGGTCGGAATTCGACCAGCGCAAGCCGTCGCCCTTTTCCGGCAGCAATTCATGGATCAGGTGGTTGAGCAGGAAGCCGCGCGTTGCCTCAGGTGCGTCCTCTTCCAGCGCCCAGGCGCCCTTGCGCTTGCCGATGGCGTTCCAGGTCCAGACGGTGTTGGGGTTGAGCGCTGCCATTTCCAGAACCGGTACGGTGATTTCGCCGTGGGGTGAGGTCACCTTGGCCCAGTCCCCGTCCGTCAGACCGTGTTCCTGCATCAGGTTGGTCGGCACATAGAGCGGGTTGTGACCGTGCAATTGACGCAGCCAGGCATTTTGCGACCCCCACGAGTGGTACATCGCCATCGGGCGCTGTGTCAGGGCGGTGATCGGGTAGGCCTCGCCCCGGTTGTCCGGCGCCGGGTCGTACCAGATCGGCAGTGGATCCATCTTTTCGAGGATGCGGGCCCGCAGGTGTTCGGGTGGTTGCCGCTCGCCATGTCCTTCGGCGGCCAGTTGGAAACGGCGCATGGGCTCGACATAGAGCGAGAAGAGATAGGGTTGCGGGCTGTCATAGAGCCCGAGGTCAACCGCCCAATCCTGGTACGCGCTGTTCCACGGTTTGTAGTAAAGCGCCTCGTCCGGGATGTGGCCGACCCAGAAACCACCGTTCTTGATGTAGCTGTCCAGTTGGCCTTCGTTCACGTCACCGCGGCCATTGGTCAGGCCCTTTTCGCTCATTCGCCAACCGGCAAGCGGGCCGATGCCCGGCTTGCGCTGGTGATTGACGATGTAGTCCGCGTAGTCGGCGTATTTCTGGCTGCCGTCCTCATTTGTGAAGCCCGGCAGGCCCAGCTTTGCGCCCAGTTCGCACAAGACGGACTGGAAGCCGCGTACGTCGCGGTCGGGTTCGATCACAGGCCAGCGTATCGCATCCGCAGCAGCGTCCGCCTCGCAGATCGGACGGTCGAGCAACGAAATACAGTCGTGCCGTTCCAGGTAGGTCGTATCGGGCAGGATCAGGTCTGCATAGGCGACCATCTCGGAGCTATACGCATCCGAATAGATGATGCGCGGGATGACGTATTCGCCGTCATCGTTCTTGTCGGTCAGCATGTCGATCACGCCGCGCGTGTTCATGGACGAGTTCCACGACATGTTGGCCATGTACATGAACAGCGTGTCGATCTTGTAGGGGTCGCCGGCATAGGCGTTGGAAATCACCAT
>CAZRUV010000042.1:0-25672 GCA_964603315.1 uncultured Rhodobacterales bacterium
ACTCTCGACCTCTCCCTTACCAAGGGAGTGCTCTACCTCTGAGCTACAGCAGCGCTGTGCGCGGCGGGATAGACCCAAATGCGCAACCTTGCAACCCTATTCTGGACGCTCCAAAGCCCCTGCGGTAGAGAAGGTCCATGACAGGCAAGACGACCCCAAAAAACAAGGCCGCCGCGGACCGTGACGCCCGGTTGAAGGCCGCGCTCAAGGCGAATATGGCGCGGCGCAAGGCACAGGCACGTGCCCGTGCGGCGACGGTCACAGGGGCACAGGCGGCAGAGAAATCGAAAGGGCAGGACGATGGATAGTATTCTGGTGCGGGGCGGTGGCGCGCTGAACGGTCAAATCCCGATTGCGGGTGCCAAGAACGCGTGTCTCACGCTAATGCCTGCCACGTTGCTGAGCGACGAGCCGTTGACGCTGACGAACGCGCCGCGTCTGAGCGACATCAAGACCATGACACAGCTTTTGCAATCGCTGGGCGCCGAAGTGACAAGCCTGCAGGATGGCAAGGTGCTCGCCATGTCGACCCATGGCGCAATCAACACGCGCGCCGAATACGACATCGTGCGCAAGATGCGCGCCTCCAATCTTGTTCTGGGCCCGCTGCTTGCGCGCGAGGGCTATGCCGAAGTCTCCTTGCCCGGTGGCTGCGCCATTGGCGCCCGCCCCATGGACATTCATACGGATGGATTGGCCAGGATGGGGGCCGAGATTGATCTGCGCGATGGCTATCTGCATGCCAAGGCCGCTGGCGGCAAGCTGAAGGGCGCGGTAATCGATTTCCCCTTTGCCTCTGTCGGGGCGACCGAGAACATCATGATGGCGGCGACGCTCGCCAAGGGTACAACGGTCATCAACAACGCCGCGCGCGAGCCGGAGATCGTGGATCTTGCCACCTGCCTACGCGCAATGGGTGCCGAGATCGACGGCGATGGCACACCGTCCATCACCATTCAGGGCGTGGACCGTCTGCACGGTGCAACACACCGGGTTGTCACGGACCGGATCGAACTGGGCACCTATATGCTGGCGCCTGCCATCTGTGGTGGCGAGGTGGAGCTGCTGGGCGGCAAGGTCGAACTTGTGGGCGCGTTCTGCGAAAAACTGGATGCGGCGGGGATTTCCGTGAGCGAAACCGCGACCGGGCTGAAGGTTGCGCGCAAGAACGGGCGCATCCGGGCGGTCGATGTCACGACCGAGCCATTCCCCGGATTTCCAACGGATTTGCAGGCACAAATGATGGCGCTTTTGTGCACGGCCGAAGGCACGTCGGTGCTCGAGGAGAAAATTTTCGAAAACCGGTTCATGCACGCACCCGAACTGATGCGCATGGGTGCCCACATTGATGTGCAGGGCGGGACGGCCACGGTCACTGGCGTCGAACGCTTGCGCGGGGCGCCGGTGATGGCCACCGATCTGCGCGCGTCGGTCAGCCTGATCCTTGCGGGGTTGGCGGCCGAGGGCGAGACCCGCGTGGCGCGGGTCTACCATTTGGATCGCGGATACGAACATGTGGTGCGCAAACTGTCAGGCGTGGGTGCGGATATTGAACGGGTGCAGGGCGAATGATGGAAGACGCACGGTTTGAAGACGGGCGCGAGGCGCCGCTGAACCTCGGGGCGCTGGACACGGATGACCTGCAGGTCATCTCGTCCCTCGTGCAGGACGCAGTCTTTCCCATCACTGAAATGCGGTGGGACGCGAAAGCGCGGCGCTTTGCGCTGCTCGTGAACCGGTTTCGCTGGGAAGATGCGGGCAAGGACCGGCACGCGCCGGAACGTGTTCAGGCGGTGCTGGTGTTCAACAACGTCTTGCGCGTCTCCAGCCAGGGGATTGATCGCACGGACAAGGAGACGATCCTGTCTCTTTTGTCGTTAGGCTTTGAGCCGGGCGAAGACGGGGCGGGTGAGCTCACGCTGGTGTTGGCCGGGGACGGCGCGATCCGTCTGTCGGTTGAGGCCATCGACGCCAGCCTGCGTGATGTGACCCGGCCCTATGTGGCGCCGTCAAAGTCCGTGCCGGAGCATGATGCCTGACCTGCGTATCCGGGACACGCACGCGGGCGACGTCGACGTCTGGCGGGCCCTGCGCATAGAAGGGATAGAACGGCACCCCGAAGCCTTCATGATCACGGCAGAGGCTGCACGCGCCATTCCCATGGAACAGGACGCCAAGGCGCTGGACAAACAGTCCCGCTGGCTGGCGTTGCTGGATGAAAAACCGGTTGGTTTTGTGGGGCTGCATCCCAACACGCTGGAGCGCGCGCGCCACAGGGCCGAGATCGGGCCGCTCTACGTTACGCCAAACGCACGGGGCAGGGGTGTGGCCGAGGCGTTGATCACACATGCGATGGCTGCCGGTCGCACGCTGGGCATCTGGCAATTCGAGTTGTTTGTGAATGACGAGAACGCCGCCGCAAGGCGGCTTTATGCGCGGTTGGGCTTTGTCGAGGCTGGTGCCATTCCAAACGCCATTCTTGCGGCTGGTGGGCCGGAGCGGGACGTTCTGATGATCCGCACCGAAACGCCTGTGACGGTCGCGCAACCGCAATAGCGCGGCGTGCGGACTTGAGACCCCGCCAGCGCGCCGCTATGTGGCTGCGCAACACGAAGGAAAGCCATGCCACAGTTTCTTGACCATTCCGATGCGGACTTTGACGCGCGCTTTGCCGCGCTGCTGAGCGCCAAGCGCGAGGACAGCCCGGACGTGGACGCAGCAGTGGCAGAGATCATCGCCGATGTGCGGGCGCGGGGGGATGCAGCCGTCATAGCTCTGACCGAGCGGTTTGACCGCGTGTCGCTGACGCCCGAGACGTTACGGATCAGCGCCGATGAAATCGCGGCAGAGACGGCCAAAGTGCCAGAGGCGGAACGCGCGGCCCTCGCTCTCGCCGCAGAACGCATCCGGGCCTATCACGCGCGGCAAATGCCCGAGGATGCGATGTGGACCGACGATGTAGGCGCGCGCATCGGCTGGCGCTGGACACCTGTTTCGGCCGCCGGTCTGTACGTGCCTGGGGGGCTCGCATCCTATCCGTCGTCGGTGCTGATGAACGCGGTGCCGGCCAAGGTGGCGGGTGTGTCACGGCTCGCCATCACGGTGCCCGCACCGGACGGCGTTCTGAACCCGGCGGTCCTGCTGGCGGCGGAACTGGCGGGCGTGGACGAGATTTACCGGATCGGTGGCGCGCAGGCCATCGCCGCATTGGCCTATGGAACCGAGACCATCGCGCCTGTCGACAAGATCACCGGGCCGGGCAATGCCTTTGTCGCGGCGGCCAAGCGGCGTGTTTTTGGCAAGGTTGGCATCGACATGATCGCGGGCCCGTCGGAGATCCTGGTGGTCGCAGATGGCGACAATGACCCCGACTGGATCGCGCTGGACCTGCTCAGCCAGGCGGAACATGACGAAAGCGCGCAGTCCCTGTTGATCACGACCGATGCGGACTTTGGCCGCGCGGTTGCGCAGGCGGTCGCCGCGCGCCTGGAAACACTGCAGCGGCGCGAGATTGCCGGGGCCAGTTGGCGCGACTTTGGCGCGGTGATCACGGTGCCGGATCTGGATGTGGCGGTGGCGTTGAGTGACAGGATTGCGCCGGAACATCTGGAGCTTTGCGTGGCAGACCCCGAGGCGCTGTCGGCACGCATCACCCATGCAGGCGCCATTTTCGTGGGCCAATGGACGCCGGAAGCTATCGGCGACTATATTGGCGGACCGAACCACGTGCTGCCCACGGCACGGTCTGCGCGGTTCTCCTCTGGCCTGTCGGTGATGGATTTCATCAAGCGCACGACGCTTGCGCAAATGACGCCGGAGGCGCTGCAGGCCATCGGCCCGGGCGCGGAAACGCTTGCCGCGTCCGAAAGCCTTGAGGCGCACGGGCTCTCTGTCAC
The DNA here is from genome assembly GCA_964603315.1 of uncultured Rhodobacterales bacterium. Lineage (GTDB taxonomy): Bacteria > Pseudomonadota > Alphaproteobacteria > Rhodobacterales > Rhodobacteraceae > Tateyamaria. Next base: position 3,897 of record CAZRUV010000042.1, read on the forward strand.
TGCGCGGCTGCGCAAGCTCAACACGTGATCCAATTGCGCGCCTTGCGGCGCACGCCATGTTTTGCCGCAAGCCTCAGCCTTTGCGCATGTGTTTAAACAGGTTGCACCCGGCGGCACCCATTGTGTTGACCCCTGCGCTTGCGTAAGCATCGTGAAACTCTGGGTTTACCGATTGCGCCTGCCATGACACGTATTACGAATATCACCCTTGATGACGCGAACCTGCCGCCGCCCACGCCCGAGATCGAGCAGGAGCGCAAGGTCGCGATCTTTGATCTGCTGGAAGACAACACGTTCGTGTTGCCGGAGCGGGAGGGGCGGGTTGTGCCCACAGGGCCGTATCACCTCGGGCTCTCCATCCGCGACAAGCGTCTTGTGTTTGACGTGGCCACCGAAGATGCGGAAAAGGCAGCGGAATTTCATCTGTCGCTTGGGCCGTTTCGGCAGGTCGTCAAGGATTACTTCCAGATTTGCGAGAGCTATTTCGAGGCGGTGAAGAAGCTGCCGCCCAGCCAGATCGAAACGATCGACATGGCGCGGCGTGGCATCCACAACGAGGGCAGTCGCGTGCTGCAGGAGCGGCTTGCGGGCAAGGCGGATGTGGACACGGACACCGCGCGTCGTCTGTTTACCCTTATCTGCGTTCTGCATTTCGGAGGCTAGATGACGCAGCCGCTGCCATCCTCGGTGCTGTTTTGCTGCGACCACAACGCGGTGCGATCCCCGATGGCCGAGGGGATCATGAAGAAATTCTATGGCACGGGCACCTATGTGCAATCCGCCGGTGTGCGCAACGATCTGGAGATCGACGGGTTTTCCATCGCGGTCTGTCAGGAACTGGGCGTCGAACTCAGTCGCCACCGGTCGCGCAGCTTTGACGAGATGGAGGACTGGGGCGATGATCTAGGGTCGTTTGACCTGGTGGTTGCCTTGTCGCCCGCGTCGCAGCGCCGTGCGCTGGATCTGACGCGGTTTTACAGCCTTGAGGTCGAATACTGGCCCATCCTTGACCCGACAGGGTTGGGAGAGACGCGCGAGGCCAAACTGACCAGTTACCGCAACGCGCGCGATCAGATCGTGGGGCGTCTGATTGATCGTTGGGGCCCGGCCAAGGATGCGCCGCTATGACCATCGTTGCGCGCTATTTCGACGCCTTCAATGCGGGTGATATCGACGGCATGGTCGCCTGCCTGACCGAAGACGTGGCGCACCATGTGAACGAGGGACAGGTGCGGACGGGTCGGACGGCCTTCGCCGCGTTTTGCGAGCACATGGCGCGCTGTTATGCCGAGGACCTGCGGGACATGGTCATTTTTGAACATGAGACCCGCCACAGGGCGGCGGCGGAATACATGGTGCATGGCACTTATCTTGCCACCGATGGAGATCTGCCAGCGGCGACCGGGCAGCGCTATGTCTTGCCAGCCGGGTCATTCTTTGACTTGCGCGACGGGCGTATCAGTCGCGTGACGACATATTACAACCTCGCGGATTGGCTGAAACAGGTGTCGGGGTGAAGATCTCGCGGCTGACCGGGGCTGGTCTGGGCGAGGCTATCGACAGCCTTGCGCAGTTGCGCATGGCGGTGTTTCGCGATTGGCCCTACCTCTACGACGGCGACCTCGGGTACGAGCGGACTTACCTGCAGCACTACCAGACCAGCCCCGAGGCCGTGGTCGTGGCGGCGCAGGTCGGCGATTGGGTCGTTGGGGCCGCGACTGCCACGCCGCTTTTGGAACACGCAGATGAGTTCGGCGAGGCCTTTTCCGGGACAGGTGTCGATGTCGAGCGCACCTTTTATTGCGGAGAAAGCGTGCTGCTGCCGGCCTATCGCGGGCAGGGGATCGGTCACCGGTTCTTTGACCTGCGCGAAGAGCATGCGCGGTCGCTGGGATATGACCATATGTGCTTTTGCGCGGTATTGCGGCCTGACGATCACCCGCTGCGTCCGCAGGCGTACACGCCCCTCAACGGGTTCTGGGAACGGCGCGGCTATGCCCGTGTTCCGGGTGCGGTGGCCGAGTTCAGCTGGAAGGATGTCGACACCGGAACAGAGACGCCGAAGCGTCTCCAGTTCTGGATGCGGTCACTTTAGGTTTCCGCCCTCAGGCGCAAACCCGGGCCGCGACCTGGCTGTAGTCTTTCCAGCGCAACCAGAAGCGTTCGTCGGTGATGCGGTCGGACTGACGGACAACCTGTGCCTGATGCGGGTCCTTGAAAAAGCCCGCGCCGCGCCGTTGGTCGTTGGCGTTCAATTCACTGTTGGCAACCGCCTGAACGCATCCGCAGCGACTGCGGCTTGCCGCGTCGCGCCCGGCCGAGCGGCAGGCAGAATAGATCGGACCCGTGGCAAACAGCGTTGTCGTGGCGGGCGCCGCCACGCGCGTGACCGTGTTGCGATTGCCCGAACAGGCGGCCAGCACCAACGCGGACACAATCAGGAGTGTGAATGATTTCATATGCTCGTACCTCTCCCGGCGGCTTGGGCCGCTCTGACAGGCGAAGTATGACCGAAGTTGAGCTGTGGGGCAATCCGGTGTGCCGCCCACCGGCCCGCGTCAAAACGCCGGGCTGAGCACGTGTTTACGTGCTGCGCGGGTTGGCTTTTGCACCTTGCTCGATCTTCCAGGCGCGCGTGTCGGGTGAGACAAGCCGCTGCATGGGTGGTTCGTTCGGGTGGCTGATCCTGTGCATGACGGCGCGGGCGAGAAAATCACCCGCTTCATCCGCGTCTTCGGCAAGCACCAGAATGCCCGGTCGAAACCGCCGCAGAAAGCTGAGCGCCTCCTTGGCGGCGATGTCGAAATCCCGCTCCAGCACGAGGCCCATGTTTTCAAGGGACGACACCATCGTCACGCAGCCGCCAATGCTGGGCGCGATCAACGCGTCCGGGCGGTCGGGGCGCCCGAACAGGGCGCGCATGGCCTCTTCGACCGTCTGGATGGAACTGTGCGATGTGGCCCCTTCGACCACGGACACTTTGACATCGTGCACCTCTGCGGCGGCACGCGCGCCCGCCACCATATGGATGGCATATGTCTGCGTCTGCGGTGGGGCCAGGATCGCGATGTTCCTGCGCCCGCGCGCCACGAGCGCATCCACGGCAAGGGTGCCGAAAGCGTGGTTGTCGTAGTCGAAATAGGCGTGCGGTTCGGGCAGGGCTGTGCGCCCATGCGCGACAAAGGGAAAGTTGTGCTCCATGAGATAGCGCACGCGCGGGTCGTCGGGTTCGGTCTGGTTCAGGATCAACCCGTCGGCTGAGCCTGTTTCAACGATGTAGCGGATCGGGACCATCGGGTCTTCATCCGCGAAATACGGTGTCATGATCACGTGGTATTGGGTGCCGCGCAATGCAGACGTAATGGCGGCGATCAACTGGCCGGTGTTGTTCATCGCGTCATGTTCGGTCGACATCACGACACTGATGACATTTGTCCGGCCCGTACGGAGGCGTACGCCTGCGCGGTTCGGGCGATAGCCGATCTGATTGGCGATATCGCGTATCCGGCGCTTGGTGTCCTTGCGGATGTCCGGCGCATCCGCCAGCGCGCGCGAAACGGTTGGAACGGCGAGCCCGGACAACCGCGCAATGGTCTTGAGCGTGGGACGCTCGCCGGGGGCAAGTGCGATGTCTTTCGGCGTGTCCGGGCTGCCAGACTTTGTCATTTCGGGCCCTTTCCCCTGCCAAACGCGTGTCCCGACCGGCCGCGCGTCGCGTTGAATGCCAACAGAATCAAGCCGTTGACCCCCCCGCCCATGATTAATTCGAGCGACTGCGGATTTCTAGCTTGATCGAGAAATCTAAATCGTTGTAGCAAATACTATAACGATTTAGAAGTCAGGGAGGACTCAAGATGAAAACTTTCACGAAACTGCTGGGCACGGCGGCCCTGTGCGGCGCGTCCATGGCGCAAGCCACCGAACTGGAGGTCACGCACTGGTGGACGTCAGGTGGTGAAGCGGCAGCCGTTGCCGAATTTGCCAAGGCGTTTGATGCGACCGGAAACACTTGGGTGGACGGCGCCATCGCCGGGTCCGGTGGTACGGCGCGCCCGATCATCATCAGCCGCATTCTGGGTGGCGATCCGATGGGGGCCACGCAACTGAACCACGGCCGCCAGGCCGAAGAGCTGATCGAAGCCGGGCTGATGACCGACCTGACCGATCTCGCCGAAGAGCAGGGGTGGAAAGACCTGGTCAACCCGCCGTCGCTGCTCGACGCCTGCACGTATGAGGGCCGCATTTATTGTGTGCCCGTGAATATTCATTCGGGTCAGTGGATCTGGCTGAGCCACGGTGCCTTTGAAAAGGCCGGTCTGAGCGTGCCTGCCGACTGGAACGAATTCGTTGCCGCGGCGCCTAAGCTGGAAGAGGCAGGCATCACGCCGCTGGCCATGGGGCAGCAGGGCTGGCAGCAAAACCTTGCCTTTGGCACGCTCACAATCGCGATTGCGGGCATCGACGCGTGGCGCGAAGTATCGGTTGAGCGCAACGCCGAAACGGCGGCAGGTCCGGCGTACACGGCGGTTTTCCAGGCCGTTGCGGATGCACGTGAACTGGCGCGCAATTCGAACGTGCAGGATTGGAACCTCGCCACCAACCTTGTCATCACTGATCAGGCCGGTGGGCAGATCATGGGTGACTGGGCGCAAGGTGAGTTTCAGATCGCGGGCGAAGTGGCTGGCGTGGACTATACCTGCCTGCCGGGTCTCGGGGTGAACGAAATTCTCGATACCGGTGGCGATGCATTCTATTTCCCCGTGATCGACGATGCGGCCACGAAGGAAGCGCAGCTGGCGTTGGCCTCGACGCTGATTTCGCCGGAGGTGCAGGTCGCCTTCAACCTCAAGAAAGGCTCGTTGCCCGTACGCGGTGACATCGACCTGTCGGCTGCAAATGACTGCATGAAGAAAGGTCTCGATATCCTGGCGGCTGGCAATGTGCTGCCTTCGGGTGACATGAACCTGACAGCGGACACGCAAACGCAGATCGAGGACCTGATGGCCGAGTTCTGGACATCCGACCTGTCGGCCGCTGACGCGCAGGCGCGTTACGTCGACATTATCGCGTCCGCCGAATAGGGCGCGACTCCCAGTCGTCTGCCTGGTGCCTCCCCAACGGCGCCGGGCAGGCGCGCAACGACATGCAAACGGGTGGGTCATGTCCAATTCCAGTCAAACCCGCAGGCCGTCGAGCCTGTTTCGAAACCTGTCGGCCAAGATCGCATCCGTGCCCATGGTGCTCACAGCGCTCGTGGTCTTTGTGGGCGGCACGGCGTGGACGGTGGTCTATTCCTTTACGTCGTCAAAGCTGCTGCCCAAGCTGAACTTTGTCGGCCTCGATCAGTACGAGCGCTTGTGGGGCACGCGGCGCTGGCTGATCTCGATCGAAAACCTCGCCGTCTATGGCTTTTTCTCGATGATCTTCACCCTGGCCATCGGCTTTACACTGGCGGCGCTGCTCGACCGGAAGATCAGGGGCGAGAACGTCTTTCGCACCATCTTCCTTTATCCCTTCGCGCTGAGTTTCGTCGTCACCGGCCTTGCGTGGCAATGGATCCTCAATCCTGATCTGGGCATCCAGAACGTCGTGCGGTCGATGGGGTGGGAGAGCTTTACCTTCAACCCGCTCAATGATCCCGACATCGTGATCTACGGCATTCTCATCGCCGGTCTCTGGCAGGGCACGGGGCTGATCATGGTGATCATGCTTGCCGGTCTGCGCGGCATCGACGAAGACATCTGGAAAGCGGCGCGTGTGGACGGCATCGGCACGATCAAGACCTATGTCCGCGTCATCATCCCCATGATGCGCCCCGTCTTTGTGACAGCGCTCGTTCTGATCGCCTCGGGCATCATCAAGATCTACGATCTTGTTGTGGCTCAGACAAATGGCGGCCCCGGCATCGCGTCCGAGGTGCCTGCGAAATACGTGATCAACTACATGTTCCGCGCGCAGAACCTCGCACAGGGGTTTGCGGCCTCGACCATGATGCTGGTCAGCGTGATCGTCATTCTGATCCCCTGGGCCTACCTTGAATTCGGAGGGAAGAAACGTGGCTGACGCAATCACCCCGCGCGGCCCGAAACCCCGTCCGCGGTTTTCCCGCACGAACATCATGCTCTACGGCACGCTCATCGTGGTGGCCCTCTATTATGCGCTGCCGCTCTACGTGATGATTGTCACGTCGCTCAAGGGCATGCCGGAAATCCGTCTGGGCAACATCTTTTCGCCCCCTGTCGAGATCACGTACCAACCATGGGTCAAGGCATGGGCAGAAGCCTGCACGGGCATCAACTGCGAGGGGCTGAGCCGCGGTTTCTGGAACTCGGTCCAGATCCTGATCCCCTCTGTCGTGCTGTCCATCGCGATTGCCTCCATCAACGGCTACGCGTTGGCGAACTGGAAATTCAAAGGGTCGGAGGTGTTTTTCACCATCCTCATCGTGGGCGCGTTCATCCCGTATCAGGTCATGCTGTATCCGCTGGTGATCATCCTGCGTGAATTGGGCCTTTATGGAAATATCTGGGGCCTTGTGCTGGTGCACACCGTGTTCGGCATGCCGATCCTGACACTGCTGTTTCGCAACTACTTCACCTCGGTGCCCGAAGAGCTGTTCAAGGCCGCGCGGGTGGACGGGGCAGGGTTCTGGGGCATCTATTTCCGCATCATGCTGCCGATGGCGCTGCCCATATTCGTGGTCGCGATCATCCTGCAGGTCACGGGCATCTGGAACGACTTCCTCTTTGGTGTGATCTACACGAAGCCCGCCGATTACCCGATGACGGTGCAGCTCAACAACATCGTCAACTCGGTGCAGGGCATCAAGGAATACAATGTCAATATGGCCGCCACGCTGCTGACCGGTCTTGTCCCCCTCATCATCTACTTCGCATCCGGCAAGCTCTTTGTCCGGGGCATCGCCGCAGGCGCGGTGAAAGGCTGACCCATGACTTCTGTTCTTGTCAAAGACCTTACGCTCAAATTCGGTTCCCTGACCGTGCTGGACAACCTCAACATCGATATCCCCGAGGGCGAGTTTCTGGTGCTGTTGGGGGCGTCGGGCTGCGGGAAATCCACGTTGCTCAACTGCATCGCCGGGCTGCTTGATCCAACGGATGGTGAAATCCACATCAATGACCGCAATGTCACATGGGAGGAACCGTCAGGCCGGGGCATCGGCATGGTGTTTCAGTCCTATGCGCTTTACCCGCAGATGACGGTCGAAGGGAACCTATCCTTTGGCCTCAAGAATGCGCGCATGCCCAAGGCCGAGATCAAGGAGCGCGTGGCGCGGGCGGCGGAAATCCTGCAGATCGAGCCGCTCTTGCACCGCAAACCCGCCGCACTTTCGGGCGGCCAGCGTCAGCGGGTGGCCATTGGCCGCGCCTTGGTGCGCGATGTGGACGTGTTTCTGTTTGACGAACCGTTGTCGAACCTTGACGCCAAGCTGCGCGCCGACTTGCGTGTCGAAATCAAGCGTCTGCACCACAGTCTGAAAAACACCATGATCTACGTCACCCATGATCAGGTCGAGGCGATGACACTGGCCGACCGTATCGCCATCATGAAGGGCGGCATCATCCAGCAACTGGACAGCCCCACGGAAATCTACAATCGCCCGCGAAACAAATATGTCGCCGGGTTCATCGGCAGCCCCGAGATCAACTTTTTCGAAGGCGTGGTCGAGGGCGGCGCGTTTCGCACGGGGCAAGAGGTTTTCTCGCTCGCCGGGTATGACTTTCAGGGCGCAGTTGTGGACGGTCCGGCGTGGCTGGGCATCCGGCCGGAACATATCCTGTCCGGAGACGCCGCCAAGGACCTGCCCGTGACCGCAGAGGCGACCATCGACATCGTCGAACCGATGGGGTCCGACACGCTGGCCTGGGCGTCATTGGCAGGCGTCCCTGTGCGCATCCGTATGGATGGTCAGGCGCGGGTGTCATCTGGCGATACGATCCACATCGGATTCGATCCGGCACACGCCTCGCTCTTTGACAAGGCGTCCGAGGAGAGGCTCTGAACAGGATGCTGGACCTGAGCGGCCACTGGCTCCTGTCAGATGACAGTGGGCAATATGCGGTGCCGATGGCTGTGCCGGGCGATGCGATCAGTGCGTTGCGCGATGCGGGCACGATCCCCGATCCGTACTGGCGGCGGAACGAATACGATTTGCGCTGGATTGCGGAACGCGACTGGGTCCTGACCCGTACCTTCGAGGTGCGTGATCGCGCGATGACGCTGGTGATGTCGATGCTGGACACGGTCGTGGACGTGTCCCTGAACGGGCAGGCGGTTTATCATGCCGATAGCGCGTTTCGAACGCACCGCGTCGATGTGTCGAATGTGCTGGAAGTCGGTGAAAACACCATCGCGCTGCGATTTCGCTCGGCACCGGCCGAGGCGCGCGCACGCGCGGCACGCCAACCCTATCCGGTGCCGTTTCAGACCGACAATTGCCCCATTCCGCACGGCAACCTGTTGCGCAAACCGGAATGCGACTTTGGCTGGGACTGGAACATCGCATTGGCGCCGTTCGGGATTTACGGCGATATCTGTCTCGAACCCCACGGGCCGTCCATCACGGGTGTGATCGTCGCACAGGCGCATGACACGCAGGGCGTCACGGTCACCGTTGACGTGCAAACCGACGGCGTGGCTGACGGGCAGGAGATCCGGGTATCCTTGTGTGGCGTTGAGACGACGGGGCAGGTCACATTCGGTGGCGCGTCGCTGAAACTGCGCCTGTCTGCGCCAGAGCTCTGGTGGCCCTCCGGGCTCGGGGCGCAGGTGCTGCATGTGCTGGCGATTGCGACAGGCGACACGCGCGCAACGCGGCGCATCGGGCTGCGGGACATTCAGCTTGTGACCCGGCCGGATGATGCCGGCGCAGGCTTTGCAATTCACGTCAACGGACATCCGGTGTTCATGAAGGGTGCAAACTGGATCCCCGCGGACGCGCTGCCCGGAGACATCACCCAGGATGTGTGTCGCGCGTTGCTGGGCTCTGCGGTCGAAGCGCATATGAACATGATCCGTCTGTGGGGTGGGGGACGGTACGAGCCTGACTGGTTTTATGACATGTGCGATGAACTGGGCCTGCTGGTCTGGCATGATTTCATGTTCGCCTGTCACCTTTATCCCGCGACCGAGGGTTTCCTGAAAAACGTCGCAGAAGAAGTGCGCGAACAGGTCACGCGGCTCAACCATCATGCGTGTGTTGCGCTCTGGTGTGGGGACAACGAACTGGTGGGCGCGCTGAACTGGTATGAGGAAAGCCGCCGCGACCGTGACCGATACCTCGTTGCCTATGATCGCTTGAACCGGACGATTGAAACCGCGCTGAAGGACACCGCGCCGGACGCGCTCTGGTGGCCCTCAAGCCCCTCGGCAGGCCCTTTGAATTTCGGTGACGCCTGGCATGACGACAGTTCGGGCGACATGCATTTCTGGTCCGTCTGGCATGAGGGGCGCGATTTTGACCACTACCGCGATGTCGCGCCGCGTTTCTGTTCCGAGTTCGGCTTTCAATCCTATCCTTCGGTGGATGTCATTCGACGGTTTGCGGAACCGTCCGACTGCAACATCTCGTCGCCGGTGATGGAGAGCCATCAGAAGAATGCGGGCGGCAATGCACGGATCGCCGAGACGATGTACCGCTATTTCCGCTTTCCGGCCGGGTTCGAGAACTTTGTCTATCTCAGTCAGGTGCAGCAGGCGCTCGCGATCAAGACGGCAGTCACCCATTGGCGCAGTCTCAAGCCGCATTGCATGGGCACGCTCTACTGGCAGCTCAACGACACGTGGCCGGTTTGTTCGTGGTCGAGCCTTGATCACGGCGGCGGATGGAAACTGTTGCACCATGCGGCGCGGCGTTTCTATGCACCGGTGGTCGTCGTCGCCATACCGCAGCCCGACGGGGTGGCCTTGCGTGTCGTGAATGATGGTCTTTCGGATGTGACGGTTGCGATTGAGGTTGGCGTTGCACGGCCCGACGGCACAGTGCGCGCACTGGACAAGGTCACGGTGACCGCACCTGCAGACCGCGCCGTCGATGGCCCCTTGATCCCCGTTGGTGCGATTGGCGATGACGGGATTGTCCTTTTTGACTGGACGGCTGGGGACACACGGCACAGCGATCATTTCGCGCCACGCCCTTACAAGGCCTACCCCCTTCCTGACCCGCAAATCCGCGTTGAGACGGACCGCGGCCCGGATCACGTCACCCTGTCGCTCAGCACCGAACACTTCGCGCTTTTTGTGGCAATCGAAGCGGACGTGGCGGGACGGTTCAGCGACAACGGCTTCCATCTCTTGCCAGGGCGCCCGATAACGGTGCGCTTTGACCCCGTCGATCCGAGCCAGACGCCGCAGTTCACGCTGCGCGACCTCTATTCGGCAACACATGAACCTGAAAGGGCCCAAACATGACCACCATGTCCTACCAGCTTTACAGCTCGCGCAACTATCCGCCCCTTGGTGACACGCTCAGGATGCTGGCCGACATCGGCTATGCGCATGTCGAGGGCTACGGGGCACTTGTGACCGATGCGGAAGCGATGGATGCACTGGAAGCCGGCCTGCGGGCGACGGGCCTCACGATGCCGAGTTGCCATATAGGGCTCGACCTGTGCGAAGGCGCGCCCGACACCGTCATCGAACTTGCCAAACGGTTCGGGATCGAGACGGTGGTTGTTCCGTTCATCATGCCGGATGATCGCCCGACAGATGCGGACGGGTGGCGCGCCTTTGGTGCACGGCTTGCCGCCGTCGCGAACCGGCTGAACGATGCAGGCTGCAATCTGGCCTATCACAATCATGACTTCGAATATGTGCCGCTCGACGATGGAACATTGCCCATCGACCTCATCCTTGACGCAGCACCTTCGCTGCTCTTTGAATACGACGTGGCCTGGGCGGTGCGTGCAGGTCGGGACCCTTTTGCACCCATCGCGCAATACGGCAGCCGCATCGCAATTGCACACCTCAAGGATATCGCACCTGAAGGCGAGGCAACGGACGAAGACGGGTGGGCCGATGTGGGACATGGCACCATGGATTGGCCCGGCCTGATGGCTGCGCTAAGACTGGCTGGCACCCGCAGTTTCATCGCGGAACACGACAATCCAAACGATCACCGCCGTTTTGCGCAACGCGCATTTGATGCGGCCCAAAGTTTCTGAAGGAGGCCGACATGCTTGGCATTGGCATCATTGGCTGCGGCAACATCTCGACGGCGTATCTCAGGCTCGCGCCGCTTTTCAAAGGGCTCGAAGTGCGGGCGGTTGCGGATATGAACCCTGCGGCGGCACAGGCGCAGGCCGCGGCCTTCGACGTGCGCGCGCATTCGGTCGAGGATCTGCTGGGCGCGGACGATATTGATATCGTCGTGAACCTGACCATTCCGGCGGCACATTTCGATGTCACGCGCGCCATTCTTCAGGCGGGCAAGCATGCCTATTCGGAAAAACCCATCGTGCTGACACAGCAACAGGGGGCGGAATTGCGCGCCCTGGCCTCGGAAAAGGGCCTGCGGGTCGGCTCTGCGCCCGACACGTTTCTGGGCGGCGCACATCAGGCCGCGCGGGCAGCGATAGATGCAGGGCACATCGGCGATGTGGTGGCGGGCACGGCCCATGTGATGAACCACGGGATGGAGCACTGGCACCCGAACCCGGATTTCTTTTTCCAACCCGGGGCCGGGCCGATGCTGGATATCGGGCCCTACTATGTCACCAATCTGGTGCAATTGCTGGGCCCGGTGACCCGTGTGGCGGCGTTGACAACCACGCCGTCGCCGACGCGCACGATCCTGTCGGAACCCCGCAAAGGCGAGGAAATCCCGGTTGAGACCCCCACCAACATCCACGCGCTGCTGGATTTCGCAAGCGGGGCGGCTGTTACCCTTTCCACGTCCTGGGACGTGTGGGCGCACCGGCATGGCCACATGGAACTCTACGGGACCAAGGGCAGCATGTTCCTGCCGGACCCCAACTGGTTTTCGGGCCAGGTCGAGCTTGAGGACGCAGCGGGTGCGAAAACGGTGCTCGACACCGACACGCATCCGTTTGGCGTGCCAAATCAGGATACCGAGAGTGACCCCAAGGCGAATTACCGCATGGCCGGGCTCGCCGACATGGCGGCGGCGTTGCAGGACGGGCGCGCCCATCGCTGCTCTCTCGAACTGGCCTTGCACGTTGTCGATATCATGACGGCAGTTCTGGACGCGGGCGAGAAGGGCGCAATGGTGCCGCTGTCCAGCACCTGCGCACGGTCGGAACCGCTTGGGGCCGCGGCTGCGCAGGCCTTGCTCAAATAGCCGCGTGACAACATCGGGTATCGGAGGGTGCAGGTAACACTCCGGTGCCCGTGGTCGGAACGCAGGCAGGATCGCTCCCGGCCCGGCGCTTTAACGGCGCGGACGCGGTCTTTTCAGCGATCGCGGTAATTTTATCGTATGCTGCGCATGCGAAATGACGGAACGTCATTTCGGATTCCATTTTGGAACACTTAATAAAAGTTAATTAACACAGATAATTGGCCGATTTTCGCGGCGATGCTGCATCGCGGCAAATTCCCTTGAATTTGTGCGCGCTCAAGCTTACGTTCACGTCAACTTCAGAGCGCGACTCTTGAAGATCTGGATAGAAAGCCATCGAAGGAGACACGAACATGGCAACAGCAAAGAACACCGCCAAGGCGGAAACCGCAGCCAAAACCAAGAAATCGGCATTGGGCACATTGCAGGACAGCGTGACCGAGCGTACCTCCGCCGTCCGCGAGCAAGTGACCGAGCGTTTGGACACCGTGCGCGGCACAGTCGGCCAGGCGGCTGGTGTCGCGGTTGATTTCAGCAAGGCCTACTATTCCGGCATCAACGTGCTGGGCAAAACCCTGTTCGGCTTCGGCAAGGAATTCTACGGCGAAACCACAGAGCATGTTCAAAAGACCATGCGTGCCAAGTGCCTGAGCGAAGTGGCCGGCCTGCAAGCCGCTTACCTGCAAAGCCGCATCGAAACCTCCGCCACACACGGCAAGGAGTTCATCGACGTGGCCCGCGTACAGGCCGAGGAAACCATGAAGCCGGTGATCCAGCTTCTGGACGGTCAGCGGACCGCCTGAACCGTCTAATCGGTTGAAAAGCTGAAAAATAGCGTGGCCGCTGCCCATCGTCGTGGCGGCCACCCGCGCACCCGCTCACGTCGTCCGTGGCGCGGCGGGATCGCCGATGCTGCAGGATGGCGACGACATGACCTGCCGCGCATTGAACGGACGGCAACAACGCGACCCGCGTTCTGGATCAAAGGCATTCAGACGCGGACCGCGCGTCGGACGTGATTGGAGGAGACACTTTATGCCTGCACCCAAAGGATATACCTGCGCCACGATGAAGGATTTCATCGGCCATGAATGGACGACGTCGTAAGAGGCCGAGATCAACCAGATCCGGATCAACACCTTTGCCGATTGCACCGGCGATCATCAGTGGATCCACATTCACCCCGAGATGGCCAAGAAACACAGCCCCTTCGGCAACACCGTTGCGCATGGCTTTCTCGTGCTGTCCATGCTGGCCGGGTCCATCGGCGACATCGGCCTTGTCCCCAAGGATGCCAAGGGCGTGCTGAACTACGGCACAGACAAGGTCCGGTTTTTGGCACCGGTTCTGGTCGACAGCAAAGTCGTCAACACGTTCAAGCTCGTCGGCGTCGAAGAGAAGGGGTCGGACAGGCTGTTGGTGCGGGTTGAGGCGACAACCACGATCGTGGGGATGTCGAAACCGGCTGTGGTTGCCGAAATTCTTGCTATGATCGTCACCTGACGGCCGGGAGGAACGCAAATGTCCAGAAACCGCGACGACAAGGCCTCGCTCGAGACGGCGGCCGATCTCGCCAAGGCGATGATGGGATTTTACGGCAAGGCGCTGATGGCACCGCATGTGGCGGCCAGCGAAAGCCTCAAGCTGGGGCAGGAGGTGATCCGCTCGGCCACCGGCAAGTCGACCGTGGGACCGGCCAAGGGGGACAAGCGCTGGCGCGACCCGGTCTGGATGACGAACCCGGCCTACCGCATCATGATGCAAAGCTATCTGACATGGTGCCGCGGGATCGAAGCCTGGGTGGACGGTCTGTCGCTGTCGGATCGCGACACGTTGCGGGCCAAATTGCTGACCGGCATCGTGACCGACACGATGGCGCCGACCAACACGTTGCTCGGCAACCCCACGGCGATGAAGACGACGCTGGAATATGGCGGGCAGAACCTTGCCAAGGGCCTCAAGCAATTCATCGGCGACATGCAGAACAACAACGGCCTGCCGTCGATGGTCGACAAATCCAAGTTCGAGGTCGGCAAGAACCTCGCGCTGTCCGAGGGCAAGGTGGTCTACCGCGAAGACCACCTGGAATTGCTGCAATATCTGCCCAAGACAGACACGGTCTACAAAACGCCAATCTTCATCGTGCCGCCGCAGATCAACAAGTTCTACGTCTGGGATCTCGCGCCCAACCGGTCGGTCATCGAATACCTGACGACGCTGGGCCATCAGGTCTTTATCGTCAGTTGGCGCAACCCGACCGCGAAAGAGGCTGACTGGGGCCTGAACTCCTATGTTGAGGCGCTGGATCGCGCGTCCGAGGTTGCCTGCGACATCGCGAAGTCGGACAGTCTCAACGTCATCGGCGCCTGCTCGGGCGGGATCACGGCCGCGATGCTTTTGGCCCTTTGGTCCGCACGTGGTGATAAGGCGCGGGCGAACACGTTCACTTGTCTCGTGGCGATCCTTGACGTGGACGGCGGCAAGAACACGACCATGGGTCTTTTTGCCAACCTCGAGACACTGGAACTGGCGCGCGCCTTTTCCGGGCGCAAGGGTGTGCTGGAAGGCAAGGACCTCGAACGGACCTTTGCCTGGTTGCGGCCCAATGATCTGATCTGGGCCTATTGGGTGAACAACTATCTGATCGGGAACGATCCACCGGCCTTTGACATCCTGTTCTGGAACGCCGACACGACGAACCTTCCCGCGGCATTGCACGGCGATCTGATTGAGCTCTTGCAACGTGGTGGCTTGTCCGGCGATGCCGGGTGGAAGATTGACGGCCACAAGCTGTCGCTCAAGGACGTGACATGCGACACATTCATCGTGGGCGGTGAGACCGACCATATCACGCCCTGGGATGGGTGCTATCTGTCCTACCACGCCTTTGGCGGTCAGTCCGAATTTGTGCTCAGTCAGGCCGGGCATATCCAGTCACTGATCAACCCGCCGGGCAATCCGCGCGCCAGGTTCCTGACCAATGACGGAGACCACGACACGCCCGAGGCGTTTCTGGAAGGTGCCCAGCAGAACAAGGGCAGCTGGTGGCCGCACTGGATGCACTGGATGAATGCGCGCTCCGGCGAACGGATCAAGGCGCCGAAGTCGTTCGGATCGCGCAAGTACAAGGCGCAGGAAGACGCGCCGGGGACATATGTCCACGTCAAAGCCAAAGTGTAGGAAGGACCGCACGGGTGACAGCAACTGCAAATGACGAGGTGATCACGGATCACGTCACCATCATGGGGCAGAAGATACGCTATGCGTTCTTTGGCCCCGAGGATGCCCCGCGCACGTTGCTGGTTTTCAATGGCATTGGCGCCAGTCTCGAAGCCGTCGCACCCGTTGCGCAATTCTTTGAGCGGACGCGCATCCTGACCTTTGACGTGCCCGGTGTCGGCGGTTCGCCCACGCCGCTCATCCCGTACCGTTTCGCGTGGCTCAGCCGGATGACGGCGCGGCTGCTTGACCGTTTGCAGGTGGGCGCGGTTGACGTGGCCGGCGTGTCCTGGGGCGGGGCGGCGGCGCAACAGTTTGCCTATGACTATCAGGACCGTTGCCTGTCCTTGACCCTGTGCGCCACGTCAGCGGGCATGGTGATGATCCCCGGCAACGTGCAAGTCCTGCGCAAGATGGCGACGCCCAAGCGCTATCTTGATCCCGAGCATATGATGAACATCGGCCCGGACATCTACGGCGGCCAGCTGCGCATGAACCGCGAAATCCTGAACATGCACGCCGGATCGCTCAAGGCGGGGGACACGCGCGGGTACCTCTATCAACTGCTCTGCGGAGCGGGATGGACCAGCTGGCTCTGGTTGCCGCAGATTGAACTGCCCACGCTGCTGCTCATGGGCGGGGACGATCCGCTGATCCCCGTCGTGAACGGCAAGATCCTGATGAAGCGTTTGCCCGATGCGCGGATGGTGGTGATGGATTGCGGCCATCTCTTCATCCTGTCCAAACCGGAAGAAACCGCGCAGCGGATCGAAGCCTTTGTCCATGACGGCGTTGTCGCGGACGCTGTGGAGTTTCCCGATGCGCGCAGCGCCACTGCCTGAGGAACAGGCCAAGGCGGACCGGTTGCGTCAGACCCGACGCTGGGCCAGCACGGTCTTGATCGCGCTGGTTCTGGTGTATCTGGCGACCTTTCTTCCCGCCGACACGCCTGGCTGGCTGCGGCTGATCCGGCACATGGCCGAGGCGGGCATGATTGGCGGGTTGGCGGACTGGTTTGCGGTGTCCGCACTCTTTCGGCACCCGCTTGGCATTCCGATCCCACACACCGCGTTGCTGCCGCGCAACAAGGCACGGGCGGCCCAAAGTGTGGGTCTGTTCTTCAAGAGCCATTTTCTCGAACCGTCTTATGTTGCGGCGCGCGTGGCCGCACTGGCCCCTGCACGGCGTGCGGCGGAATGGCTGCAGGTTGCGGCCAATGCGCAACTGGTGGCCGGGCCTTTGACGCAGGCGATTTCCCTTGCAGTCCGCGCCGACGATGCCGGAACGCCGCTGAATTCCGGATTGCGACGCGCCTTGCGTGACGCTGTGGCCAGCGACACGGCCACGCGCGGCCTGTCCCGGGCGATCGGGCCGGTTTTGGAAAACGCCATGCACGGGCCGATGCTGGATGACATGCTCGGGCAGATCAGGACGGCACTGGATGCCAATCGCGACAGGGTGCTGGAGCTGGTGCAAGACAACAGTCGCTGGTGGGTGGCATCCCGTGTCGACAAGGGCGTGTCCACGGTTCTCGTGGACGGCGTTCTGAATGTCATCTCCGATCTGCGGGATCGTGACAGCGCCCTGCGCAAAGACTTTGAGGCGGGGCTTGCCGGGTTTCTGACCACCCTGCACGAGAACGGCGCGCTGGACCGCGCCATCCATGAAGGCAAGGCGCAATTCACGGAATCGGAGAGCTTTGACGAAGCGGTTGATGCCACGCTCACGCTTATCCGTGCGCGTCTGTCGCATGGGCTCGACCAGGACCGGGAAGAGGCCGAGGCAGCAATTGCGCAAGCGATTCAGGGATTTGCGCAAAAGCTCCTTTCCGATGATGCCACCTTGCAAAAGTTCGAACGCCAGATTGCGGCGACCGCAGAAACCGCCATCGCCGAGTTGCGCGACCCGCTTGGCGCTTATGTGGCGGATGTCATTGATGGTTGGGAGGCGGAAGAATTGTCCGACCGTTTCGAACAGGAAATCGGTCCGGACCTGCAGTTTATCCGCATCAACGGTGCCGTCCTGGGCGCACTGATCGGGGGCGTGCTGTTTTTCGTCGGTCAAGGGCTGGGCAGTTTTTAGCGCCCTGATCCTGAGGTTCCGCGTCCTGCTGAAGATGAGCGCGTAAATCGCCAGACCCGTGAGCGTGACCCGGCTATGACAGACAACCCGCGCCGAGGCGCCCCAATAGTCTCTGGCGGAAGGACCTTTGGATTGCCGCAATTAATCTGGAAGTAAGACTGCATGCGTATGTCAGTGCGCGAGGCACCGTCCGGTCGTGGCGAGGTGCAATTTTGTGAAACTGAAGGTTACAGCATGAACGTTTTTTCGGGAGCGGTCCGTACAAAGTTCAAAATGGGCAGCCTGTTGGTAAAGGTCACGCTCATTGCAGGTCTGGCCGCAATACTTGTGGTTTCCGCGATCCAGACAAAGGATGGCATCGCGTCAAACAAGCAGGTGCGGGCATCCTTATCGGAGCGTGCCGTGGATGTGACGGAACTTCTCGCGCTGCAAATGGGTGGTTCGATCAAATTCGGCAATGAAACGGCCATCAATGATATTACGCGCGGCACTCTGGAAACGGCCGGCGATAACGTGCTGGGCGCGCGGGTGATTTCCGAAACCGGAACGACGCTTTTTGCATCCGAAAATCTTGGCGACGTGGACGCAAGCGTTCAGCAGATGGTGGACCGTGTCCTGCAAACCGGTGAGCGGACCATGTCCGAGGACGGGCTGACCGTGGTGTCGCCGTCGTTCTTTGGCGAGGGTGCCGCAGTCGTCGGCGTCGTGATCACCAAGTGGACGGATGCGCAGAAGCTGAATGCCTTTTATGCCAGACTGACCGATCAGGTCATTATCGGTTTCGGGATTCTGGCAGTCGCGCTTAGTCTGATGTCCTTGTTCCTGTGGTACGCGATGTCGCGGCCGCTCGGCGCGCTTGGTGAGGCAATGCAACGCGTCGCCGCAAAGGACTACGATATCGACATTCCCGGCGTCGGGCGCAGCGACGAAATAGGTCAGATGGCGGAACAACTGAACGCGTTCCGGAATACGCTGGCCGCAGCACAAGCGACAGAACTCGAGGTCGCATTTAAAAGCGCCGCGTATGAAGCGTCGAGCGCTCCGATGATGATGGTGGACGAGACCCTGACCATTCAATACGCGAATCCGGCCTGCAAAGAACTGTTGGGTACAGTCTGGAGCGATTTGGCGGAAACGTGGCCAGAGTTGCCGGAAACGCAGATTGAAGGTGCGCAACTGGGCGCGCAAGAAGACGTCGCAGCGGCCATTGGCGCGTGTCGCAAGGCGGATCAACTGCCCGACCCATGTGCCGTGACGGCGAGAATCGGTGACCGTCACATTCGGATCAAGATCAACCGCGCCAAAGACCAGAACGGAAAAACGATCGGCGCCGTCGTTGAGTGGAGTGATCGCACGGAGGCGCACAGCAACGCCGCAATTCTGGGCGGGATCGACCTGACCCAGTTGCGGATCGAGTTCGACCTCAAGGGTCAGGTGACTGGCATGAACGCGCTGGCCAGGGAAAAACTTGACTACAGTGACGCGGATTTTGACACCGCAAGTATCAATACCCTCTTTGCCGCGGAGCAGTCGGGCGTTCACAGTTTTGATGACATCAGCGTCGGGTTGTGCAGTGAACAGCCGCTGCACGGCCGATTTGACGTTGAAACCCGCACCGGCGCGGGGCGGGTGATCGATGGCGGATTCATTCCTGTCCGGGCGGAAAATGACACGATTGAACGTGTCGTGCTGCTGGCGTCGGATGTGACCGCGTCAGAGACCAAGATCCGCAAGGCACAGGAATTGCAGGAAAAAACCGCCGTTGAACAAAAGCAGGTAGTGGATGCTCTTGGCGCTGGCCTGCAAGGTTTGTCGGCCGGCGATTTGACCGTCGAAATCGCAAGCAGTTTTCCAGCCGACTATGAAGCGCTACGGGTTGATTTCAATTCAGCCGTAAATGGTCTGCGCAACGCGGTTGGAGCAGTGACGCAAAACGTGACCTCGATCCGCAGTGAAACCAGCGAAATCACGAGTGCCGCGGACGATCTGTCTCGTCGCACGGAAAAGCAGGCCGCGACGCTGGAAGAAACGGCGACTGCATTGGATGAGTTGACGACGTCGGTTCAGTCTGCAGCCGAAGGTGCGGATGCGGCCAGCCAGATGTCCGAAAACGCCCAAGCCAATGCAGAGCAAGGGGGTGAGATCGCGCGCAAAACAGTGACGGCCATGGACGGGATCAAGAACTCGTCGCTCGAGATCTCCAAGATTACGTCGGTGATTGACGATATTGCATTCCAGACAAACCTGTTGGCGTTGAACGCAGGCGTCGAAGCGGCGCGTGCGGGCGAGGCCGGGCGCGGGTTTGCGGTCGTGGCCACGGAGGTCCGCGCCCTGGCGCAGCGTTCGTCCGAAGCCGCGCGCGAGATCAACACCCTGATCTCCAATTCGAGTGAGCAGGTACAGCAGGGTGTCGAATTGGTCGATCAGACCGGCACCGCCCTCGCATCCATCGTGAAGTCGGTATCTGACATCTCGTCTCGGGTCGCCGAAATCGCCGTTTCGGCGCGCCAACAGTCTTTGGGCCTGAACGAAATCAATGTGGCCATGAACGAACTGGATCAGGTCACGCAACAAAATGCAGCCATGTTTGAAGAAACAACCGCAGCCAGCCACGCTCTGATGTCAGAGGCTGATGCGTTGAACGCGGCCGTTGCCCGTTTTTCATTGGGTGATGTTCCTCCGAGTGACCGGTCGGCTGCAACAGCCCCCAAACCGGTCGCCGTCGAGGCCGCCAAGGTTGCCGGGTCTGCGGCGCTCGCGTTGCAGGACGACGTGGAACTTGACACAACCGGTTGGGAAGAATTTTGAGCCGTGCAAGGACCGGCATGGCTCGACAGGTTTCGAAAACCGGTTGGCTGCCTGCCATGTATCGTTGGTGCGTCGTGCAGCCTCCGCTTGCCCTGCGCACATTGCGAAAGCCCGTCTATCCACCGCTCTATCCAAATTGGATGAGCTATAGGCACCGTTCTCCACCGCCAATCAGGAATGCCCGCCTGCGGGATGGCTTTTTGCGCCAGCTGGCGTAAATGACTGATCCATTGGTATGACCGAGAGCCGTCAAAGACATCGTCATTGATAGATGAGCGCAAGACACCAGTGCGGTCATTCTCCGCCGGAGAACTGGTTCTCCCATTTGGATCGGGCATCGTCGTCAATCTTGGCAAAGAGATTGTCCGGCACGGTAAATGCATGGCCTGCGTCCAGTGTCGCGAGTGCATCAGCCGCGCTGGTCGGCCAGCCGGTGACCGGTACATTCAAGGTTTTGCCCAAGATCTCTGCCGTGTCCGGCAGGAAAGGTGCGGAGAGCGTGGCATACAGCGCGATTAGGTTCAGACCGATACGGATCTGTGCTGCGGCTTGCGCCTCATCTTCCTTGATCGTGGCCCAGGGTGCCGCGTTTTGCAGATACTCGTTGCCGGCAACCCAGATCGCGCGGAGTTCCTGCGCCGACTTGCGAACCTCCATATTGTCCATGTGTGTGGTGTAGGCGCGAATCCGTGTGTCCAGTTCCGCGATCAGGGCATCTTCCAAAGGTCCGTAGTGACCGCCCGCAGGCACGGTTTCCCCGAATTTCGACCGGCAAAACTTGGTGACGCGGCTCACGAAGTTGCCCAACACGTCCGCAAGATCCTTGTTCACGCCTTGCTGGAACAGGTCCCAGGTGAATTCGCTGTCCGAGGTTTCGGGGCAATTGGACAGCAGCCACCACCGCCAGTAATCCGCGGGCAGAATCTCGAGTGCCTGATCCATGAAGATCCCGCGCCCCTGACTGGTCGAGAACTGGCCGCCGTCGTAATTCAGATAGTTGAACGATTTCAGGTGATCGACCATCTTCCACGGCTCGCCCGAGCCCAGCAGCGTGGCCGGAAAACTCAGCGTGTGGAACGGCACGTTGTCTTTGCCCATGAACTGCGTATAGCGCACATCATCCGCGCCCTTGTCGGTGCGCCACCAGCGCTCCCAGTCCGCACCGCCCTGTGCCTCGGACCACTCGCCGGCGCAGGCGATGTATTCTATCGGCGCATCCAACCAGACATAAAAGTACTAGCCAGGTGCGTCCGGGATCTCGAAACCGAAGTACGGGGCATCACGCGAGATATCCCAGTCTTGTAGACCCGCTTCAAACCATTCATTGCGCTTGTTAACAACACCGGCC
>CAZRUV010000043.1:0-561 GCA_964603315.1 uncultured Rhodobacterales bacterium
GATGGTTCCCAAGACAGGTCAGGTCTCGATGGAAAAGCTGCTCGGCTTTGGCAAACGCGCCAAAGATACCATCAAACTGAGCATGTTCTTTGACTATGACGGCAAAGCGGCACAACGCGCCCGGCCCGTCGGCACCACGCTGGGCCTGCCGCTGACCAACCTGCCCTTTATCCATGACCGCGTGCATCTGAAAGAGATCGACCACACGCTGACGCTGGAGCAAAGCCGCAACCTGCCCCTGCGCAACATGATCCGCGACCGCTATACCTATCAGCTGCAAAGCGGTGAGTTGATGGCGGCGTTCCTGCGCGACGGTCTGGGGCGTCCCGCGCCCGAGGTCGAGATGCATCCCGTGCTGGCAAAAGCCGGGTTCACCCGCACGCCGCTGTGGTTCTACTGCCTGCAAGAGGCCGAACAACACGGGGGTGGCAAGCTGACCGGCGTGGGCGGGGCGATTGTGGCCTCGGTCTTTGCGCGGCTGCTGCGGCTCGACAAGACGACCTATTGGCATGCGCATGGTTTCCGGCCATCGTCGAAATTTGCCAATGACGGTGGGCTGAT
>CAZRUV010000043.1:595-25270 GCA_964603315.1 uncultured Rhodobacterales bacterium
TTGCCCATGCGGATCAGCTGATGAACGGGTAAGGCAGCTCATGCAACGGCGAGCGGGCCGGTCAGGTCGGCCCCTCGCCCCTCAGCGCAGCGCAAAGGCCAGCACGAGAGCGCAAAGCACAAGCGCCACCACGCGAAGCCCAAGAGACAGGCGCTGACGCAAGGATTTGTTCCGCAACGGGTCAGTCATACTGAAAACGCTCCGACAGGATGCGGTCCGAGGGCGTGCCGCGCGCGATCAAGTGATCCTCGACCATATCCATCATGGCACCGGGGCCGCACATTACAAAGACCCAGTCGCGCATCTCCTCCGGCGTAAAGACCCGGTCAAGAAGCGCCGGGCTGATCATGCCGCTTTCGCCGGTCCAGTCCGGGGGCGGCTCGGAGAGGACATAGGTCACATCCTCCCCCGCCAATTCATCGCGACAGGTGATCTGCTCCTCGCTTCGGTTGCCATAGATCATCCTGACCTCGCGCGGATCGCCGCTCAATCGCATCTGCCGCAGAATGCCGATCAGCGGCGCAATCCCGATCCCCCCGGCAATCAGCGCCACACCGGGCTCGCTGCGCCCGTCCACCGACAGGTTGCCATAAGCGCCGTCCACATATGCGGGGGTGCCGGGTTCAATCTCACCGATGGTGCGGGTGAAATCGCCCAATTCCTTGATCATAAACGTGACCTCGGGGCCAGAGGCCGGGGCCGAGGCAATCGAGAACGGGTTTTCATGCAGGGAAAAGGCGCTGTGCCCGATATTGAGCCAGGCGAACTGACCGGCCTTGTACTCCAGTCGCGCCCCCTTTTGCGGCGCAACGGCGACCTCCCACTGTTTCGGGGTCAGTTGCGTCACCGAGGTGACGCGCCACGGTTTGCCCCGCGCCCGCATCGGCACCAGAAGATAGAAATAAACCAGCGACGCAACGGCGATCCCGGTCAGGATGATCCAGACCCAGACCATGACCGGATGCCCGCCATAGCGCCCGGCATAGACCGCGTGATGCAGCAGGGCGAGCGCGATCACCACCGCGCCAATACCATGCATCAGCCGCCAGGTTTCATATTTGTAGTCCAGCTTGTCCCGGTGCACCGCAAACATCACCAGCGCGGGCAGCAGGGCAAATGCGAGGATACCCGAGGCCAGCGCCGTGAAATCCGTGGTGACGGTCAATGCGCGGGTCGGGTCCCAGGGCCGCGCGCCCCCGGACGGCGTGCCGCCATAGAGAAACGGATGCAGCAGTGCAAACCCCAGCGCAATCCGCGCCAGCATCTGGTGAAACCACATGGCCACATCCATGCCGACGCTGTTCGACACGCTCTTGCCCGCCATCCGCATCGCATCTTCGATGATCCGGCTGCCATAGGCCGTGCCGCGCCGGTCGTTGACGACTTCGTACATGGCGCGCCGCATCTTGCGCAGATTGTTTTCGTTCACACCCAGATCGACGCCGCGCCCTGATGGCTGTTCGATCCCGTCCACCGATTTGATCAGCCGCGGTGTCACGCTCCGACCCGATGCGAGCCGCGCGGTCATGACACAAAGCTGCAAGGGCGAGGCCAGCATGTAGCCCTGGCCAATCGACGCATTGACCGTGTCACCCACAACCCAGCTTTGCCCATATGCCCGCGACTTCCAGTCCATGGTCGGTGTCAGCCCCTGCGCGACCGCCGACATGGGCACGTCATGCCGTTCGCCCAATCCGAACCTGTTGGCCATGGCGCTGATCTTTTCGATCCCCACCTTCACGGCCAGATCGTAGTAATAGACATCGCAGGACTGTTTGAGGGAGTTCTGCAGATCAACCCAACCGTGGCCCGCGCGTTTCCAGCAGTGGAACCGCCTGCCGGCCACTTCGAGATACCCGGGACAATACACGGTCTCATCGGGGCCAATCAGCCCCTCTTCGAGCGCAGCCATGGCAACGACCATCTTGAACGTCGACCCGGGCGGGTAGGTGCCCTGCACCGTCTTGGATGCCAGCGGGCGGTACTTGTTGCTGGTCAGCGCGTTGTAATCCCGGCTGGAGATGCCGCGCACAAAGAGGTTGGGGTCGTAGGTGGGCGCGGAGCTCATGGCGACGAGGTCGCCGGTGTCCACATCCATCACCACAGCGCTTGCGCTTTCTTCGGACAGGCGTGCCTGCACATAGCTTTGCAATTCGGCGTTTACCGTCAGCTGGATGTCGGATCCGGGAATACCCTCGCGCCGGTCCAGCTCGCGCATGATCCGGCCTGAAGCGTTGACCTCGACCCGGCGCGCGCCCGCCTTGCCGCGCAGGTTCTCTTCGATCTTGGCTTCGACGCCCACCTTGCCGATCTGGAAGCGGGGGATACGCAACAACTGGTCCGGGTCCTCGATCCGCTCAAGGTCGTAATCGCTCACCGGCCCGACATAGCCCAGCACATGGGCAAAGTCCGAGCCGCGCGGGTAGACCCGGCTCAGCCCAACCTCCGGGGTGATGCCCGGCAGCGCAGGGGCGTTGACGGAGACCCGGCTGAGGTCGTCCCAGCTGACCTCTTCGGCCACGGTCACAGGCAGGAAGGGTGGTGAGCGGTTGATCTCCGCCTTGACCCGGTCCAGCTCTTCGGGGGCGAGGGCAATGACCTGGCTCAGCCTGTCCAGCACCGCGTCCACGTCGCCTGCGTCCTCGCGCACGATCACGATCCGGTAGCTTGGCACATTGCGCGCCAGCGGCAAGCCGTTGCGGTCAAAGACCTCGCCGCGTTCCGGCGGAATCAAACGGATGTTGATCCGGTTTTCCTCGGCCAGCAGACGGAACTGATCCGCCTGGTCGACCTGCAGGTACTGCATGCGCGCACCCAATGCGCCGACAAAGGCAAGCTGGACACTGCCCAGCAAGGCGGCGCGGCGGGTGATCAGGCGTTGGCTTGCCTCGGTATCAACGCGGGGCCGCTTCATGTGCGTACTCCGCTGCTGCCAAGGTCATGCGGGGTCGCCTTGCGCACGCCCATCGTGCCGTGCGTCGCCGCAACGACAAGCGGATATGCCATGACCGTGACCACGATCTGCAAGAGCGCCGGAACAAGCGACGGCATGTCCACCAGCAGGATCGCAAGCACGATACGGTAGCCCAGCCCGACCCCGACAATCCACGCCGCCGCTGACATGAATTCTGTTGCAAGGCTCGCGTCACGCAGGGATCGGGCCTGATTTTGCATCTGCGAACAGGCGACAAGCGCCAGCGCCGCCCACAGTCCGGGCGGGCGTTGCAAAAGCAGATCAGCCAGCAGGAACAAGAGCGCCAGAAGGCCGAGCGGCACAAAATCCGGCCGACGCACCGACCATGCGATCGCAAAGGCCAGGATGAAGTCCGGCCAGATCCATCCGCCGGTCGCCGTTTGCAGGGGCAGCATGTGAAAAAAGAGAATGACCATGACCAGTGCCGAAAAGGCAATGCGCATGGTCCAGGGGCGTGCGGTATTGAGTTCGCTCATTCCGTCGCCTCCTCTTGCAGCAGGGCGGCCTCTTCGGCAGGGGACAGCACGTCGGTCGTGTCGGACACAGGCTCTGTCCCGTAGTGCCGCAACACGCGCAGGAATTCGAGTCGTTCGTAGTCCGCAGCAAGGCGCACGCGCAGGCGCCCGCCCGGGTCCTGCGCCACTTGCCCGATCAGCAACCCGGCCGGAAACACACCGCCATCGCCGCTGGTGATCACGCGATCACCTGCGCGCACCAGATCGGGGTTTTCCAGAAAATCGACGGGCGGGGCGGCGGTGTTGTCACCCGCCACGATGGCCTTTTGCCCCGACGGCTGAATGATCGCAGGCACGCGGCTGGAGGCGTCGGTGACCATGATCACGCGTGCGGTGTTCTGGGCCACGCCGGAAATGCGGCCCACAAGCCCGATCCCGTCCATGGTGGCCCAGCCTTCGACAATGCCGTCGCGCGCGCCGACATTCAGAAGCACGGACTGCCGGAAGGGCGAACCGGAATCGGCCAGCACCACGCCGGTGATGTAGGTCAGGCGCGGGTCCAGCCGCACGTTGTTGAGGTCCAGCAGCCGGGCATTTTCCTGTTCCAGTTGAAGTGCGGCCTCTTTCCACGCTTCCATCTGGCGCAATTCGCGACGCAGTTCCGCGTTTTGCTCGGCGATGCGCCGATAGCTTTGAAAGTCGCGAAACAGGTTGATCGTGCCTGTGACCGGTGCCATCGCCCATTCCATGTTGGGCACGATCCGGTCCGTGACCTGCGCCCGGAAGCGTTCGACACGGGGGCTGTCGATGCGCCAGAGCAGAAAGGTGCCGGTGAGCGCGAGGATCAGGACAGCAAAGACCAGCCGCCGCAGCGGGCCGCCGTAGTCAACACTGTTGCGGTCCTTTGCCAAGGTGGCATCACCTCAAGTTCGGTCGCGTGCTGCGATGGTCGTAGATTTGACGTGTCAGGGCAAGCCTCGGGGCTGCGCTTAACTGTCGTAGTCGATGGCGTGGCGCAGTTGTTTTTCGTATTCCAGTGCCTTGCCGGTGCCAAGGGCCACGCAGTTCAAGCTTTCGTCAGCAATCGACACGGCAAGCCCTGTCTGTTCGCGCAACGCCAGATCAAGATCTCCAAGGAGCGCGCCGCCCCCGGTGAGCATCACGCCCCGGTCGACGATGTCTGCGGCCAGATCGGGCGGCGTCGTCTCAAGCGCGGTCATCACCGCCTCGCAGATCTGCTGCACCGGCTCGGCCAGGGCTTCGGCGATTTGCGCCTGCGTGACCTCGATCTCCTTCGGGACACCATTCAGCAGGTCGCGCCCCCGGATCTGCATCGAGGTGCCACGCCCGTCGTCGGGCATACGCGCGGTGCCGATGGATGTCTTGATCCGTTCAGCGGTCGTTTCCCCGACCAGCAGGTTCTGCTGGCGGCGCAAATAGCTGATGATTGCCTCGTCCATCCGGTCGCCACCAACGCGCACCGATCGGGCATAGACGATGTCGCCAAGGCTCAGCACCGCCACCTCTGTTGTTCCGCCGCCGATGTCCACGACCATGTTGCCGGTGGGATCGGTGATGGGCATGCCCGCGCCGATGGCCGCCGCGATTGGTTCGGCGATCAGACCCGCACGCCGCGCACCTGCCGACAAGACCGATTGGCGGATCGCACGCTTCTCGACGGGTGTCGCGCCGTGGGGGACGCAGACGATGATCTTGGGCTTGGAAAAGGTCGAGCGTTTGTGGACCTTGCGAATGAAGTGCTTGATCATCTCTTCGGCGGTGTCGAAGTCGGCGATAACCCCTTCGCGCATCGGGCGGATCGCCTCGATGGAGCCGGGCGTCCGGCCCAGCATCAGCTTGGCGTCTTCGCCCACGGCCAGCACCTTTTTGACGCCGTCCTTCACGTGATAGGCGACAACGGACGGTTCCGACAGGATCACACCGCGCCCTTTGACGTAGACAAGCGTATTGGCTGTGCCCAGGTCGATCGCCATGTCAGACGAAAACAGCCCGCCAAAATTCCCAAAAACCGACATTTGCCCCACGCCTCAACTGCTCTTGGCCCCAATACGCAAAGCTGAGTCGGGGCCGTTTGACTGCCGTCTTATAAGGGTGAGGTAGGGCGGATTAAAGGCCGTATTCCGAGGTCTTGCGGCACCATCACGCCGATGACGTCGCGAAAATCGGAGCAAAGAAGGATGCACGCTCGGCTTTGGCATCCAGCGGCAAAACATGCGCAACATACTGATCCGGACGTGTGACAACCAAAGCGCCGCGGTCGCGGTCAATTCCACGGGCATCAAAGATGTCGTCCCTGGGGTCGGCGCAAAAGACGGTTTCGTAGTTGCGCAGACCCAATGCACCCCCGGTGCGGAAGAGATCGGCGGGCACGTCCGTGTCGCGGTGCGGGGTCTGTAATATCAGTCGGGCGTCACATTGGGGCAGAGCCGGGTCGCGCATGAACGCGATGGCCGCGCTCGGGTCCGCGCCCGCAAAAAGGAAGAGACGCCAGAGCCCGTCTGCCTCGACCACATGACCCAGATGCACTGTCCTCGCATCTGCCCAGCGGACAACCGGCGCCGAGTGAAACCGCTTGCCGATGGTGTAACCGCTGGCCAGGTGCTGCCATGTGCCCGGCCCGCAGATCATCGACGGGGCGTATCGTGTCGCCACACCCGCTGTGTAACGGCCCTGCTCTTTGAAATAGCGTTGGAAGGCCTCTGGTGCCGCACCACTGGCGAACAGCCCGGCAAAGGCCCTGTCGAAATCGATCAGTTCCTGTGCAATCGCCCGCCGTTCGTCGGAATAGGTGCGCAACAGATCGGTCGGGCTGTGGCCGTCGAGAATGGCTTGCAGCTTCCAGCCAAGGTTGAACGCGTCAGCCATGGAGACGTTCATGCCCTGACCCGCCTTGGGGCTGTGGGTGTGGCAGGCGTCACCGGCGATGAAGACACGCGGGCTATCCGCACTGTCCGTGAACTGATCCGTCAGCCGCTGTCCGATCTCGTAGATGGACCACCACGCGATCTCGCGCACATCGAGCGTATAGGGCGCAAGGATGCGCCGGGCCGCATCAATCAGGTGATCCGGCGTGATGTCGCGGTCCGCGACACGTTCTTCGGGGCGCAGCTTGTCCAGTTCGATGTAGAGGCGCACCATGTAACCGCCCTCGCGCGGAATGACGAGCAGGCTGCCTTCGGTTGCGGACTGGATGGCGCATTTGAAGCGGATGTCCGGAAAATCGGTGACGGCGAGCACGTCCATGACGCCCCAGGCCGCATTTGCGGCCTCACCGGTGAGGCGAAGGCCCAACGCCCGGCGCACGGCGCTGCGCGCGCCGTCACAGCCCACCACGTAGTGCGACGTGAGCTCTTCGCTGCGCTCATCGCGGCGCACAGTGACACGCACCGGCGCGTCAGGTGCGTCCGGCAGCGTGAGGCCGATGACGTCGGTCCCGTATTCCGGTTCCAGCCGCGTCGGGCTCTTGCGCATCTGATCGAGGTAGAAATCCTGCACACGCGCCTGGCTGAGAATGACGTGCGGAAATTCCGACAGGCCATCCTCGACATCCTGCACGCGGCCGCTGCGGGCAATCTGATGCGGCGCACCGGGATCCGGTTTCCAGAACGTGGTTTCGTTGACCCAATAGGCTTCGCGCATGACCTGATGTGCAAAGCCGAACACCTCGAACATCTCCATCGACCGGCACGCAATGCCGTCCGCCCGGCCCATAACAAGCGGGCCGTCGTTGCGTTCGATGATGCGCGTGCGGATGCTGGGAAACTGCGCGAGATAAGTGGCCAGCGTCAGACCGGCAGGGCCCGCGCCCACGATGAGGACATCACAGTCGGATTTGTCCTGAGCTGCTGCAGGATGATGCGTTGGGTCGCCGGGTCGAAAGCCGTCTTCGTGATACTGCAAGCGACCTCCGAGCATTGGGGTCAGGATGGGCAAAATTGCCCATCCCTTGTTTCGTTCAGGTGGCGTCCTTGTAGCTGATTTCGCGCTGATCCGAGCCGCCTTTTTCGCGGCGGACCAGCAGGCGGTTCAGCGCGTGGACATAAGCCTTGGCGCTGGCCACGACCGTATCGGTATCCGCCGACTGGCCTGTCACGATGCGCCCGTCCTCTTCCATGCGCACCGAAACGGTGGCCTGGGCATCGGTGCCTTCGGTCACGGCGTGCACCTGATAGAGTTGCAGGCGCGCCTGATGCGGAAAGAGGGCCTTGACCGCATTGAAAGTGGCATCGACGGGACCATCGCCGGTTTGCGTGGTCATCTTGGCCTCACCGTCGATCACCAGCACCATGTCGGCCACTTGCGGTCCTTCCGTTCCGCAGCGCACGGCGAGTTTTTCGATCTTGAGCCGTTCGTCCTCGGGGTCGGTGGACGTGCGCATGAGCGCGATCAGGTCATCGTCGAAGACCTCTTTCTTGCGGTCCGCAAGGTCCTTGAAGCGGACAAAGATATCCTTCAACTGGTTGTCGCCGACCTCAAACCCCAACTCCTCGAGCTTGGCGCGCAGGGCGGCGCGGCCCGAATGTTTGCCCAAGGGCAGGGAGGTGCCAGCGAGGCCCACATCTTCGGGGCGCATGATCTCGAACGTCTCGGCGTTCTTGAGCATGCCGTCCTGGTGGATGCCGCTTTCGTGGGCAAAGGCGTTCTTGCCGACGATGGCCTTGTTAAACTGGACCGGAAAGCCGCTGACCGTGGCGACACGGCGCGAGATGTTCATGATCTTGCGGGTGTCGATGCCGGTCTCGAAGGGCATGATGTCGCCGCGCACCTTGAGGGCCATGACGACCTCTTCCAGTGCGGTGTTGCCGGCACGTTCGCCCAGCCCGTTGATCGTGCATTCGATCTGGCGTGCGCCGGCCTCGACCGCGGCGAGGCTGTTGGCCGTCGCCATGCCCAGATCATTGTGGCAATGGGTGGCAAAAACCACCTCGTCCGCACCGGGCACACGTTCGATCAGATCCCGGATCAGGTCCGCGCTTTCGCGTGGCGCGGTATAGCCGACCGTGTCGGGGATGTTGATCGTTGTGGCCCCGCACTTGATGGCGATTTCGACCACGCGGCAGAGATAATCCATCTCGGTTCGCGTTGCGTCCATGGGCGACCACTGCACATTGTCGCACAGGTTGCGCGCGTGGGTGACCGTCTGTTCGATCCGTTCGGCCATCTCGTCCATGGTCAGGTTCGGGATCGCCCGATGCAGCGGCGAGGTGCCGATAAAGGTGTGGATGCGCGGGTGTTTGGCGTGTTTGACCGCCTCCCAGCACCGGTCGATGTCACCAAGCTGCGCCCGGGCGAGGCCGCAGATCACCGCATTCTCGGTCTGTTTGGCGATTTCGCTCACGGCGGCAAAATCGCCCTCGGACGCGATGGGAAAACCGGCTTCGATGATGTCTACGCCCATCTCGTCAAGCAGCCCGGCAATCTCGAGCTTTTCGGCATGGGTCATGGTGGCGCCGGGGCTTTGCTCGCCGTCGCGCAGTGTGGTGTCAAAAATGACAACTCTGTCTTTGGTCATGGGTCAATTCCGTTTGTCTGCTTCGTGTTCCGTGGCGCGCTACGCATTCCTCTGAGCAGGCGCGCCGACGGCTGCGCTCAGAGGCGGATTAGAAGCAGGAGGCCACGCAGCATCGCGCCCAAAAGGCGGTCGGCGATGTTATGCGTGGTAACTGTCATGCCGTCGCTTATACCGTGCCTTTGGCAAATGGGAAGGCCGGAAATTCCTGACCGCCGCAGACTTGGCGGATTTTGATGCCGCCACCGGGCGTATTTTCCAAGAGAAGACATTGATGGATCTGGATTGGCCGCTAGCTGGAGCGCTCATGGACAGGGTTTTGATAATCGGCGCCTCGGGCGGCATCGGCGCGGCGCTGGCCGCGGCCTATGAGACGCGCGGCGCGCGGGTAGATCGCCTGTCGCGGTCCGTGGATGGGTTCGACATCACCGATGAGCGTTCTGTTTCGGACCATCTTGCGGGGCGCCCACACTACCAGCGCATTGTGGTGGCGACTGGCGCGTTGGAGATTGATGGCGCCGCACCGGAAAAGACAATCAGGGGCGTGCGCGCGCAAGCGATGATGGATCAGTTTGCGCTCAACGCGATCGGGCCTGCGCTTGTGCTTGGCCATGCGGCGGCGTTGGTGCCGCGCGACGCGCCTGCGGTTGTGGCTGTGCTGTCGGCACGTGTCGGATCAATTGGTGACAACCGGATTGGCGGCTGGATCAGCTATCGCAGCGCCAAGGCCGCCGTGAATCAGGTTGTGCGCACCGCCGCAATCGAATTGCAGCGAACGCACAAGCAGGCGGCCGTCGTGGCCTTGCATCCCGGCACCGTTGCCACGGCCTTTACGGAAAAATACCTCGGCCGGCACCCTTCGGTCTCGGCACAGGAGGCGGCTGCCAATCTGGTGGCCGTCATGGACGACTTGGGGCCTGCGCAGTCCGGTGGATTTTATGACTACAGCGGAGCGGAGGTGCCGTGGTGACCCGGCTTGTTCTGATCCTCGGGGACCAGCTGAGCGACGGCATGGCCGCATTGCAGGCGGCGGACAAGGACCGTGACGTGGTGGTGATGGCGGAGGTGGCCGAAGAGGGCTCTTACGTGCCGCACCACCCCAAGAAAATCACGCTCATCCTGGCCGCGATGCGCAAATTCGCGGCACGGCTGAAAGGGGCGGGCTGGGACGTCGCCTATTCCGAACTGGACGACAGTGACAACACGCAGTCGATCACCGGTGAGCTGATCCGGCGCGCGGAGCAGTATGGCGCCTCGGAGGTTATTGCCACCGAGCCCGGGGAGTTTCGGCTGATCGAAGCGCTGCAGGATTGCCCGCTCAAGGTGCGGATGCTGGAGGACACCCGGTTCATCGCCAGCCATGCCGAATTTGACCGCTGGGCCGAGGGGCGCAAGGCGCTGCGGATGGAGTATTTCTACCGGGACATGCGGCGCAAGACAGGCCTGATGATGGACGGTGACGCCCCGGCGGGCGGGCAGTGGAACTATGACCATGACAACCGCAAACCGGCCCGCGATGGCGTGGACTATGCAGGCCCCATGCGCTTTGAGCCGGATGATGCCGTGTCAGCCGTCCTCGACATGGTAGAGCGCCGATTTGGCAACCATTTCGGGGACTTGCGCCCGTTCTGGTTCGCGACAGATCAAGGGCAGGCGCGTCAGGCCCTTGCCTTTTTCATCCGCGAAGCACTGCCGAAATTCGGTGACTATCAGGATGCGATGCTGGCCGATCACCGCTTTCTCTATCACGCGCTGGTGGCGCCCTATATCAACATCGGCCTGCTGGACCCGCTGGAGGTGTGTCAGGCCGCCGAGGCGGCATGGAAAGCGGGGGATGTGCCGATCAACGCGGCCGAAGGGTTCATCCGCCAGATCATCGGGTGGCGCGAGTATGTGCGGGGGATCTATTACCTGCATGGGCCGGAATACCCTTCCCGTAACGCTCTGAATCACAAGCGGAAATTGCCGGATTTCTACTGGGGGGCGGAGACGCGAATGCGCTGTGTGGCCAAGGCCGTCGAGCAGACCGGCGAAGAAGCCTATGCCCATCACATCCAACGTCTGATGGTCACCGGGAACTTTGCCCTGCTGGCAGGTCTGGACCCGGCGGAGGTGTCGGAGTGGTATCTGGCCGTCTACGCGGATGCGTTCGAATGGGTCGAGGCGCCCAACGTCGTCGGCATGTCGCTGTTTGCGGACGGGGGCGTGATCGCATCGAAACCCTATGTAAGTTCAGGGGCTTACATCAATCGCATGTCGGATTATTGCAAAGGGTGCCACTACAAGGTCAGCGTCAAGACGGGCGAAGGGGCGTGCCCGTTCAACCTGCTCTACTGGCACTTCCTCGACCGGCACCGCGACCGGTTTTCGGGCAATGCACGCATGGGCAATATGTACCGGACGTGGGATCGCATGGACGAGGACCGCCGCGCGACGGTGCTGTCGGAGGCGGAGGCGTTTCTGGAGGCGATGGAGGCGGGTGACATCGTCTGAATTTGCGCGCTGGGCGTGCTGAAGCGTTAACGCGCGGACGGACGCGAATTTCATCCATTGTTCAGAATGGTTTACGGGCTGCTGGGCGGGGCACTAGGCGTACACAACCTGTGCACAGGCAGTGCACCGATAATGCACCGAGGCACATTGATTAATGATGCGCACGGTGGAATGATCGCCTGCGCGGTGTCGCTATGTGATTGCTCAATTCCGCATTTCGCTGGCCTTGAGAACCTCAAGGCGTTCGCGAACATGGTGTCCATGCGCGTCGGTGTATCCGCCGAACCGCAGACCCCAATAGGTCTTGCCGCTGTCCGTGATGGCGCCTCGCGTCGGAAAACGCGGCGTATTGGTGATCATCGGAATGGGCGCGGTTGGCGGAACCATTCCGAACAGCAGGCCCAGCAATTTTAGCGAGTAGGCCGAACCATGGTGGAACATGATGGTCCAGGACCCGGCTGGGATCGCGCCCTGGGGATTGCCGGCGGAATGGCCGATGGCGGTCGCTTCGTATCGAAAGGCGTTCAGGCCGATCGGTTCGAGCCGTATCTTTTGGTTGTCAGGCACCATGGGCGCGCCGGACACCCTGTAGGGGCGACCGGGCACACGATCTCTTGTTGTCGGGGTCCAGTTCGGGGGGGGGATTGCCAGCCTTTTTGCGGCCGGTCGCTGTTATATGCACCCCATCGCCAATGGGTGTGCAGGCAATCATGCTCGCAGATGGGGGCCATGTAGATTTTGTCCAGACCAGTGAAAGCATCGGTCGGCCCAGGTCGGTTGGTATGTGTTGGTGCGAGGTGAATGTTGTCGAATGCGCCCTGACGCGCCACATGGCTAACATCACGCAATTCGCTGTCAAAATAGCATATCGACAACGGCTGCGTCCGCGGCGTTGGAACCGATAATGAGGGGACGTTTGTCGGATACCGTTGTTTGCAATCGGTCACCTGGACCGCATCTGCAATGGTGCAGGCGGCTTTTTCGGGGCGAACACAATCGAATGCCGTCGTATCCCATCCGACGATATAATCGTCAAACAAGGTGCCCCAATGGGGCCACGGCATTGATGACAGCGGTGGTCCGACGCGCTCATTGTTGTCCCTGTAGAGGGAGGCTTCGATACCGGCGTTCATCCCGGCCATGGCATGTGACGTGGTTGCCGGTCTTTCGATCGTGACAGAGCCTGCGATCTCCTTTACCGACTTGTTGCACATCGTCATCACATGCGGTGTGAGCCGCCCGGCGAGCAGCACTTCGCCGGGTTCAAAATCCGCCCTTCCCTTTCCGCAGACAAGGCTGGCAAGGACAA
Organism: uncultured Rhodobacterales bacterium; assembly: GCA_964603315.1. Classification (GTDB taxonomy): domain Bacteria; phylum Pseudomonadota; class Alphaproteobacteria; order Rhodobacterales; family Rhodobacteraceae; genus Tateyamaria. Next base: position 13,357 of record CAZRUV010000043.1, read on the forward strand.
CAAAACGTAGCGGCGACACGACGATGCGCCTGCGCTCACCGCCGCGGACCACGGCAGTTTGCGATCTGTCCGAAACCGGCGGCATGAAGGCGGGGTGCGACAGGACCGCTTCGTCCGGTTTCATGATGGACGTGGTGCCAATCGGGATCTCAAAGGCAAAGACGTGCAGCAGGGACGTGTCGACCCTGGACGTCAGCGGGAAAAGCGCGCTGGAATCCTCTGCAATCAGACCGTCGTAGATGTAGTAGCGACGCACGAGAAAATCGTTGCTGAGTGTCAAGGTGACTTGCTGGGTGTCACTGATTTTGACACGGATGTCTCCGAATTCGATCTTGTCGCAGACCCGCATATGCATGTTGTGCATGTTCGTGACCAGGCAATCGACATCAACGATTTGCGCCGGGTTGGCCCCGAGGCGCCAACTCCATATGCGGGTGTCTTGCTCATCTACATCCGCGGCGGGTGGCTCCGCCGGTCGGTAGATGCGGGCACCGGGCGTGGCGGGACCGGGGGCAGGTGTTGGCCGCGCCGGGTGCAGTACGCGCGCGGAAAAAAGCATTGAGTCCGCAAGGAGTTCGTCGAGAGAAGCCACGTCGGAAAACGGTCGGCTAGAGGATATCGACGACGGACAGATCGTTGTCGTGCTGGTCGTCAAAGCGGACCAGCTCAAAGCTGTTGGTTCTGCCGTCCTCCAGCGTTACGAGGCCGCTGCTATCCGTTTTGTATTCTGCTTCGTCGCCTGTTGATCCGCGTATAACGAGGCCGACATCGCTGAGGACGCGGCCCATGTCATCGACCAGTTCAAACTCAAATGGAAGTTTGCAGGGTTCAATTATGTCGCGCCCCGCGCGTTTCGCCATTTCGTCGAATTGTGATTTCTGAATCTTCATCATGGCATTGGACGCCTTTGAAAAAAATTGAGTTTGGGAATTCGGCATTGCAATAATTCAACTCAAGATAGCAGTCCTTGACGGTTGAGTCCATGCGATGTTGCAACGGGTGATTGCGTTGAAAACCGGGTGGGCCGGTGGATGCGTGCGCGGCTCAGCCGTCCTTTGCCACGCACGTGTCAAACGCATCTATGTCGCGGGCGTCGCTGATATGCGGACTGCACGCGGTCACCTTCTGGACGCAGGCGATGTCGAGCGACGGGAACTGGCAGGCGGTCATGGCGGCGAGCATGGCCTGGGAGGCTGCGTCTTCCCAGGCGGCGCCGGCGGGGACGCCGTCGAGGGTGAGACCGAGGGCGCGGGCGAGGGGGAGGCCGGAGGTGTCCATGCTCCAGCCCGTGCTCAGCGTCGTGCCATCAGACAGGGTGAAAGCGGCGGACAACCGGGGCGCTTGGAGCATGTCGGCGAGGGTTCCGACGGGCACCTGTCCTTCGCCGTGCCAGAGGCGGTCGCGCAGCATCGGCCCATCGGTGCGGGCGTATTCGACGATGCGGCCCTGTTCGGTGTTTGCCGTGATCTCCTTGGATTTGAACCCTTGCGGCGTGATCGTGGCAACGAGGCCGCTTGCGGGCAGGGTCGATCCGTCGGGCAGGGTAAAGAGCGCCATGACCCGCCCCACCGGATTGCGGTAGAGGTGCAGCGACGCGCCGTCGCTGTTTTGCCGGGTCGCGGCCTTTGTCTCGAACCCGTCAAACGGGTCGGTGAACGTCTCGACAAAACTCCATTCGGCCTGGGCCGTGCTGGCCCAGCAGAGGGTCAGCAGGAGGACAAGGCGCATCAGCTTTCGTCTGCGGCGGCGTCGGCGTCCTGCGCGGCTTCGTCCGCCAGAGCGCCGCTGTCCCATTCGCCGGTGGCCTCTTCGCCGGTGGCGTAGCGCATCGTGCCGCTGCCCTGGCGTTTGCCCGCCTTGAACGTGCCTTCGTAGATGTCGCCATTGGCGTAGGTGGCTACGCCTGTGCCCTCGATCTCGCCCTGCGACCACTCGCCGTCATAGACAAAGCCCGAGGCCATCACGATCCGCCCCGTGCCGTGCCGCTGGCCCGCTTCGAACGTGCCTTCGTAGACGGTGCCGTCGGGATAGGTCGCCTTGCCCATGCCGTGGCGCTGGCCGTCGCGCCACTCGCCTTCGTAGCGGTAGCCGTCCGCATAGGTCATCACGCCGATGCCGTGGTTGCGCGCGTTCCTGAACTCGCCCTCGTAGACGACGCCGTTGGGGTAGGTGGCCCGCCCTGATCCTTCGATGACACCGGCAACCCAGTCGCCTTCGTAGGTGGATCCGTCGGTATAGGTGATCTTGCCGCGCCCGTCCGCGAGGTCGTCGCGAAATGCGCCTTCGTAGATGGCGCCGTCGGGGTAGGTCACGCGGCCCTGACCCGCGATCTGGCCGTCACGCCACTCGCCCACATAGATATACCCGTCCGTCCCCGTGAACGTACCCGTCCCGTGGCGGCGGTCGTCCTGAAACTGGCCCTCGTAGATGTCACCGTTGGCATAGGTCACTTTGCCCATGCCTTCGCGCTTGCCCGAAACAAGCGTGCCTTCGTAGACATCGCCATTGGGCTGGGTCAGCGTGCCGGTGCCGTCGATCTGGCCGTCTTTCCAGAGGCCCACATAGACGAGCCCGTCGGGCATGCTCAGCTTGCCCTCGCCTTCGCGCTTGCCGTTCACGATCTGGCCGTCATAGACCGCGCCGTCGGGATAGGTGACGACGCCCATGCCCTGTTTGATGCCGTCGACCCAGTCGCCCTTGTACTCGTAGCCGCCGGGGCTCTGCATGACGCCCTTGCCGTGGTGCTTGGCGTTGCGGAACTGCCCCTCGTACCGCACGCCATTGGCATAGAGCGCCACGCCTTCACCGATGATCGCACCGGCTTGCCACGTGCCTTCATAGGTGCCGCCATCGGCAAAGGTGATCTTGCCAAAGCCGTCGGGCTTGCCCTTTTCAAAGTTGCCTTCGTAGACCGATCCGTTGGGAAAGCGGGCCGTGCCGTCGCCCTTGATCTCGCCATCGACCCAGGTGCCGCTGTACTCATAGCCATTGGGCAGCTTGTAGGTGCCCTGCCCGTGCTGCAGCCCGCCGCGGAAGGTGCCCTCGTAAATGCCGCCATCGTCATATTGCTTGGTCTGCACCTGACCGCTCTGGGCAAAGGCCAGGGCGGGCATGAGGGTGAGGGCCATGATCAGAGAGCGCGCGCGCATGTGTCACCTTATCCAGAATCTCACGTCCGCGGGCAAAGGCCCCGAACGTTGCAAAGGTTAGGGCAGCGGCGGGACAGGGGCAATGGGCTTGACCGACCCGTGATCGCTGTCTTGCGCTTCTCGTCGCGGGTGGGTTCCCATCGGTGCGCATTCTGCTACATCACGCCCCGCAAGCAGGAGCGCCGCCATGGCTGACACATTCCGGATCACGATTGCCCAGATGAACCCCGTGGTGGGCGATATCGCGGGCAACATCGCCAAGGCAAAGACGGCGTGGGAGGCCGGGCGCGACGCGGGTGCGGACCTTGTGGCGCTGCCCGAGATGTTCGTGGCAGGCTACAACGCGCAGGATCTGGTGATGAAGCCCGCGTTTCACACCGCGGCCATGCAGGCGGCGCAAGCGCTGGCCGAAGACTGCGCCGACGGCCCTGCGCTGGCCATCGGCTGCCCGTGGGCCGAGGGCGCGGAGCTTTTCAACGCGTATCTGATCTGCAAGGGCGGGCGGATCGCGTCGCGCGTGCTCAAGCATCACCTGCCCAACGAGACGGTGTTTGACGAGGTGCGGGTGTTTGATGCGGGCCCGCTTGGCGGGCCCTATTCGGTGGGCAACACGCGCGTCGGCTCGCCCGTCTGCGAGGATGCGTGGCACCCGGATGTGGCCGAAACGCTGGAAGAGACCGGGGCCGAGTTCCTGTTGGTGCCCAACGGGTCGCCATACTATCGCGGCAAATACGAGACCCGCCTGAACCACATGGTTGCGCGCGTGGTCGAGACGGGCCTGCCGCTGATCTACCTCAACATGGTGGGTGGTCAGGACGATCAGGTGTTTGACGGCGGCAGTTTCGCGCTGAACCCCGGCGGCAAGCTGGCGCTGCAATTGCCCGTGTTCGACGAGGTGATCACCCATGTGGACCTGACGCGCGGTGCCGACGGGTGGCGCGTGGTCGAGGGCGAGATCACGGCGCATCCCGACGCGTGGGAGCAGGATTACCGCACCATGGTCACGTCCCTGCGCGACTACTGTGCCAAGACGGGGTTTGGCCAGGTCCTGCTGGGCATGTCGGGCGGCATCGACAGCGCGTTGACCGCGACCATTGCGGCGGATGCGCTGGGGCCGGAAAACGTGCGCTGCGTGATGCTGCCGTCGGAATATACCTCGCCCCATAGCCTTGAAGATGCGGAGGCCTGCGCGAAGGCGCTCGGCTGCCGCTATGACTATGTGCCGATCTCGGACACGCGTGCGGCGGTGACGGGGACCTTGGCGGCGCTGTTCGAGGGGACCGACGAAGGCCTGACCGAGGAAAACATCCAGAGCCGCATTCGCGGTCTGCTCCTCATGGCGCTGTCGAACAAGTTTGGCGAGATGCTGCTGACCACCGGGAACAAGTCCGAGGTCGCGGTTGGCTATGCCACCATCTATGGCGATATGGCCGGGGGCTACAATCCGATCAAGGATCTCTACAAGACCCGTGTGTTCGAGACCTGCCGCTGGCGGAACGCCAATCATCGGGAGTGGATGCTGGGCAATGCAGGCGAGGTCATTCCGGAGCGCATCATCTCCAAGCCGCCATCGGCCGAGTTGCGCGAGGACCAGAAGGACAGCGACAGCCTGCCGGACTATCCCGAGCTGGACGCGCTGCTGGAAATCCTTGTGGACGATGACGGGTCGATCGCCGATTGCGTGGCTGCGGGATATGACGCGGAAACGGCGCGCAAGATCGAACGGTTGATCTACCTCAGCGAATACAAGCGGTTCCAGTCGGCGCCCGGTGCACGTCTGACCAAACACGCCTTCTGGCTGGACCGCCGCTATCCCATCGTCAACCGCTGGCGCGATCCGTCCTGAGGCGGGTAGGGTCCTGACCCTGGAGCACGCGATTACGGCTTTGTGACTTGAGTGCGCGGTGGGATCTGGCGCACCGTGGCCGGATTGTACCCCATGCCGGGAGGTTCCGATGATCCGCGCCTTGATCCTGTCATTTGCCGTGCTGCTGATGTTGCCAGATGCCGTCCTTGCGTGCGGGCCGGACACCAATTGCACCCTTGGCGAGCGCTACTATCGCATTGCGATGCCCGAGGGGCATGACGGGTCCACTCCGGTGGGTGCCATTGTCTTTGCCCACGGCTATCGCGGATCGGCACGCGGTGTCATGAACAACGGCAACCTGCGCCGCATGGTGTCGGATATGGGCCTTGCGCTGATTGCGGTGAAATCAGCGGATGACGACTGGGACATTCCGGGCGTTCCGTCAAATGTCGGCAGTTCCGGCGCAGATGAAATGGCGTATTTCGACGCCGTGGTTGCCGATGCGACGGACCGTTTCGCGATCGACCCGGATCGCATCATGATGTCCGGCTTTTCCGCCGGGGGCATGGTGACGTGGGAACTGGCCTGTCGGCGTCCGAGCCTGTTTGCCGGTTTTGCGCCTGTGGCGGGCACGTTCTGGCAAAAGCCGCCCGACACATGTGCTGCACCGGCAAACATCGTGCACATCCACGGCACGGCTGACCGGACTGTCCCGCTCGCCGGTCGCCCGATCGGGCGGACCCGGCAGGGCGATGTGACGGAGGTGCTGGAGATGTACCGCGCCTTTGGCCGGTATTCGGACATGGAAACCGCCGAAGTCGACGGCCTGTCCTGCACACGCGCGGCCAACGCGGTGGGCAATGTGCTGGAGTTCTGCACCTTTGACGGCGGGCATTCGTTCCGGAGGGGTTTCTTGAGCTACGCCTGGTCGCGGCTCGCGGCGGCAGGCGCGCTCTGATCCTACTCCCACCAGCGGTCGATGGTCGCGATATCCGCGTCAGACCATCCGAAATGGTGGGCAAATTCGTGGACCACCACATGTGCGACCAGCTCTGGCAGCGTGGTGCCGGGGCGCTCGCGCAGTTCCTGCAGGATCGGTTCGCGAAAGAGCCACACGACGTCGGGAAAGGGGTCGGGGTCCGAAACGCTTTTCATCGTAAGCGGCGTGCCGTCGTAAAGCCCGGTCAGATCGCGCGCATCATCCACACCAAGGTCACGCAGCACATCCTGCGGCGGCCAGTCCACCACCTGAACCGATACGGCCTGCGCATGGGTGCAGAAAGGCTCTGGCAGCCCTTCCACCGTTTGTGCCGCCATCCTTGCGATGGCGTCGAGGGTCTGGCCCGCAGTCAGAGTGTCAGCTGGTAGCTGTGCGGTGCATAGCGATAGCCGGTCCCGGCTTTCTCCACAAAGCCGAAGGCGGGCCAGGGCATGTGATAGCTTGAGAACGGCACACCATCCGTGGCCATCATGTCCAGCAGGGTCTTGCGCGTGGCGGCGGCGGCGGCCTTGTCCATGTCAAAGCGCACCTCCCAATCGGGGTATCCCAGCGACCAGACAAAGTGGTTGGCAAAGTCCGCGCCCAGAAGCAGTTGCGCGCCATCGCTTTCCAGCATGTAGACCATGTGCCCGGGCGTGTGGCCAAAGGCGGCCATGCTGGTCACGCCGGACGCGATGCTTGCGCCGTCATCCACCATGGTGAACTGATCCATCAGCGGCTTGACGATGCCGTCAAAACGCTCGTTTCCAGCAGCGGCCCAGTGGTTCATCTCGACCGCGCCCGTATAGTGCTGCGCGTTGCCGTAGGTGGGTGTGCCATCGGTCTGCAACCCGCCGATGTGATCGCCGTGCATGTGCGTGATCACGACCTTGTCCACCTGATCGGCCGTATAGCCCGCAGCCTCCAGCGCCGCGGTGGTGCCCGCAGGGTTGAGCCCGGTGTCAAAGAGGATCAGTTCGGCGCCGGTGTTGACCACAACGGGGGTGAAAAAGAACTGCGCGGCGTTGAGCGGCAGGTTGTTGGCGTTCGACACCTCTTCGAAGGTCGATTTGTCGACATTCATGCCAAAGATGGATTGCGGATCCTCGCGCACGGCGGTGCCTGCCAGCAGGTTGGTGACTTCGAAGCTGCCCAGTTTGACGCGCTTGAACGGCGCCTCGGACGCGCCAAGCATGGGGGCTGCGGCCTTGACGGCGGAGGCGGCGAAGGGAAGTGCGGCAGCCCCGGCAAGGGCGGCGCGGCGGGAGAGTTTGGGTGCGTGGGACATTGATGGTATCCTTCCTGTCTGTCCCCTAGGACATAGCGCGGTTTACGCACAGTCACGTGCGTGGTCGCGCTCAGGTCTGTTCATATTTGCGCGAGGTGTCATGGCAGAGCCGAAAACCAAGGTCCTCGATGTCACTTTTGATGACTGGGTCGCCCGCGACGTGCCGGACAATCGGCGCGACGAGGCGCGCCGCCTTGACACCCTGTTTCGCGCGGCAACGGGATTTCAGCCACAGGTCTGGACCGGCGGAATTGTTGGCTATGGGGCTTATGACTACACCTATGCGTCAGGGCGCTCGGGCACATGGATGGCCACAGGCTTCGCGCCGCGCAAGGCAAAGATCAGCGTGTATATCATGCCGGGCTATACGGATTTCGGTCCGATCCTCGACCGGTTGGGACCGCATTCAAAAGGCAAGAGTTGTCTCTACATCACACGGCTGGCGCGGGTGGATGAGGCTGTTTTGACGGAGCTTGTCGCGGCAGGGCTGAAGGACCTGTCAGAACACTGGCCTGTGCGCAGCGCGGCGCATCTGGCGGCTTAGGGTCCTGACCCTACGCTGCCATCTGCACGACAATGTCCTCAAAGGTCAGCCCGGTCACACCATCCAAGCGGATCACGGCAACAGCCGGTGCCTGAGCTTTATTCGCGATCTGTTCAAAGGTCAGAACCACGTCCGTAAAACTGCCATCATCCGCCTCGACCAATTCGACGCCTTCTATCCCGATGTCTGAATCGTAGGAGGCGATTTGCAAAACGTCTTCGTCCGGGTCGAAATCCGTGACCCGCAAGTATGGTGCGTCCGCTGGACCCCCGTAAGCCCCCCTGACCTTGACGTCCAACGTGTCTTCGCCCAGCCCGCCGGTCATCACCGCAGTGCCCAGTTCGTCCTTGTGGAAATCCCAGATCAGCATCAGATCGTCGCCCGCGCCGCCATCGGCCGTGCCGCCGGCGTCCAATCGTAGGCGATCATTGCCTTCGCCGCCGTACCCGGTGCCGCCATTACTAATGCTGAGGCCATCGTTTCCGGCTTCGCCGTAGATGATACCGCCCGCTCTATAGACGCTCAGGCGGTCGTCCCCTTGGCCGCCAAACCCCTGCATGTTGTCGCCATACAGGCTGATGGAGTCATTGCCCTCGCCGCCGTAAAGGGATGCCTCGTTTTGGCCATAACCGGTCAGTCTATCCGCTCCTTCGCCGCCGTCGGCCGTGCCGCCGGTGATTCTCAGTGAGTCATTGCCCGCGCCCCCGCCCAAGGTGATGTTGTCGGGTTGCAACTCGTCGACAATGAGACCGGAAGGCGCAAAAACAGAACTGATATAGTCGTTGCCCGCACCGCCCAACCCTGTGCCGCCTTCGTGCAATACCAACCAGTCGTCCCCGTCGCCGCCGTCAAAAGTGACATCGGCGAATGACGTCACGAGCCGATCATCCCCACCCTGTCCCTCGACGGTCAGGCCGTCCGCTTCGGCCACCAGCCATTCGTTTTCGTCCGACCCGGTGGTGTTTTCGGTCACGCTGGTGGGTGTCAGCCCGTTGATGGTGTACACGAACCCTTCGGGCAGGAACGAAACGAGGTCGTCGCCATCGGTATTGGCCTCGACAAAGTAGAGATCGACCGGCGCGTTCGCGATGACCTCGGGCATGGCTGCGGCGATTGTCTCGGGGTCCGACAGGACACCGGGTGCTTCGCTCCCCAGATCGACGGTGCCCAGCAGTTCGAGGCCCAACTGGCTCTCCATGTCCGCGATCTCGTAAGGCGTGGACCCGTCGAATTCGGAGAGGCCGGGGATATCGGATTGCGTTTCCCACGTGGTCGTCAGATCGGTGCCCTCGGGCACGAGGTAATACCGTGCTTCGTAGGTGCTGGTCAGGGAATCTCCGCCGTCTTCGGTGTCGAGATAGCGAAAGACTGCAAGCGACCCTGTTTCGTCATCGCCGAGGTCGAGGGTGACAGTGTCCGCCTCGGCATCAAAGTCGAAGGTTGCGCCGGTATCGGGGTCAGGGTCCGGTGAGGGATCATCGACAGGATCGGTTTCAGCTACCGTGTCCGGATCATCATCCGCAGCGATGGCAAGCGCCACGCCGCCGACCAGCAACGCCAAAAGTGCGAGAGGACCCATTCGCAACCCCTTAATCCAAACCCCAACCGCCGCCAGTCTGTGTGATGACGCCAATGCGAGTCAATGCGCCATGGGCCAGCGCCGCATATGGCGCGTTGCACTGTTGCTGCGTAGCCCATTTGCCATGAAAATCAGCAGGAATCGCGCCGCTCGGACTGCGATTTGTGTCAGATTCCCGACGTTTCCGGCGGGCCAATCGGCTGGCGCGGGTGGATGAAGCGGTGCAGAGCGAATTGATCAGAGCACGGATTGAGAACCTCGCAAAGCGGTGGCCCGTTCGTCCGACACTGTGTTTGGCTGACAATGCTCAAAAAACCGGATCAGACAGATCAGACATTGGATTGGTCCAGAACGGTAAAGTCCTCTTCCGTCAATCCCGTGACCCCTTCCAACCGCACGACTGAGACGGCCAATTCGGTTGAACCATCCTGCGAATAGGACAGAATGACGTCGGAATAGCTGCCATCGGCAGCCTCCACGATGTCCAAGCTTTCGAATTGGCCCGGTCCATCGGCATCGTAAGTGAAGCGCAGCACGTCCTCGTCGGGGTCAAAATCTGCAACATGCACAATAGGTGCGTCGCCTGCAGTTCCCAGTGACGTTGAAAGGCCAATATCGAGCCTGTCTGCACCGTCGCCACCCATAACAGTTACTGCGGGAAGCGCGCTGTCGTAGGAGCCGACAACACTGATCAGATCATCGCCAGCGCCGCCATCGATAGATCCAACAAAACCATCACCTAAAGTGGCTGTATCGTCCCCGTTGCCCATATCGATCATCAATGCTCCCTCAATACCGGGGCTGTGCTGCGTGACTATGGTGGATGCGCCAGAGGCGCCTTGGAAAGTTCCATTCCCAGAGAAATACGTGTGTATGTTCCGATTGCCGTTCTCAACATCTTCGACCAGCAGCGCGGTGCCTGCCTCCAGATCCGGGTCCGTCGTACGCAGGATTGAATCTGTCAAATCCAACGGATCCGGAGAACCGGCAATACGCATTTCGACGGAGGCTTGGAGCGTTAGGCCTGTGAGGTCAGCATTGGCGGATACTACAACGTCGCGGGTTCTTTCATCGAACGTGGCGAGATCTCCGCCATTTGGAAACGGGTTCATGTCGTACGTTCTGATCGATCCAAGATCAATGCTGCCGATCTGGTAGGGCTCCAGTTGTTCCAGATACCAAAGCTGATCAACGCTGGTGACGGACCCGTCCGGGCCAACCGACACAGCGTTGCCGGCTTCCTCTGACATTTCAGCGAAAGACTGGAAATCAGGCGGGAAGTCCTGATCTTGGGGGACCAATATAGAGATGAAGATCATAGTGGATGGCGCTGCCTGCGCCGGAGCCACCTTCGACTGTCACGCCCTCCCCTTCTACGAGTATCGCAAAAAGAGAACCTGTTTCGTCGTCGCCAACGTCGATGTTTACCGTGCCCGCTTCGGAGTCAAAGTCAAAAGTCGCGCCGGTAACCGCGTCGACTGGCGGCTCTGGTTCAGGGTCGACAGGTTCGTCTACTTCGTCAATTGCGTCATCATCGCCGCTCAACATCAGGCCGACGGCGGCCGAACCCAAAAGCGCTGCAAGAAATGCCAAAGCTCCCATTTCTTCCACCAATAACAAGAAAGAGCAGTATGGTGGACAACATACCCCTGACGCTGGTTCGAAGCAACGGTGCTGAGGATGAATGGAGAGCTTTGATTGAGGCTGTGTCGCGCATACACGCGTACGGCTTTCGCTCAGGAATCGCGCCGCTCCGGCTGCGATTTGTGTCAGATTCCCGACATTTCCGACGGGCCAAACGGTCGCACTTTGTCTAAGGCTCTGAAAAGGTTAACAAACCCGATTTTCGGTTGCTCACGAACACATGTTGCGAGGTGGGAAACCCTCTGCTACATCCGCCCTGATTTTCTCACCGCGACTGCAATCGCGGCGTACCAACGCCCCCGGACCACGCTATGTGGGTTGTCAACCGGGGCCAATACATCGAAAGGGTGGACGTGTCCGAACCAGCTTCGATCTCAACAGGCATTGCGGCCCGATATGCGGCTGCTGTCTATGACCTCGCCAAGGCTGACAATGCCGTTCCCGCCCTCGAAGGGGATATCGACACGCTCAGCGCCGCATTGGCCGACAGCGCCGACCTGATGGCCTTGATCCATTCGCCGATCTACAGCCGTGAGGAACAGGGCGCTGCGATCACGGCAGTCGCGAAGAAGGCGGGCTTGACCGGCCTGATGAGCAATACCCTGGCGCTCATGGCAGACAAGCGGCGGCTCTTCGTTGTGCCACAACTCATCGCTGCGTTGCGCGCCATCATCGCCGAAGACAAGGGCGAAGTGACCGCCGAGGTGACGTGCGCCACGCCACTGACCGCGGCGCAGTCAGACAAACTTGCCGAAACGCTCAAGGCCCGCATGGGCAAGGACGTTTCCATTTCAGCTTCCGTCGATGAAAGTCTCATCGGCGGTTTGATCGTTAAAGTGGGCTCGAAGATGATCGACACGTCGATCCGTTCCAAGCTCGCTTCCCTCCAGAATGCAATGAAAGAGGTCGGATAAATGGGTATCC
>CAZRUV010000044.1:0-21533 GCA_964603315.1 uncultured Rhodobacterales bacterium
CATAACCCTGTTCGCGGGCAAAGTCAAAAAGATGGCGCAGCATCGCGCGGCCTAAGCCCTGCCCCTGATAGTTGCTGCGCGTGCCCAACAGCATCAGTTCTAGCCGTCGCTCATCGCTGCTGCGCTTCTCAGACATCATGCGCATCATCGTGCGACACATCCGCAAGCCGACGACTCTCACCATACGCCACAAGAACCATGCTGAGGCCAGACCGTCCGGCTCGTAACCGTCGGTGAAGACAAAGGCCACACACGCCAATTCATCATCGCCTGAGATGCCAAGCAGTCTCGCATCAGGTGCGCCAGCGAATGCGTCAAGAATCGTGACGGCCATCAAATGCGACCGCCGACCAGTCGGATCGGGCGGCAACATTGGATGGTTGTGGAACGCATTCGCCAGTACCTCGATAGCCTCACCACGCCGTGCTTCAGTCAGTGTTTCAATTCGGTCAATGCACCCGCCCATGAGCAGCAGCACGATCATCCGTGTGGAACTGATGGCCTCAATACCCATGAATTTTGCCCCTTCGCGTTCAGCCTAGCACAGCCTGGCGCATATCACACCAATTCCAAAGACGCCTTGGCCTCGTCCAAAAGCCGCTTTGCCTCAGAGCCCTGCAATTTCTGGATATCGTCCTGATATTTCAGGATCGCGCCCAGCGTGTCGGCAATGACTTCCGGAGATAGTGTCAGAACATCCAGCGCGAGCAGACATTTCGCCCAATCGATGGTTTCGGCAACGCCGGGCTTCTTGAACAGATCCTCGGTGCGCAGCCGCTGCACAAAGGCGACAACCTCGCGGCTGAGCGACGCCGCCGCTTCGGGTGCGCGAGCCTCGAGGATCTGCATCTCGCGGTCGAAATCCGGGTAGTCGACCCAGTGATAGAGGCAGCGACGCTTCAGAGCGTCATGCACCTCGCGCGTGCGGTTCGAGGTCAGGATGACAATGGGCGGCTCGGGTGCGGCCACGGTGCCCAGTTCCGGGATCGTCACCTGAAAATCGGACAGCGCCTCGAGCAGAAACGCCTCGAACGGCTCGTCCGTGCGGTCCAGTTCATCGATCAAAAGCACCGGCGCGCCAGTCTCATCCGGGCGCATCGCTTCGAGCAACGGACGTTCAATCAGGTAATCATCCGAAAAAAGCTCGGTCTGCAGGGCGGCGCGGTCCGCGCCACCGGCCGCTTCGGCGGTGCGGATCGCCACCATCTGCGCGGCAAAGTTCCACTCGTAGACGGCCGTCGATGCATCGAGCCCCTCGTAGCATTGCAACCGGATCAGACGACGCCCCAAGGCGGCCGACAGCGCCTTGGCAATCTCGGTCTTGCCCACGCCCGCCTCACCTTCCAGAAACAGGGGCCGCCCCAGCGACAGGCTGAGGAACACAACCGTGCCCAAAGCCCGGTCACACACATAGCCCTGCGCGGCCAGCATGGTCTGGACCGCATCAATCGAAACTGGTTGGTGCATCTTTGCCTCCCCTGCGCCCAACGTGCACCGACCGCCGGGGAGGTCAACCCCGCGTCGTTGACCTGATTCGCGCAAAATGGCATGGTGTAGGCCAGAAAATTAATCATCCCGGGGCAAAAGATCCCGAGAGACCAAAGTGGCAGGCGGTATGACGTTCAGGACAGGAGCGGACACATCATGCGCATAACAGCGGTGACCTGTGTCAAGAACGAGGGCCCCTTTCTGCTGGAATGGATCGCCCACAACCACGTGATCGGGGTGACGGATCACCTGTTCTATTCCAATGACTGCACCGACGCGACCGACCGGTTGCTGGACAAGCTGATGGAACATGGGCTTGTGCAGCACCTGCCCAACCCCGCCACGGGCCGCTCCCTGCAGATGGAGGCGCTGACGGACTCGCGCGAACAAAAGATCACCCAGCAGGCGGATTGGCAGTGGATCGCGGATGTGGACGAGTTTTTGAACATCCATGTGGATGGTCACACCATCCCCGACCTGATCGAAGCCTGCGGCGATCCGCGTGCGATCTCGATCACCTTCCAGTTCATGGCCAATGCCGGGGTGGAGACGTTCGAAGACCGCCCCGTCATCGAACAGTTCACCAAATGCCACAATCCCGACCTGTGGTGTGGTGACACCGCGATCGAGGTCAAGACACTGATGCGCAAGGACTTTCCCTTGCGGCGCTTTGGTGCGCACCGCCCTTTCGTGCTGCGTGACCTGCCGCGGGGCAAGCGCAAACCGGCGTGGACCGACGCCTCCGGACGCCAGGTGCCGCCCGTTTTCATGAAAGCGGGCAACAAGAGGCGCATTCACCGCTTTCCGGCCAAGGGCGCGCGCAAATTCGCGACCCTCAATCACTACGCGCTGCGCTCGCTCGACAGCTACATGGTCAAGAACGACCGCGGCGATGTGAACCGCGACTACCGATATTTCGACGACGTCTATTGGCGCGAGCGCAATGATGCGTCCTGGGAAGATGACAGCATCCTGCGGTACCTGCCGAAGCTGAAAGCCGAAATGGAACGGCTGAAGGCGCTGCCCGGCATCCGCGATCTGCATGAAGAGGCGGTGCACCTGCACGCAACCCGCGCCGCCGAGCTCAGGGAGATTGAGACCTTTCAGGACCTGCGCGACATGGTCCGCAACGCCAGCCCCTATGCGCCGCAAGAGGCTGCACTGCGCGAACTGATCGGCCTGCCCATATGAGCGCACCTTTTGTCATCAATCTTGGCCTGCCCAAAACCGGTACCACGACGCTGAGCCGGGCGCTCAGGCGCTCGGGCCTCAAGGTTGCGGACTGGCGTATCCGACCTGCACAGACGCAGAACGAAGCGCAGCACAATCAGTTGGTGGGCGAGCTTGTCTATAAAGGGTATTTCGAAACCGGCGACCCGCTTGCCGAATTCACCGAGTTTCAGGCGATCACAGAGATGAGCGCGATTGTCCCCGGCCACAACTTCTGGCCGCAAACCGACTGGGGGTTGCTCCGCGCCATCATGGACCAGCACCCGGACGCACGATTTCTGTTGTCGGCACGTGATCCCGCAAAAACGGCGGACAGCATGATGCGCTGGAACTCGCTGGGCAAACGGCGGTTGCCGCGCCAATACGTGCCGGGCCTGCCCTCGGGCTATGGCCGCACCACCGAACAAATCCAGCGTTGGATCGAGGGGCACTACGCCTTTGTGCGCCACGTGTTCGCCGGGTCGGACCGGATGCTTGAGTTTGACATCGCCGACCCGGACGCCGCCAGCCGGATTGGCGCCTTTCTGGGTCGCGACCTGCCGTGGTGGGGCCGTGCAAATACAAATACGGCCACGTCCCCCGTGGCCGAAGAGGTAGAGTGAGATGCGGATCACCGTTTTGATCGGACCGACGGAAGAGGGTTCCGCCCGCTTTCGCACGATCCTCAAGACAAAGTCCCAGTTGCTGGAAAAGCATGATGTGGTTGTGCCCGACTGGAACCACATCCGGGCCTATATGGCGGTCGCGGATGAGGACCTGACCAGCATCGTGCGGTTCAAGCGCGGGTTCGAACGGCGCGCGGCGCAGGACGCGCTCATTGGCGAGATCACCCAGCAACTGAAAGACGCGGCCGAGAAAAAGCCCAAGCATCTCGTGCTGTCATCGGGGCATTTCGGCGCCCTTCTGTGCCGTGAGGCTGAATTACACAGGCTGCGTGACCTGCTCGCTCCGCATTGTGATGACATCCAGATCGTGGCCCATGTCGGCGAACAGTCCCGGCTGTTGGCCGCGCACTATTCCGACCGCGTGCTGGAAGGACGGCGCCACGACCTGCAGGTCGAACTGGACATGGCCGCCAGCGATCAGAACTGGTGGGAGGGATCATTGGCGCGGTACGAGGCCTCCGATCCGCTCTTTGGCCTCTTCAATCACGTGCAGCACCCGGCCCATTGGCTCGACTACAAGGCGCTGCTTGCGTTCTGGGAAGGCGTGTTCGGCAAGAAAAACGTCACTCTGCGGCCGTTGGACGTGGACCACCTCTATTCCGAGGATGGCGGCGAAGAATTGAACGCGATCCTCGGCACAGACATCGCCATCGGCAAGGTTGAGGCTGAACGACCCGACGCCATGCCCCCTGCCCCGATGGTCACACGCACGCGGGCGTTCAACGATGTGCTGATCCGCTATATGCAGGCCACTGACCTGCACATTCCCCGCGATTTCTGGCGCATGCTGCGCGCCGAATTTGCCGTGGGCGGCAAGCCAATCGAACCCGGCAGCCTGCATGCGGTGGCCCGGAAATTCAAAACCGACAATACCGCGCTTATCGCCAAGTTTCCCGACCTCAAGGACGCGCTGCGCGATGTGCCGGAAAAGGCGGATACGTGGACCGAGGCCGACCCGAAACGCGGCTTTCGTGCCACCCAGTACCTCACCGCCTTTGACTTTCGCCTGCGCCGCAACGGCGTGAACGCCACCGAATTGCGCGCCAGCCGCAACGCCGCCACTCAGACCGCTTCGAAATTTGACGAGATCCTGCCCAAGGCTGACAAGGACAAGGCCGCCAAAGAGGCCCGCGCACGACTGCTGAAGATGGTGGAGGTGAACCACCAGATCGTCCTGTCGACCCAGATCAATCCGCACAACGGCCTGATAAAACTGAAAGAAGACGAAGAGGCCGCGCCCTACACCCCGATGAAACCGCGGCAACTGCCCAAGGGCTCTTCGGGCCGCGTGATTGTCGGCTGCATGAAAAACGAGGCACCCTATATCGTCGAATGGGTCGCCTATCACCGCGCCATCGGCGTCGACAATTTCCTGATCTACACAAACGGGTGCGAGGACGGGACGTCAGAAATCCTCGACCGGTTGCAGGATATGGGCGTGCTCCAGCACCGCAACAACGACGACTGGCGTGGCAACTCGCCCCAGCAATTTGCGTTGAACCAGTCGCAGAAGGAACCCGTTATCCAGAACGCCGAATGGATCATTCATATCGATGTGGATGAGTTCATCAACGTGCGCACCGGCAACGGCACACTGGATGATTTCTTTGAAAAGGTGCCGGATGCGACCAACGTCGCGATGACCTGGCGGCTGTTCGGGCACAACGGCGTGACGGAACTCAGGGACGATTTCGTCATTGACCAGTTTGACCATTGCGCGCCCGCCTACTGCCCCAAACCGCACACCGTCTGGGGCTTCAAGACGATGTTCAAGAACATCGGCGCCTATCGCAAATTCAGCTGCCACCGCCCCAACCAGCTGCAGGACGCGTTCGAGGACAAGGTGCGTTGGGTGAACGGCTCGGGCCAGGACATGACCCGTGACGCTGCCCGCAATGGCTGGCGAAGCTCCAAGAAAACAATCGGTTACGACCTATTGCAGTTGAACCACTATGCGTTGCGGTCGGCCGAAAGCTTTCTGATCAAGCGCCAGCGCGGGCGCGCACTGCACGTGGACCGGTCCATCGGGATCAACTACTGGATTCGCATGGATTGGTCGGATTTTCGCGACCTGACGATCAAACGCAACGTGCCCCGCCTGCGTACGGAATATGACAGCCTCATGCAGGATGACCGCCTGCGCAAGCTGCATGCGGACGGGCTCGCCTGGCACCGGGCCAAGGCGGACGAGTTGCACAATATGCCCGAGTTCCAGGAACTCTATGCACAGGCGCTGCGGGTGAAGCTGACGGAAAGCGAGCGTGTAGCCTATGCCCTCGCGCTGGACATGGAGAGCTAGGGATGGACGGAACAACAACACCAGATGCCGGTTTTATCCAGTCGATGGGCGTTAAATTCCCGCGCCGCAACGATGTGATGCCGCCGCGCATCCGCCACGCGCTGCGGGCCAACAGCTATGAAGCCAAGGAGGCGCGATCCGTGCTCAAGGTGGTGCGGGCCGATGATGTGGTGTTGGAACTGGGCGGTGGCGTTGGCTTTATCTCGTCGCTCATCGCGACCCGCCGGGCCATCCAGCACGTGCACGTGTATGAGGCGAACGCCAAACTGGCCACCTACATTCGCGAAACACATGCCGCCAACAGTATCGAGAATGCGACCGTCCATCACGCCATCCTGGGCAAGCGCAAGGGCAAGGCCGACTTTCACGTGCGTGGCAACCTGATCGGTTCGTCGCTGGACGCCAAGGATGGCGCAGGCGTGACGCGTAGCGAATCCGTCGATGTGCTGAACGTCAAGGCCGAGCTGAAGCGGATCAAGCCCACCGTTCTGGTCTGCGATATCGAGGGGGCCGAAGCGGAACTGATCCCGCTGATGGACCTGTCGACGCTGCGCGCCGCCGTGGTCGAGTTGCACCCGCAATGGATTGGCCCCGAAGGTGTGAACGCGGTCTTTCAGGCCTTCATCACTGCGGGCCTCGCGTACCATTCCAAACTGTCGAACCAGAAGGTTGTGACATTCCGCCGGTCCTGGCCGCTGAAGTGACCCATCTCGCCATTCTGACCGTGCGCAACGAGGCGGCCTTTCTGCTGGAATGGCTCGCCCATCACCGCGCTGTCGGATTTGATGATTTCCTTGTATTTTCAAATGATTGCGATGATGGCACGGACGAGATGCTCGACCGCTTGCAAACCCTTGGCTGGCTCACACATGTGCGCAACCCCGGCCCCTATGACAAGGGCGGCATACAGTTCACCGCGATGAAGGCGGCGGCCAAGCTGGATCAGGTGCGCGCTGCCGACTGGATCCTGCCGCTGGACGTGGACGAGTTTGTCAACATTCACACCGGCGACGGCACGCTCGCCGCGTTGCACGACGCCCTGCCCGACGCCACCGCGATCACGCTCACGTGGCGTTTGTTCGGCAATAACGGGCAAGTGCGATTTGCGGACCAACCCGTGACCGAAACCTTTGCCAAGGGCGCGCCCGAGGTAATCCACTGGCCCTGGCGTGCGTCCATGTTCAAAACGCTCTACGCCAATGACGGGACCTACCGCAAACCGGGCATCCACCGTCCGCGCGATCCGGACAAGAGCCGGCTGCCGTCCGCCCGCTGGTATGACAGCCACGGGCGCGCGCTGGACGACCAGTTCAAGACCCGGCGCGTGTTTTCCAACTTTGCGCGCCCGAATTACGGGCTGGCGCAACTCAACCACTATCCGTTGGGTGCGATGGAAAGCTATGTGCTCAAGGCGGATCGCGGGCGCGCCGTGCACTCGGACGATCTGCTGGGGATGGACTATTGGGTGGAGCGCAACTTCAGCACGGACCGAGATGACAGCATTCGCCGATACGACACGGCGCGTGACGCGCACCTGACTGCACTGAAATCCGACAAGGCATTGGCAAAACTGCACAAAAACGCGGTCGCCTGGCGCAAAGACCGTTTCGATGCGTTGATGCTGCAAGAGCCGTTTCGCGCCCTCTTTGGCCGTCTCCTGATGACGCCGCCGACACGTCCTGTCTCTCCACAAGCGTCGCGCTTCATGGTCCGTTACGCCACTCAAGCCCGCACCACCGCCGAGGACGCGGCACAGTAGCCCCTAAAATTTTCCTCAATTCTGCCTATTTTGCCCCATATCCAATGGGTCAACCCGCGCGTAAAGCGGGACATGAGGACGTGACGATGCAGGACGACGTGCACGATTTTGACCCCGATCTGGTCGATTTGCCGAAACGCGGCTGGCTGAACAAGCTCGCCGCCGTTTCCGAGACCGAAGGCTTTTTCCAGCCGCTCGGCAAACGTCACTTTGCCACCCATGTCGAACGCGGCGACACGCTGATCGTGAGTTTTGAAACGGTGCAGGGCATCCGCGCGTTGTCTGGCACATCCGAACCGCTCGGCTGGGCGCTGGTGCGGGATCAGGGATGGTCCAGCCTCTGTGTGGTGTCGGACGGTGACACGTGGTTCCGCGACCGCGCGGTCTTTGGTTTTTTCGACCGGCTGATCGATGACGGTTTCTTTGACCAGTTCGAGACGACCCTGTTTTACGGCGCAGGTCCCTGCGGCTATGCGGCGGCGGCCTTTTCTGTTGCGGCTCCGGGCGCACGCGTCGTTGCCATTCAGCCGCAGGCCACGCTTGATCCGCGCGTCACCGAATGGGACGACCGGTTCACCGAAATGCGCCGCACCGACTTTACCTCGCGCTACGGCTATGCCCCTGACATGCTGGACGCCTGTGCCGAGGCCTTTGTGCTCTATGATCCGTCCGAAACACTGGACGCGATGCACGCCGCGCTTTTCACCCGCCCGGGCGTGACCAAGCTGCGGATGCGCCACATGGGCGATGCGATCCAAAGCGACATGATGCAGATGGAAATCCTGCTGCCGCTGCTGCAACAGGCGGCAATGGGCACGCTCACTGAACACAAATTCGCCACGGCCTTCCGCGCCCGCCGCAACCACCGCCCCTATCTGCGTCGCATGATGGCAGCCCTGGACGCGCGCGCGCGCGAAGATCTGGTGATCATGCTGGCCAAAAACGTCACCGCGCGCCTCAAGGCGCCGCGCTTCCAGCGCCGCCTCGCCGAGATAGAGGCGCAACGGGCGCAGGAGGACAACGCCAGCGGCACGCCCACTCTTTAACGCGGCAAGACGGCGTGCTAACTCCGCCGCCATGACGTCCTTGACCCTTGCCCGCCCCGACGACTGGCACCTGCACCTGCGCGATGGCGCCATGTTGCGCGCCGTGTTGCCCTGGACCGCCCGCGACTTTGCCCGCGCGATCATCATGCCCAATCTTGTGCCACCGGTCGTCACCGGCGCACAGGCCGCCGCCTATCGCGACCGCATCCTCGCAGCTCTGCCGGACGGCGCCGCGTTCGAGCCGCTGATGACGCTGTACCTGACCGAAGACACTGACCCCGAAGATGTGGCGGCGGCCCATGCCTCCGGCCTGGTCAAGGCGGTCAAGCTCTACCCCGCCGGCGCCACGACCAACTCCGCCTCGGGCGTGACGAATTTCGACACCGTGCGCCCGACGCTCGAACGCATGGCCGAGATCGGGCTGCCCCTGTGCGTTCACGGCGAGGTCACGGACCCCGAGATTGACATTTTCGACCGTGAAGCCGTGTTCATCGACCGCGTCCTCGATCCGGTCCGCATGGCGACGCCCGGGCTCCGTGTGGTGATGGAACATATCACCACCGCCGACGCCGTGGCCTATGCGCGCGCCCAGGATGACAGCCTTGGGGCCACGATCACGACCCACCACCTCGTGATCAACCGCAACCACATCCTCGCCGGCGGGATCAAACCGCACTATTACTGCCTGCCTGTTGCCAAACGGGAAACCCACCGCCTCGCCCTGCGCAACGCCGCCACATCCGGAGAGGCGCGCTTCTTTCTGGGCACCGACAGCGCGCCGCACACCGATGCGAACAAGCTGCTGCCCTGCGGATGTGCGGGGTGTTTCACGGCCCCCAACACCATGCCAATCCTCGCGCATGTCTTCGAAGAGGATGGCGCGCTCGACCAACTCGAGGCCTTCACATCCCGCAACGGCCCCGCCTTCTACCGCCTGCCCGTCAATACGGACACCATCACGCTCGCCAGAACCGCCCCCGACCTGCCCACAGTGATCGACACCGACGACGGGCCTGTCACCATCTTCGACCCAGGCTTCCCCCTGCAATGGCGCGTGACCTGATCCCGCTTCATCTTGCCCGATAAACTCCCGCCGGAGGCTCCCGCAGCCTTCATGTGTACCACCGCCGGAAAGCATGCGCCCATGATCCCCAACAGTTACCCCGACCAAACCGAAATCGCCCGCCTGACCGCGCGCATGCTGCTCGAAATCAAGGCGGTGCACTTCAACGCAGCCGAGCCGTTCACACTCGCCTCCGGCCTGCCCTCACCCACCTATATCGATTGCCGCAAACTGATCTCACTCCCGCGCATCCGCGCCACCCTGATGGATTTTCTGACCGTGACCGTCATGCGCAACGTGGGCTTCGAAGCCTTTGACAACATTGCGGGCGGTGAGACCGCCGGCATCCCCTTTGCCGCGCTCGTGGCCGAGCGTATGGCCCTGCCCATGACATATGTGCGCAAGAAACCAAAGGGTTACGGCAAAAACGCGCGGATCGAAGGTGACATGACACCCGGCCAGCGCGTATTGCTTGTCGAGGATCTGACCACCGATGGCGGGTCCAAACTCAGCTTTGTGGACGCGATCCGCGACACCGGTGCGGACTGTCACCACACGGCGGTGATTTTCTACTATGGCATCTTCCCGGAAACCGAAAAGACATTGGGCGATCATGGCGTTGCGCTGCACCACCTGTGCACGTGGTGGGACGTTCTGGCCGAAGCCAAGGCGCAAGGCAGCTTTGACGATGAAACCCTGAAAGGTGTTGAAGAGTTCCTGTCGGACCCGCGTGCATGGCAGGCCGCCCGGTCGTAGCCGGATGGTGTCCGTACTAAAACGTACGTGCAGTCCGACACAAAAAGTGTGACGTCAGGGCCAGATTTCTTTGGTCCGCGCCGATGTGGACAGACTGTGCAAAACCCCGATTCTTTTGCAAAGCCCTACCGGCATGTGGTATCAACGGCGTCACAGACCACGACATGTGGGAGGCCTGGTATCACAAACGCGCTGATTCCCGGGCTTTTCCACAAGGTTGTTGAACCTTTCCAAACCCCCGTGCGCGTGGCAACAGCGACAGCAACCCGGGGGGCCGGGACTGTCGAGCAGAGGTGGCGCACATGAACGAGATCGCAGCGATCAATCCAACCGGTGTGGCGGTACAGGACGCTGAAACCATGCCGCACTCGATCGAAGCCGAGCAGCAATTGCTGGGCGCGATCCTGACCAACAATGACATCTACGACCGCGTCGCATCCGTCATCACCGCCGAACATTTCTACGATCCGGTGCACGCCCGCATCTATGACATTGCCGCCGCCCGCATCGCCAAGAACAACCTCGCCAGCCCGGTCACGCTCAAGGCGTTCATGGAAGATGACGAGGGCCTCAAGGAACTGGGTGGCCCCGCCTACCTTGCCCGGCTGGCCGGTGCCGCGATCAGTGCCTTTGCCGTGCGCGACTATGCCCAGATGATCTACGATCTGGCCGTGCGCCGCGACCTTATCCAGTTGGGCCGCGACATCAGCGCCAAGGCCGCCAAGGTCGAGGTCACATCAGAGCCCAAGGAACAGATTGTCGAGGCGGAACAGGCGCTCTACAAGCTGGCCGAACAAGGCACCTCTGAAGGCGGTTTCCAAAGCTTTCTCAAGGCCGTAACGGACGCAGTGAATGTTGCAAATGCCGCCTATCAGCGCGATGGCGGCTTGGCGGGCATCTCCACCGGCCTCACCGATCTGGACAAGAAACTGGGGGGCCTTCACCCCTCTGACCTTCTGATCCTCGCTGGCCGGCCGTCCATGGGAAAGACGTCGCTCGCCACAAACCTCGCCTTCAACATCGCCAAGGCTTACAAGAAAGGCATAAAACCCGACGGAAGCGAAGGTGCGATCGAAGGCGGCGTGGTCGGCTTTTTCTCGCTGGAAATGAGCGCGGAACAGCTCGCGGCACGCATCCTCTCCGAAGCGGCCGAGGTGCCCAGCGAACAGATCCGGCGCGGTGACATGACCGAGGCCGAGTTCCGCCGCTTTGTCGATGCGGCCAAGGCGCTCGAAGCCTGCCCCCTGTTCATTGACGACACGCCCTCGATCCCCATCGCCCAGCTTGCCGCCCGCGCCCGCCGGCTCAAGCGGACCCATGGGCTCGATATGCTGATCGTCGACTATATCCAGCTGGTGCGCGGCACCTCCGACAACCGGGTGCAGGAAATCGGCGAGATTTCCATGGGCCTCAAGGCCATCGCCAAAGAGCTCAACATTCCCGTCATTGGCCTGTCGCAGCTCTCGCGTCAGGTGGAAAGCCGCGAAGACAAACGCCCGCAACTCAGCGACCTGCGGGAATCAGGCTCCATCGAACAGGACGCGGACGTGGTCATGTTCGTCTTCCGCGAGGAATACTACAAGGAACGCGAAAAACCGGGTGATCATGACCTCGAGGCGATGGCGGCCTGGCAAGAGGCCATGGAGCGCCTGCATGGCCGCGCCGAGGTGATCATCGGCAAGCAGCGTCACGGCCCCATCGGCAGCATCGACCTGAGCTTTGAGGGCCGGTTCACCCGCTTTGGCAACCTCGTGCAACCCTGGCAGCAAGGCAGCGGAGAAGAGGGCTTCTGATGCATCGCCGCCGCCTTCTTCAGGCGGGCGCGGCTGGCCTTCTCGCCCCTGCAGTCCCGGCAATGGCACAAGACGCACTCTACGTTCCTCCCGAGGAGGGCCCGCATACCGGCACGTTGATGATGTGGCCCGCGTCGCGGCGCGTGCACCCGGACCCTGTGTTCCTTGGCATGTTGCAACGCACAATTGCCGATATTGCCAACACGATCGCCGCCTTTGAACCGGTCTATCTGCTGGCCGACGCCCGCCATCACGGCACCATGCGCAAGATGACCAGCGCAGATGTCACGTTCTGGGACATTCCCACCGAAGACCTGTGGGCGCGGGATGCCGGGCCGCTCTTTGCCTGGCAGGGCGACCGGCAGGTGATCAGCCACATCGCCTTCAACGGGTGGGGTCGCAAACAGGTGCACGACCAGGATGGGCAGGTGGCGCAACGGGTCGCGGACAGGTTGGACGTTCCGGTCATCGCGTCGGGGGTGATTGGCGAAGCGGGCGGCGTCGAACATGACGGGCATGGCGTGCTGATGGCGCATGAAAGCAGCTGGGTGATCCGCAACCGCAACCCGGGCCTCAGCCGGGACGAGGTCGAGGCACGTCTGCTGACCGCCTACGGCGCGGACCGGATGATCTGGTCGCGGGGGGTGAAGGGTGAAGACATCACCGATTACCACATCGACAGTCTGGCGCGATTTACAGGCCCGGGGCGCGTGCTCATCAATCTGCCGGACAGGCCCGACCGGGACGACCCGTTCCATATGGCCGCTCTCGACACCCATGACGCGCTGATTGCGGCAGGACTGGATGTGGACGTGATCCCGGAGCCCAACCGCCGCCGGGTCAGGTCCATCGACTTCGTGGCCTCCTACGCCAATTACTACGTTTGCAACGGCGCCATTGTCGCGGCGCAATTTGGCGACCGCGAAACAGACGCCATCGCGGTGGACGCCTTGGCCCGTCATTACCCGAAGCGCGAAATCGTCACGCTCAATGTCGATCCCTTGGGCGAAGTGGGCGGCGGCATCCATTGTGCCACGCAACAAATACCCGCCTGACCCAGAGTTGACTGGACAGGGCGGCCTTCCGCCGCTCTGATACCTGTATGCGCCGCGTCATGCTCATGTTCTTGCTGCTGTGTTCCCCCCTGTCCGCGCAGGACCGGATCGAAGTGGATGTGGAACTGTTTCTGGCCGTCGATGTCTCACGTTCAATGCAACCCTTTGAGCTCGAAATACAGCGGCGCGGCTATGCCGCGGCACTCTCAAGCCCCGAAGTGCAACGGGCGATATCGAGCGGCCCGATCGGGCGGATCGCCGTCACCTATGTGGAATGGGCCGGGACGTGGGACCAGCGCACGATCGTGCCCTGGACCATGATTTCGACCGCCGACGAGGCGCGCCGGATCGCCGACACGCTCACCGCACAATTCGATGACGGACTGCGGCGCACGTCCATATCCGCCGCACTGCTTCACGCGGCAGCCTCCATTGAATCGAACAGATACAATGGGTTGCGACGGGTGATTGATGTTTCGGGAGATGGACCCAACAATATGGGTGCCGGCGTCACGGACGCACGCGATCAGGTGCTGGCGCAGGGCATAACGATCAATGGCCTGCCGCTCATGACACGGGATGACAGCGTCTATTCCCGTTGGGACATCCCCGATCTCGATGCCTACTATGCCGCCTGTGTCATCGGCGGCGCAGGTGCCTTCATGATCCCCGTCACCGACTGGGCCGAATTCGAAGCCGCCGTGCGCCGCAAACTGGTCCTCGAGATCGGCGCACTGCCGGAGCGCATCTACCGCGCGCAGGCCCCTGCCCCCTACAATTGCCGCATCGGCGAGCAAATCTGGCAGCGGAACCGCGACCTTTTTGCCTTACCCTGACAGAATCCGTGCGGTTGCCCCCTTTTCCACGGCCCGCGAGACTGCCAAACAGGCGCGCATGACATCTGCGACACTCACCATCGATCTGGGCGCCATCGTGCGCAACTGGCAGGCGCTCGACGCGCAGACCGATTGCGAGACAGCCGCCGTGGTCAAGGCCAGTGGCTACGGGCTGAGCGCGCCGCATGTGGCCCGCGTGCTGGCGCGCGCAGGCGCGCGGCAGTTCTTTGTCGCCACGGCACAGGAAGGCGCCGATTTGCGCGCGCATCTGGGCTTTGGCCCGGAAATCCACGTCTTTTCCGGCCATATGGACGGCGATACCGAAGCCATCCGCAGCGCGCACCTGATCCCGCACCTGAACTCGGTCGACCAGATGCTGCGGCATGTCGAAGCGTTGCCGGGCGCGGCCTTCGGCATCCAGCTGGACAGCGGCATGAACCGGTTGGGCATGGAACCTGTCGAATGGTCCGCCGTACGCGACATTGCCGTGGCGCAGGGTCCCGTGTTGCTCATGTCCCATCTGGCCTGCGCTGATGATCCCGACCATCCGATGAATGCCCGGCAGCTTGATACCTTCCGCGCGATGACCGACGGGCTCGATATCCCCCGCTCCCTTGCCGCGACCGGTGGCATTCTGCTGGGCCCCGATTACCACTTTGACATGACACGCCCCGGCATCGGTCTTTATGGCGGGCTGCCCTTTGCGGACGCTGATCCCGTCGTCACCCTCGATATGCCCGTTATTCAGGTCCGCGATGTCGATCCGGGCGAAACCGTGGGCTACGGCAACACGTGGGTCGCGGATCGCCCTTCACGCATCGCGACGGTGTCCGGTGGCTATGCGGACGGTCTGATCCGCGCCATGGGTCCCAAGACCATCCTGCACGCAGGCGATGTGCCCTGTCCGGTCGTGGGCCGCGTGTCGATGGACCTGATTACGGCGGATGTCACCGACCTCGGTCGGGACCCCGAAACGCTGCAGGTGTTGGGGGCGCACACGCGCGTCGACGCACTGGCCGACGCGGCGGGCACCATTGGCTACGAAATCCTCACAGCCCTCGGCGGGCGCTACCACAGGGCCTACGTCGAATGAGCCTGCTGGCCGCCCTAGGTCGCTCCGTGCTCGCCCTGCTGGCCGCTGTGGGGCGCGTTGCGCTTTTTGCCGGGTCCACACTCAGCCACATGCTGCGTCCGCCGTTCTACCCCCGGGAATTTGCGCTGGCGCTTCTGAACATCGGCTGGCTGTCGCTCCCGGTCGTCGGGCTGACGGCAGTCTTTACCGGTGGCGCGCTGGCCTTGCAAATCTACGCGGGCGGTGCCCGTTTCAATGCCGAAGCGGTGGTGCCCCAGATCGTCGCCATCGGCATGGTGCGCGAGCTTGGCCCAGTGCTGGTCGGCCTCATGATCGCGGCCCGCGTGACCTCCAGCATCGCCGCCGAGATCGCGACGATGAAAGTCACCGAACAGATTGATGCGCTTGTCACGCTGAGTACGCACCCCATGAAGTATCTCACCGCCCCGCGCGTTCTGGCCGCCACGCTCGTCGTGCCTCTTCTGGTGGGCGTGGGCGACATTATCGGCATTTTCGGCGGCTACGCCGTCGCCACCGGCACGCTCGGGTTCAACGCCGCGACGTACATCCAGAACACCGTCGATTTCCTCGAGGCGCGCGACATCGCGTCGTCCCTTGCAAAGGGCGCGGTGTTTGGCTGCATCGCGGCCCTCATGGGCTGCTATTTCGGCATGCAGTCGGGCCGCGGCGCCCAAGGGGTGGGCCGCGCAACCAAAGGGTCGGTCGAAGCCGCCGCCGTCCTCATCCTGGCGGCAAATTTCGTGCTCACGGGGGTCTTTTTCTCCCTATGACGGTTTCACGTCCTTCCCAAACCGCCCGTCAAAGGCTGTGTGATCGCAGGCAAGGTGCGGACAGATGATCAAACTCGACAACGTCCACAAACGGTTCGGCGACAATCACGTACTGCGCGGCGTGTCCCTCGATGTTGCCAAGGGCACATCCCTTGTCATCATCGGTGGCTCGGGCACCGGCAAATCGGTCACCATAAAATCCGTTCTGGGGCTGGTCACCCCGGATCAGGGCACCATCACCGTCGACGGCGCGGATGTGACCAAGGCGGACCGCGATGCCTTTCTGGCCCGGTTCGGCATGCTGTTTCAGGGGGCCGCCCTCTTTGATTCGCTGCCCGTCTGGCAAAACGTGGCCTTCCGCCTCCTGCGCGGTTCCCTGGCCCGGCCACGGGACGAAGCCCGCACGATCGCCATCGAAAAGCTCCGGCGCGTGGGTCTGACCGCAGATGTCGCCGACCGTTTCCCTGCCGAGCTTTCGGGCGGCATGCAGAAACGCGTCGGGCTCGCCCGCGCCATCGCCGCAGACCCGGAGATCATCTTCTTTGACGAACCCACAACCGGCCTCGACCCGATCATGGCTGGTGTGATCAACGACCTGATCCGCGAGATCGTGACCGAGATGGGCGCGACCACCATGACGATCACACATGACATGACTTCCGTGCGCACCATCGCCGACACCGTGGCCATGCTCCATGGCGGCAAAATCCGCTGGACCGGTCCCGTGGCCGACATGGATGCTGCCGACGACCCCTATCTGCAACAGTTCATCAACGGCCGTGCCGAGGGCCCCATCGAAGCCGTGCGCTAGGCCCGGGGTCGGCGGGTGGGCGCCTTTGCGCAGCAAACAGAGCACCCGACGACCGGAACGTAAGGACAAAACATGCATCGCTGGGTGAACCTGTCGCTCCTCATCCTCTACCCGGTGTCATGGTTCGCCCCATTGATGAAGGCGGGCCTGCTGCCCCTGTTCGGGCTGACCGAAATCAGCGTCATCACCGGGCTGCAGTCGCTCTGGGGCTCGGACGTGTTCCTGGCACTTGTCGTCACGCTCTTTGCCCTCTTCGCGCCCTACCTCAAGACCATCGGCCTCGCGCTCATCCACTGGCGCCTCCTGAGCCCCCGTGTGGAACCCGCGCTTGCCATCCTGGGCAAACTTGCCATGGCCGACGTCTTTCTGATCGCGCTCTACATCACGCTCGCCAAGGGCATTGGCGTCGGCCGCATCGAGACCGCATGGGGCCTCTATCTCTTCACCGCCTGCATTCTGACCTCCCTGTGGGTTGGTTACGTCACAGCAAAAAAGCGCAGCTGAGGCAGACATTGTCTCTCAATTCGAAACAATTGCCCGGCGACCCCGCCGACCATACGGATTTTTGACTGTCCTTTCCGTCCGTTAGCAGTAAGCTGTCTCTGTGGTGATTGTCTTCTGGGGGGAAGGCGTGTGGTACATGTAATTCAGGCGGGCCGGCTTGTTGCGGCCATCATGCAGCGGGTCGCGCTGGTTCTCTTTGCCCTTCTGGCGCTTGCACTGGTGACGGCAACGGCACTTTCCGCCATCGGTTACCTGCCCTGGGCAGAGCTGGCGCTGAGCTGGAACGGAACGCCCGTGTCCAACGCAGGCATGTACGCGCAAATCGGGCTCGCTGTCTTTGCCCTCACCTTGTGCTTCTTCCTGCCGTCCAACGCGCGGATCATGCGACTGGAACACTCGCACCGCCAGTTCGGCATCAATGTCGACGACATCACGCGCGCCTATCACGCGGCACATCACGCAGACCGTTCGGGGGCTTTCAGCCTCTCGGACGCGTTCGAAAGCACCCGCGACCGGCTCGCCTTTCTGCGCGATCATCCCGATCTCGGGATGCTGGAACCCGAACTGCTCGAGCTTGCGGCCAAAATGTCCCATATCAGCCGCGACATCGCCGAGGCCTATTCCGACGACAAGGTGGCCCGCGCCCGGTCCTTCCTGCAGGAACGCCAATTCGAGATCGAGCGCTTCCACGACCGGTTGGAGCAGGCCCGCGCCATCCACGATGAGTTTTCCACGTGGATCAACCGGCTGGAGATCGAGGAAAACGTGGCCCGTGCCCATCTGGAACGCTTGCTGGACGAGATGGAGCGGCTGCTGCCCGAACTGAGCCAGCCCCTGACGACAACGAGCAGTGTCGTCACCCAACTGCCCATGCGCGCCGAATAACGATCAGGGCTTGTGGCAGGCGCGCCGCGCTGGCACATCAGGCGTCATGGCAAAATCCACCACGTCCTACACCTGCACGGCTTGCGGGTCCTCGTTCACCAAATGGTCTGGCCGCTGCGACGGCTGCGGTGAATGGAACACCATTCAGGAGGACATGGGGCTGTCCGCCACGCCGGGCAAGGGCCTCGGCGCCAAACGCGGCGCAACCGTCACCCTGACGGATCTGAGCGCCGAGGAAACGCCGCCCCCCCGGACCCGGTCGCACATGGACGAACTGGACCGTGTGCTGGGCGGCGGTCTTGTGCCCGCCTCCGCCATCCTCGTCGGCGGCGATCCCGGCATCGGCAAATCCACGCTTCTCCTGCAGGCCGCCGCGCGCTTTGGTCAGGCAGGGCTCAAGACGATCTATGTCAGCGGCGAAGAGGCCAGCGCACAGGTGCGCATGCGCGCGCAGCGTCTCGGCCTTGGTGACGCGCCGGTCAAACTCGCAGCCGACACCAATCTGCGCAACATCCTGACGACGCTGGAGCAGGAGGCGCCCGGCCTCGCCATCATTGATTCAATCCAGACCATGTGGCTCGACACGGTGGACAGCGCGCCCGGCTCCGTCTCTCAGGTCCGTGCCGCCGCCCACGAACTGACCACATTCGCCAAGCGCAAGGGGATCAGTGTCGTCCTCGTGGGCCATGTCACCAAGGAAGGTCAGATTGCCGGGCCACGCGTCGTCGAACACATGGTCGACACCGTGCTCTATTTCGAAGGGGAGCGCGGGCATCAGTTCCGCATCCTGCGCGCGGTCAAAAACCGCTTCGGCCCGGCAGACGAGATCGGCGTCTTTGAAATGACGGGTCAGGGCCTCGCCGAAGTCACCAACCCGTCGGCACTGTTTCTCAGCGAACGCGGCCAGCCCTCGCCCGGGTCCGTGGTATTTGCAGGGATCGAAGGCACGCGGCCTGTCCTGTGCGAGTTGCAGGCGCTCGTCGCCCCCTCGCCGCATTCGCAGCCCCGGCGCACGGTTGTCGGATGGGATGGCGGGCGCCTCGCCATGATCCTCGCCGTGCTCGAGGCGCGCTGCGGCATTCCGTTCAACGGCATGGATGTCTACCTGAACGTCGCGGGCGGGATGAAGATCAACGAACCGGCCGCAGACCTCGCCGTGGCCGCCGCCCTGCTCAGTGCACGCGAGGACGCCGCCCTGCCACCCGACACGGTCGTATTTGGCGAGATTAGCCTCTCTGGCGCGCTCAGACCGACGCCGCAAACCGAAAACAGGTTGAAAGAAGCGCAAAAACTTGGTTTCACCTCGGCCATCGCTCCGAAAGGCGGCAAAGCCGGAGGAGTGTCCGGCATGTCGCTGCAACAAATGGCGGACCTGACCGGGTTTGTGGGCGAGGTATTCGGCGCAGGTTAGTGCCGGGACAAAACGACGAGCGGAACGAAAAAAAGGGCAAAGACCATGGAAGGTTTTACCATCATCGACGGTGCGGTCGCCGTGGTCATCATTCTGTCGGCCCTTCTGGCCTACGGGCGCGGGTTCGTGCGCGAGGCCATGGCCATCGCGGGCTGGATCGCCGCCGCGATCCTCGCCTTCCTCTTTGCCCCACGGGTCGAGCCACTGGTGCGCGAGATCCCTGTCGTGGGCGACTTTATCGCAGGCAGCTGCGAACTCAGCATCATCGGCGCCTTTGCGCTTGTCTTTGCCGTGGCGCTGATTGTCGTGTCACTGTTCACTCCGCTCTTTTCCTCGCTCGTGCAGCGATCTGCGCTTGGCGGGATTGATCAGGGGCTCGGCTTTCTCTTTGGCGTGGCGCGCGGCATCCTGCTGGTTGCGATTGCGTTCTTTGTCTACGACACCGTGATCACCGGGCAGGAGTTCACCATCGTGGACGAAAGCCGCTCCGCTGCCGTCTTTGGCCGTTTCACCACCTCGATCGAGGATCAGAACCCCGAAGAAGCGCTTGGCTGGATCACCCGCCAATACGAAACGCTCGTCGGCAACTGCGGCGAATAACTCGAGACCTCGCTTCACCGCCCGTCCGTCTTGCAACGCCCCAATTGCGCGCCGGTCCACGGGTTCGGCAGGCATATCAGTCGTCGGATGGACGGCCAGTGCGTGCCTCAGACGGCACAATCTCGGGCTGGGGTGGATGAGCTTGGCCCAAGCCCCCGTGTTCGATTGATTCTCTCGCCCCTGCGCAGCAAGGTCCTGATCAGAATCGGGCCGCAAAGCCTTGTTGTAGTTAACAGAATACTAAAGGCGTTGCCTCTGCGCGATCAGCGCGAGCCGCCAGTCTTACACTGGCCTTGGCCGCGAAAC
The DNA here is from genome assembly GCA_964603315.1 of uncultured Rhodobacterales bacterium. Lineage (GTDB taxonomy): Bacteria > Pseudomonadota > Alphaproteobacteria > Rhodobacterales > Rhodobacteraceae > Tateyamaria. Next base: position 20,371 of record CAZRUV010000044.1, read on the forward strand.
AGTGCCAGCATTTGGCCGCGGTTGTGTCGAAAAAGCGGCAGATTTGTGGAGCGATATGGGCTCAGACAACGAAGACACCCAAATACCCTACCCGGAGAAAACCCATGTTCCTGAACCACACAACCGCTTTTGACACATTCGCCCCGATCACCGCCGACGCAGCGCTTGGCCACGCCATCCAGGCCACCGCCAACACGCTGTTCGAGACGGAAACCGGCTGGCGCCCCCTGCATGCCTTGCAGGCAGGCGACGCTGTCGCAACGCTTGACGGCGGCTTTACGCAGATCCGCAGCGTCACACCGGGCGCACCCGTTCCGATGATCCATGTGCCGGGCGGTGCCCTTGGCGCCTGCACCGACGTCCTGCTGCCTGCCACGGCGTCTGTTGCGCTGGATGTGCCGGCAACGGTTTGCGAGACGCCCATTCTCTCGGTCCCGCTCAGAGCGCTGTGCGGATGGAACGGCATCCGCCACGCCGTCGACGCAACCGACACCTTGACCACGCTGACATTCGACGACGAGGAAATGGTCTTTGCGCAAACCGGCCTCCTGCTGCACACCGACAATGCCCTGCCCGGCTTTTTCGAGCGCAAAAGCTACGGCGAAACCCGCGCACTGCTTGCGCTTTGGGCAGGTCACCTGCCGGCCCCCGATTACGCTGCGGCAGCATGACCCGATTTATGATCCTTTCGTGACAGGACTGGCGCGGCTTGCTACACCGCGCCTATCCCTGTTCTAGGATTCGGAGCTGCCCCTTGTCCGAAACATTTGCCGACGCCGCGATGCCCCCGGCCCACCCGTTTGATGACGATAAGCTGAGGGAGGAATGTGGCGTTTTTGGTGTGCTGGGTACGCTGGACGCCGCCAACTTTGTCGCCCTGGGTCTGCATGCGCTGCAACATCGCGGACAAGAGGCGGGCGGCATCGTTTCCTACCACCCGGACCAGGGTTTCAACTCCGCCCGCCGCTTTGGCTATGTGCGCGACAACTTCACCTCGCAAAAGGTGATGGAGACCCTGCCCGGGTCCCTGTCCATCGGGCATGTCCGCTACTCCACCGCCGGGTCAAAGGGCCAGACCGCGATCCGCGACGTGCAACCGTTTTTTGGCGAGTTTGCCATGGGCGGCGCCGCGATTGCGCATAACGGCAATATCACCAATGCCG
>CAZRUV010000044.1:21566-24546 GCA_964603315.1 uncultured Rhodobacterales bacterium
GACCTGATCGAGCGCGGCTCGATTTTCCAGAGCTCTTCGGACAGTGAATGCATCATTCACCTGATGGCGCGGTCGCTTCAACGCAGCATCCCCGAACGGATGGAAGACGCGCTGCGCCGCGTCGAAGGCGCCTTTTCCGTCGTGGCCATGACCCGGACCAAGCTGATCGGCGTGCGCGACGCGCTTGGCGTACGTCCGCTGGTGCTGGGCAAACTAGACACCGGCTATGTGCTCAGTTCCGAGACCTGCGCGCTCGATATCATCGGCGCGGAATTTGTGCGCGAGATCGAACCGGGCGAGATGGTGGTGATCACGCCCGAAGGCATCGACAGCCGCTTCCCCTTCCGCCCGCAAAAACCGCGCTTCTGCATCTTTGAGCATGTGTATTTCAGCCGCCCGGATTCGATCCTGGGCGGCCGCTCTGTCTATGAGACGCGCGAAGCGATCGGCCGCGAGCTGGCCAAGGAAGCGCCGGTCGAGGCGGACCTCGTCTGTCCGGTTCCCGACAGCGGCACGCCTGCGGCCATCGGCTACAGCCTCGAATCGGGCATTCCCTACGCGATGGGCATCATCCGCAATCAGTATATGGGCCGCACCTTCATCGAGCCGACCGAGCAGATCCGGAACATGGGCGTACGCCTCAAGCTCAACGTCAACCGTGCACTGATCCGTGGCAAGCGTGTGATCCTTGTGGACGACAGCGTCGTGCGCGGCACGACGTCCCGCAAGATCAAGGAAATGATCCTCGACGCGGGCGCCGCCGAGGTGCATTTCCGCATCGCTTCGCCCCCGACCGCCTGGCCCTGTTTCTATGGCGTGGACACGCCCAACCGGGAAAAACTACTCGCCGCCACCATGAGCGAAGACGAAATGCGCGACCATCTGGGTGTGGACAGCCTGCGGTTCATTTCGCTCGACGGTCTTTATCGCGCCGTGGGTGAAGCCAAGGGCCGCAACACCAACGCGCCGCAATATTGCGATGCCTGTTTTTCCGGGGAATACCCTGTCGAGCCTGCCGACATGATCGAAAAAGGGTTCGAGATGAAGGCCGCGGAATAGCTGTTGCCGGAAACTGGCAGGACGAGCGAAGACAGTCGCGCCATGCCACCTCTTGCGCCTGACCTTCTGAACACCTTTGCGCTCTGGCCCGATGTGGCCCAGACACAGGCGTTCGTGATCCGCACCCTGTGCTGGCGCGTGGCCGAGGCGGCGGACACCGGCCCGCTCACCGAAAGTCTCAAGTGGGGGCAACCGGCCTGGCGCCCCGTCAAACCGCGCACCGGCAGCACGCTGCGGCTCAGCTGGAACGCGGCAACACCGGATGGGCTCGACCTCTTTGTCGATTGCAAGACGGATCTGGCCGCGCGGATCACGACGCGGTTTCCGGATGCGTTCCAGAGTGACAAGCGCCGTCGCCTCACGTTGCGTACGGATTCACCCCCGCCCGAGGATGCGCTTTGGCACCTTGCCCGTGCGACTTTCACCTACCACCAGCCCAAGGCCACGCGCCGCACGGCATAAGCCTGCCGATGCCGCAACGGCACCGGTCACAACCCTGTCAACGGACCTTCAGCCTGCTCAAACGCCGTGGTACGCGCCCGCCTGCAAACGCCACACAGGACGGATCGAGGCATGAGCAGCAATGTTAACGAAACCAACGAAGCAACCGCCTTTCATGCAACGCAGCGCGGCGCTCTGCCATTGCATCGCCTCATGCTGATTGGTGTCATGGGAACTGGAGACACGCCCCGCGCCCTCTTGCGCACACGTGCAGGCCAGATCCGGCAAGTCAGCGTCGGAGACCAGTTGCGGCAGGGTACCGTTGTCGCGATTGCAGACGACGCGATCACCCTTGCCGCGCGCAACGGCTCCACCACGGTCATGCGCATGCCCGAGGCCGTGCACGAGGTTGAACCGGCGGCTTGACGCGTCCACCGCGCCAAGGCATGACCCCGCCATGACCGAAAGAACCGCACTTATCACAGGCGCATCGCGCGGCCTTGGCTACGCGATGGCGCTCGCCCTCGCTCCGACACATCACATCATCGCGGTCGGTCGCACGACCGGCGCGCTCGAAGAGCTGGACGACGCGGTCAAAGCCAAGGGCGGTTCTGCCACGTTGGCCCCTATGGACATCACCACAGATGCCGCGATGCAGACACTTTGCCGTGGCATTCATGACCGCTGGGGCAGCCTTGATATCTGGGTGCATGCTGCCGTGCACGCCGCCCCGTTGGCGCCCACATCCATGGTCGATGCCAAGGACATGAGCAAATCGGTGGATGCCAACGTGACAGCCACGGCGACCCTGATCACCTATGTGGCGCCGCTGCTGGGGTCGGAGGGGCAGGCCGTCTTTTTTGAAGATCCGCGCGCGGGCGAGAAGTTCTTTGGCGCCTATGGTGCGACAAAAGCAGCGCAAATCGCGCTGGCGCGGTCCTGGCAGGCCGAAACGGTCAAGACCGGTCCCCGCGTGCACATTGCCGCGCCCGGCCCCATGGCAACGGCAACCCGCGCGCGGTTTTTCCCGGGCGAAGAGGGGGACGCGCTCAGCACCCCTACAGCCGAGGCCGCGCGCATCGTCGCAACACTCAAGGCTTGATCGACGGACCGTCTCATGTCCCAATCGGGACATGCTGCGCCTGTTGCCCCGATTTGACCGCCCCCGCCCAGTAGGGTCAGGACCCACTCCTCCTGCACAGACCGTTTGACAGATTTTGTGCGTGAAAAGGACCATCTGAGCCGAAAGAGTGGTTCTCTTTCAATCAGGTGGGACGCATCTCACGCGGAAAATCCGTCAAACCCTTCGGGCGCCAATTTCACGTCTATTCAGCGGCTTGGGCCGTTTGGGCATAGAACCACTATGACCTGCACGTCCCAAACCCCTGAACTATCGTGAAATTGGCGCTGTCGGCGCAGGAGGAGTGGGTCCTGACCCTTCTGTATCTCTGATCTGTTATTGATACCCCATCACCGCGCT
>CAZRUV010000045.1:0-3397 GCA_964603315.1 uncultured Rhodobacterales bacterium
ATGATGGACTGGACCGACCGCCACTGCCGGTATTTGCACCGGCAGCTGAGCCGCCATGCGCTGCTTTATACCGAGATGGTGACGGCGCCGGCGTTGGTGCGGGGAGGGGCGCTGCATCTTCTGGAGCACGATCCGGCCGAACACCCTGTTGCCTTGCAGCTTGGCGGGTCTGACCCGGGCGAACTCGCCGCGGCGGCACGGCTCGGGGCCGAGGCGGGGTATGACGAGATCAACCTGAACTGCGGCTGCCCGTCCGACCGGGTGCAGTCCGGGACATTCGGCGCCGTGTTGATGCGGGATGCCGCACGGGTGGCGGAGTGCGTTGCGGCGATGCGGGATGCGGTCGATGTGGACGTGACCGTGAAATGCCGGATCGGCGTGGATGAGCAGGACCCCGAATATGTACTGCCCGAATTCCTCGCCCGCATCGTGGCTGCGGGCTGCGAACGGGTGACGATCCATGCGCGCAAGGCCTGGTTGCAGGGGCTCAGCCCCAAGGAAAACCGCGATATCCCGCCATTGGACTACGACCTCGTCATGCGGATGAAGGGGCTCTTTCCGAACCTTCACATCTCGATGAATGGCGGCATTGCGACTTTGGATCATGCGATAGAGCTGCTGGAGAGCGGTCTGGACGGCGTGATGATCGGACGTGCGGCCTACCACCAACCTGCTGACATACTTGGTGCTGCGGATGTGCGTGTGTTTGACGCTGAAGGACCAGAGACGAATGCCGAAGACGCGGTTCTGGCCATGCTGCCGTATATCGAGGCGCACCTGTCCTCTGGCGGCCGGCTGCACCAGGTGACGCGACACATGCTGGGCCTCTTTGCGGGGCGTCCGGGCGCGCGTGCCTGGCGGCGCATGCTGAGCGAGGGGGCCACAGAAGAAGGCGCCGGGCCGGAGTTGGTGGAGGCTGCGCTGGCGCAGGTGTTGCCTCTGGCCCCGTCGGCCAAAGCGGTGTAGCACCGCGCGACCCATCACGCGCGGAGTGCGGCAATGCCTGACCTGTCCCTGTTGATCCAGATGCTGGCTGTTCTGGCCGTGATCGGCGCTTTTGCCGGAGTGCTGGCGGGGCTTTTGGGCGTGGGTGGCGGGATCGTGTTGGTGCCTGCGTTTTTCTACGCATTTCAGACGCTTGGGTATGACGGGCCGGACCTGATGCAGATGTGTCTGGCGACATCGCTTGCGACCATCATCGTCACCTCCATCCGTTCGGTGCTGAGCCACAACAAGAAGGGTGCCGTGGACTGGGACATACTGCGCAGTTGGGCTCCGGGCATTGTTCTGGGCGCGGTGTTGGGGATGCTGGTTGTGGCGGGCCTGCGGTCCAGCACGCTGCAGGCGATATTCGGTGTGCTTGCGCTGATCGTGGGGCTCTACATGGGGTTCGGACAGGCGAGCTGGCGCTTGGGCCCGGCGATGCCGGTTGGTCCCGGGCGTCTGATCCTGTCGCCGCTCATGGGGTTTCTGTCCGTGCTCATGGGCATCGGCGGGGGCAGCTTCGGCGTGCCATTGATGAGCCTGTTTTCGGTCCCGATCCACCGGGCGGTTGCAACGGCGGCCGGATTTGGCGTGGTGATTGCGGTGCCGGCGGTCATCGGGTTTCTGCTGACGCCGATTGATGGGCCCGTCCCACCGCTGACGTTGGGCGCGGTGAATTTCGCCGCCTTCGCGGTGATCATCGCGATGACGCTCGTTACGACACCCTGGGGCGTGCGCCTGGCACACGCGATGGATCCCAAGCCGCTGAAACGGGTGTTCGCGGTGTTCCTGATCCTCGTGGCACTCAACATGCTGCGGCGCGCGCTGTGGGGCTGAAGGACGAGGGCTACGCCGTCTTTGAGCCCACGACGGCGGGCGTGCGTTGGGCCCTTGCGGCCCACCGGCGGGCCGCGCACATCACTGCTTTGGCGTCGGTTCGATCCCGCAATCTGCGCCATGGAGAGACTTGGTTTGTAGGTGTGGATGTGCTGCCCAATGCGCCGGACGGATCGGTGGATGGCGTGCCGCTGGAAGGCGCGTGGCGCGCGCACGTACCCGCGTTGCCATTGCATGCCGCTCAGGTGTCGATTGTCTACCCGGGATATCCGGGGCGCGATGCGCAGGAAACGGATGCGGCACAGCGGTTTCGGCGCTTCCGGCACGCGGCTCATGTGGATGGTTTGCTGCCTGTCGGACCCGAGCGCCGCAGGTTCGCACAGGAATTCCACGCCTATATTCTGGGCCTTCCGTTGAATGCGTCTTCGGAGGCGCCCACGATGGTCTGGCCCGGCAGTCACCGGATCATGCAGGCGGCGCTGGCGCGCGCGATCGGCGCACAAGAGGCCGCAACTGTAGATGTGACAGACGTCTATCACGCGGCGCGCAAATCCGTCTTTGACCAGATCGCACCGGTGGCGGTATCTGCACCGCCCGGGGGTGCGCTTCTGCTGCACAGGTTCTGCCTGCACGGCACGGCGGCGTGGGACGGCCCGGTCGGGCCAGCACGCATGATCGCATTTTTCCGACCTCAATGGGAGACAGTCGCGGATTGGTTGGCCTAGCCGTTTTCCGACCCGGAAAACGGTCGGAAATCGATGCGATTTCCTGCGCCACCCGGCGCGGTTTTCGTGTCGAAAACCTGCCGGAATGCGTGTCGCATTCCGCCTAGCGCGCCATGCGCGCGGCCCGGCCACCCCGCCGCTTCTTGGGCGCCGCGTCCCGATGCGGCAGCTGGTCCATCACGGCGCGGCGCGCCTCCGGGCTCATTCGGCTCCAGGCACCAATCTCGTCAATCGATCGGGCGCATCCGGTACACAGCCGTGTCTCGGGATGGATCACGCAGATCTTGACGCACGGGCTTTCGATTTCGTCGCGTTGCCAGATGGGGGGCGCCGTGTTGCTCATGCCTGCCTCGTCATTGCTGCCAGCCTGTCCAGCAGTCCCTGAAGGATATAGCTTGCCGCGACGTGATCAATCACCTCGGCGCGACGTTTACGTGTCGTATCCGCCTCCAGCAGCGCCTTTTCTGCCGCAACCGTGCTGAGCCGTTCGTCCCAAAAGCCGATTGGGCCATCCCAGAGCCGCTCGAAATTCCGGGCAAAGGCGCGGGTGGACTGGCAGCGCGGCCCTTCCGAGCCGTCCATGTTGCGCGGCAACCCAAGGACGACGCCCACCACGGACCGATCCGCGATGATCGATTGCAGCCGTGCCGCATCCAGCCCGAATTTCTTGCGCCGCACCGTCTCGACCGGGGTCGCGATGGTGCGCATCACATCAGAGAGGGCGACGCCGATGGTCTTTTCGCCAAGATCGAGGCCCATCACCGCACCGCTGCGCGGCAGCGCTGCCGCAAAGTCTTCGGTCGTCTCGCAGATCATTCGAGGCCAACCCGGTCCGCGACGCGCGCAAGGAC
>CAZRUV010000045.1:3497-18898 GCA_964603315.1 uncultured Rhodobacterales bacterium
GGCCCTTCGCGCAGCAACTGGTCCCAGACCTGCAAGGACCGGTCGGGGCGTCCGGTTTGAAGCATCAGCAGGCCAAAATAGTAGCGCGCGGCACCATCGCTCGGGTCGCGGGCAAGGACTTGCTCCAGCACGGCTTCGGCCTCTGGCGAGACATAGTTGCCTGCCGCCAGCACCAGCAAGTCGGCATATTCCGCGAGGTCCCGTGTGGTCACTGCATCGCCCTTGAGTTCGATCACGCGGGCCTTGGCGGCATGGGCGGCGGCAAAATTGCCCAGACGACCCTCGAAATGCGCCAGCAGCGTGTGCCCTTCGAGGTCATCCGGCCGTTGCGCGACAGCCTCGCGCAATTGCTGCACCAGCGGCACGTCATCGGGCGCAATGTCAGACACCGGCGCGCGCGGCTCGACACTCGCCTCGGCCTGTGCCTGGCTTGGCCGCTCGGCTCGCAGGGTTTCAGCCAGCGCCATGCGGTCGGCCAACGCCAGATCCCCGTAGCCCGGTGCGCCAAGTTGCATGTAGACGCCAAAACTGCCGCCGATGAGCACAGCGACCAGAACGGCCGCGAGCATGGCACCAATGCTTTGGCCCGCAGCACCGGTTCCGGCCTGCAGTGCCGCGTCCGCCGCGAGAATACGCCGCGACACCTCGGTGCGCACCCGTTCCGCATCCGCTTCGGACAGGACATTGCGCGCCACGTCGCGTTCCACCTCGCGCAGCTGGTCGCGGTAGACATCGAGATCATAGGCCGCAGGCGGACGCGCATCCGGAGCCCGCCGCACAAGCGCAAGTGCCAGCGTCGCGGTCACGAAAGCGGCCAATCCAACGGCGACGATCCAGAACAGTGTCACGCAGGTTTCCTCTCTTGGGTGCAGGGGATGTAACCTCTGTGATCGTCGCACAAAAGGGGGTAGGGCGCCGCAGGCCTCACCGTGTCGTGAGATGTGTCGCAAAACTGCCAAGAAACGCCGCGCAGGTTGGCCTGTTTTGACGCGTGCGAGGCGATACCGTAGGCCATACCGAACCGGTTTGATTCCTGCCTATGGACGTGCGCCCATGAAACGTTATTCCGCCTTTGCCATCGCGCGCGAAGCTGCCCGCTATCACACGGGTTGGGAACGCGCCTGGCGCGCCGCAGAGCCCAAGAAGAAATACGATGTGATTATCATCGGGGCCGGGGGGCATGGTCTGGCCACGTCTTATTATCTTGGCAAGAATTTCGGCATCAGGAATGTGGCGATCCTTGAAAAGGGCTGGCTGGGCGGCGGCAACACGGGCCGCAACACGACGATCATCCGCTCGAACTACCTGCAGGACCCGTCTGCCGCGCTCTACGAAAAGGCGCGCAGCCTCTACGAGACGATGAGCCAGGACCTGAACTACAACGTCATGTTCAGCCCGCGCGGTGTCATCATGCTGGCGCAAACCCATCATGAGGTGCGCGGCTACCAGCGCACGGCCCATGCCAATGCGCTGCAAGGGGTGGCAACGGAATTCATCGGGCCGGAGCGCGTCAAGGAACTCGTGCCGATCATCAATATCGACGGTCCACGCTACCCGGTGCTGGGCGGCCTGTGGCAGGCGCGCGGCGGCACTGCGCGGCATGATGCTGTGGCTTGGGGCTATGCGCGCGCTTGTTCGGACATGGGCATGGACGTGATCCAGAAATGCGAGGTAACGGCGATCCGGCGCGAGGGCGGCAAAGTCGTCGGCGTTGACACGTCCAAAGGGTCAATCGACTGTGACAAGCTGGGCATCGTCGTGGCCGGCCATTCCGGCCATGTGGCGGATATGGCGGGCTTCCGCCTGCCGCTCGAATCTGTCGCCTTGCAAGCGCTGGTATCCGAACCGATCAAACCCTGCATGGACGTGGTGGTGATGGCCAACACCGTGCACGGCTACATGAGCCAGTCCGACAAGGGCGAGATGGTGATTGGTGGCGGCACGGACGGCTACAACAACTACACGCAACGCGGCTCGTTCCATCATATCGAGGAAACGGTGCGGGCCCTGATCGAGACCTTCCCGATGATCAGCCGCCTCAAGATGCTGCGCCAATGGGGCGGGATCGTGGATGTGACGGGTGACCGCTCGCCGATCCTGTCGAAGACACCGGTGGACGGTGTGTTCATCAATTGCGGCTGGGGCACGGGCGGCTTCAAGGCGATCCCGGGATCGGGATGGGCCATGGCGGAACTAATGGCAAAGGGGCATTCGCCGCTCACGGATGCCTACGGGCTGGAACGGTTCCGCGAAGGACGCTTCATCGATGAAAGCGTGGCGGCAGGGGTGGCGCATTGATGTCCGGAGCGGTGCAAAAATCCGATGCGGATTTTTGGCCAGATTTTGTCACAAAATCTGGTACGTCAATCGTGCGTCTTCTTGCCTTCTCCGGCGGCGGAGCCAAAGGCAATCAGGTTGGCCACGTCCACCTCGCGCCCGCCACGGGCGGCCTTGCGCCGGGCGGCAGCACGTCGCTCCATCGCGAACATCGCGAGGGCGGCCAGGGCCAGAATGCCAAAGACCACCACCGCTCCCATTTCCTTGCTCATTTTGCCCTCCTGTCAACTTTGGTTGACAGTACCGCACACCAGGCGGTCGCGTCACGCAAAATCGCCAAACCGGCGGGACGCGGCGCATGCGCAGCCGCAAAACCGGCTGTGCTCGGCTGGAATCGAGGGGCCGCCGAGCCTGCTGTTGAGACCCCGCCCCAAACTGGTCTGATGCCGTCACCCAAGACGGAGGACTATCCATGTCAGACTATCCAAACCCGAACATCCACCGCGGTGACGGCGTCAGCGCGCGTGGCATCCTTGTCGCTTTTGGCATCGTTCTTGCCATCATTCTCCTGCTGGCGGTTATCGGCTCCATGGGGTCTGGTGGCGGCGAAGGTGCGCCAACGCAAGACGCCATCGCGCCCGCTGTTGAAGGCACGGCAGTGCCCACCGAATAACGCTTACGTTCACAATCGAACCGCCTTGGGCGGGTGCTTTGCGGCACCCGCCTTTTTGCCGTCCACCGTTTCCCATGGATCCTGCCCATGCTGATACTGACCTGTCCCTGTTGCGGCGTGACCGCGGAGGAAACCGAGTTCCACGCCGGTGGCGAGGCGCATCTGAAACGCTTTGGCCCCGGGTCAAGCGATGACGATTTCGAGGGCTATCTGTTCATGCGCGAGAACCCGAAGGGCGTTCATTTTGAACGCTGGCGCCATGTTTACGGCTGCGGCAAGTGGTTTCATGCCGCGCGCTGCACGCAAACGCTGGAAGTCTTTGGCGTCTATCCGGCACAAACTCTGGCACCACCGCAAGACCTGATCGAAAAAATGTCCGCCAAACGACCGGGCTGGTCGTGGAGGGATCTCGCATGAGCACGCGTCTGGCCACGGGCGGCCGCCTGATCAACAAGGATCGCAGCATGCGGTTCACCTTCAACGGCAAGGTCATGAGAGGGTACGCGGGCGACACGCTCGCCTCTGCGCTTCTGGCCAATGACCAGATGCTGGTGGGCCGGTCGTTCAAGTACCACCGCCCGCGTGGCATCGTGGCCGCCGGTGTCGAAGAGCCGAATGCCCTCGTGAACCTTGGCGTTGAGGGCAAGTTCGAGCCGAACCAGCGCGCGACAACCACAGAGCTTTTCGACGGGTTGCTCGCCACGTCGCAGAACCACTGGCCAAGCCTCGATTTCGACGTGGGCGCGCTGAATGCCAGGCTGTCGCGGTTCATGCCCGCGGGCTTCTACTACAAGACGTTCATTCATCCGCGCCCCTTGTGGAAACATGTCTACGAGCCGTTCATCCGACAAGCAGCGGGGCTGGGGCAGGCGCCCAAAGGGCGCGACGCGGACAGCTACGAGCATTTCTATGCGTTCTGCGACGTGCTGGTTGTTGGCGCGGGCATTGCCGGGCTGATGGCGGCCAAATCGGCGGCACACTCCGGAGCGAGAGTCCTGATCCTCGAGCAAAACGCCCATGCGGGCGGTCGCGCGCCAGTCGATGGCGGCACGGTCGACGGCGTGCCTGTGGATAAGATCGTGGACCAAATGGTCGCCGATCTGGTTGCCATGCCGAATGTCACGCTGCGCCTGCGCACGATGGGGGCGGGCGTTTACGACCATGGATATGTCCTTGGGTATGAGCGTCTGACGGATCACGCGCCGAAACAATCTGGCCCGCGCCACCGCCTGTGGCGGATCAGGGCGGGGCAGGTGATCACCGCGACCGGCGCGATCGAACGCCCCTTGAGTTTTGCGGGCAACGACATTCCCGGGGTCATGCTGGCCAGCGCTGTGCGCGACTACATTGTGAATTACGGCGTCAGCCCCGGCGACCGGGTTGCAATCGTGACCAACAACGATGACGCCTATCGCACTGCAATTGCAGTGAAAAAGGCCGGTCTGGACGTGCCTGTCATCCTCGATGCCCGCGTGTTGCCCGAAGACAGCGCACTGGTAGCCGAGGCCAAGGGTATGGGGGTGCGGGTCATGATGGGTCATGGCGTTGCCAAGGTGCTGGGCGGCAAGCGCGTGACCGGTGTGGCTGTTTGTGCGCAAGCGGGTGAAGGCGCTGTTCTGGAGGAAATTCCTTGCGATGCGGTTGCGATGTCTGGCGGTTGGTCGCCCGTCGTTCATCTTTGGTCGCATTGCGGGGGAAAACTGTCCTGGGACAGTGACTTGGCCATGTTCCGCCCGGATGTGGAGAAAGCGCCGATTGGCGGCGACGGTCAGCCCTTTGTCCGCGCAGCCGGGGCGGCCAATGGTCACTTCGGGTTGCAGGCCATCGTCGCTGATGGCCATGATACCGGCCACGGGGCCGCCGGGGCCGCAGGGTATTCGCCTAAGAAAACCAAGGCGGCCAAAGGGGATAGCCCGCTCGAGGCACCAATGGCGCAGGTCTGGATGATGCCGCAAGGGGCCAGCAAGGCCCTGCGCGCCAAGGCGTGGCTTGACTACCAGAACGATGTGAAGGTGTCAGACGTCCAACTGGCCGCGCAGGAAGGGTTCGAAAGCGTCGAGCACGCCAAACGCTACACAACGATGGGTATGGCGACAGATCAGGGAAAGCTGAGCAATATCAACGGCCTTGCGATCCTTTCTGATGCGCTGGATCAACCCATTCCACAAACCGGCACCACGACGTTCCGCCCGCCATACACCCCGATCTCCATGGGGGCGATTGCCGGTGAGGCGCGGGGCGAGATCTTTCAGCCGATCCGGCGCACGCCGATCCATGACTGGCACGAGACCAACGGCGCCGACTGGGAACCGGTTGGCGCGTGGCGCAGGCCCTACGCCTATGTCCGCAGCGGTGAAACCGTGCACGACGCGGTAATGCGCGAGACGCAGAACACGCGCGAACATCTGGGCCTGCTTGACGCCTCGACCCTTGGCAAGCTGCTGGTCAAGGGGCCCGACGCGGGCCGCTTCCTCGACATGCTCTACACGAACATGATGAGCACGCTGAAGCCGGGCAAATGCCGCTATGGCCTGATGTGTTCGGAAAACGGTTTCCTGATCGATGACGGGGTTGTGGCGCGGATTGATGAGGACACGTGGCTCTGCCACACCACCACGGGCGGCGCGGACAGCATTCACCAGCATATGGAAGAGTGGCTCCAGACCGAATGGTGGGACTGGAACGTGCATGTCGCCAACCTGACAGAGCAATATGCGCAGGTGGCCGTGGTCGGCCCAAATGCCCGCAAGGCGCTGGAGGCGCTTGGGGGCATGGACGTGTCGGCCGGGGCGCTTGGGTTCATGGAATGGGCGGATGGCCGTCTGGGCGGGTTCGACGTGCGGGTCTACCGCATCTCGTTCTCGGGCGAGTTGAGCTACGAGATCGCGGTCAAGGCAAGCCAGGGACGGGCGTTCTGGGAGGCGCTCATGGCCGTGGGCGACAGCCTTGGTGTGATGCCCTACGGGACCGAAGCGCTGCACATCCTGCGCGCTGAAAAAGGGTTCATCATGATCGGCGACGAAACCGACGGGACCGTGATCCCGCAGGATCTTGGCCTGCACTGGGCGCTGTCGAAGAAGAAAGAGGACTATCTCGGCAAGCGCGCGCATACGCGCAGTCACATGGCGGATCCGGCGCGCTGGAAGCTGGTTGGGCTGGAAACCGTAGACGGCTCGACGCTGCCGGACGGGGCCTATGCCGTGGCCGACGGCACCAACGCCAATGGTCAGCGCAATGTGCAGGGCCGCGTGACCTCCAGCTACCATTCGCCAAATATGGGCCGCGGGATCGCAATGGGGCTGGTCTTGCATGGGCCGGACCGGATGGGGGAGGTCATCCAGTTTCCCTGCACCGACGGCAAGACCTACCACGCCAAGATTGTGAGCCCGGTCTTTTATGATCCGGACGGGGAGAAGCAGAATGTCTGAGCCGGTCACTGCATTGGGGGGCGCAACCGCCGAAGGGATCGCCAAGGTCACGGAAGTGGGGCCACAGGGCATGATCACCCTGCGCGGCGATCTCGCCCACAAAGCCCTTGCCGCCGCTGCAAGAACGGCTTCGGGTGCCGACATGCCCGGACCGGGACAGGCCAATGTCACGGGGGAGAGCGGCATCTGCTGGATGTCGCCGGACGAGGTGCTGGTCTTGTGCCCTTACGTGGATGTCGACGACACTGTGGCTGCCATGCGCGCCGCACTGAAAAAAGTGCACGCGCTGGCCGTGGACGTATCGGATGCGCGGGCGGTGTTTCTTGTCGAGGGGGCGGGCGCGCGCGAGGTTTTGGCGAAACTTGCACCGGTTGACCTGCACCCGGACGTCTTCAAGCCCGGCATGTTCCGTCGCTCCCGTCTGGCGCAGGCGCCCGCGGCCTTTTGGATGCGCGACGCCGAAACATTCCAGATCGTCTGTTTCCGCAGCCATGCGCAATATGTCTTTGACCTGTTCAAGACAGCGGCTCAATCGGGCAGTGAAGTCGGGTTTTTCCCGGCAGTTTGACAGAGCAAAACCAAACGCACTTCCCTTTTGACGCGATCTGACGCTCACTGGCAGCATCCAACCAAAAAGGGCAATTCATGCTGCGCGTTCTTTCATTCGTAATTCTGTTTCTGGCACCTGCTGTGCTGCATGCCGAAACGCAGGTCTATACCTGTGACCTCGTGCCGGTATAGCAACACAAGAGCGAGTGGGGCATGGACTTTCGCCTGACCGTGGCGGCCGACGGCGCGGCCAAACTGGAAGGCATCAAAAGCGATTGGGTTCAGGTGCGTGATCGCGGTGGCAAGGTGCGGGCCAACTGGGGATACAGGGACTACAAAGTCTCAAGCACGATCGACAAGGCGACCAAAGCCGCCCGCGTCAACATGAAGCGTGAAGGCTATATCGGCACATTGCGCTGGAAGGGGACCTGCCGCTAGGCAGGGCGTCGCGGACAAAAAACATCAGCGACAGCTTGATCTTGCAGTGTTCCGACCAATCTGTCAGGCACAGACCTGCACGATGAACAATGGGGGCCCATCATGGCTTTTGAACTTCCCGATCTTCCCTATGCCCACGACGCACTGGCCGACAATGGCATGTCGAAAGAGACGCTGGAATACCACCACGACCTGCACCACAACGCCTATGTTGTGAATGGCAACAAGGCCATCGAAGGCACCGAATGGGCCGACAAGTCCCTCGAAGAGATCATTGTGGGCACCTATGATGCGAACGCTGTGGCTCAGAACGGTATCTTCAACAATATCAGCCAGTTGTGGAACCATAACCAGTTCTGGGAAATGATGGGACCGGGTGCGTCTTCGATGCCGGGTGAACTGGAAAAAGCGCTGGTGGAGAGCTTTGGCTCTGTCGACGCCTTCAAGGAACAGTTCTCGGCTGCGGGCGCAGGCCAGTTCGGCTCGGGCTGGTGCTGGCTGGTCAAGGACGCGGATGGCGGCCTCAAGGTGACCAAGACCGAAAACGGCGTGAACCCGCTGTGCTTTGGTCAGACCGCACTGCTGGGCTGCGATGTGTGGGAGCACTCCTACTACATCGATTTCCGCAACAAGCGTCCTGCCTACCTGACGAACTTTCTCGACAATCTGGTCAACTGGGAAAACGTCGCCAGCCGCATGTGATCAGGCGCGCCAGATAAACAAACCGGCACAACCGCGATCAGACAGCGAAAGGCTCCGCCCGGACAGGTGGGGCCTTTTTCGTCGGTGTCCCCATTTGACAGGCGCGGGCATTCGCGTTTGACACACGCATACATAGAAGTTCAACATATCCCCACCGGGCGCAGATTTCGCGCCGACCTGGGGGATATTTGAGATGAGACTTTTTGCACTGGCAATGCTGTGCCTGTTCCTGGCGGGCTGCACCCTACTGGAACGCGAACGGGGCTATCCCGGTGGCAATATCGGGTTTGCTGCGGACAGGGAGCTTTTGGCCCGCACCCATGATCAGCGCATCGCGCGCTACCTCGTTGCGATGGCGCTGTTGTCGCCGCTGATGGCCGAAACCGCCGCAACGCCGCTTGAGGCAAAGCTCAGCGCCGAGCGCATCGACGCCGTCTACAAGCGCCTGGACCAGTTGCGCGCGGCCTCCGCCAAATGCAGGCAGGACCCGAACACCGGCGCTTTTGACACCAGCTTCAATTGCCCTAGCGACGGCCCGCCAACGGCAACGGCATATGCGTTCGAAACGCTGTCTTTCGATGTCTCCGTCAGTCTGTTCAACGCCTCCAAACAGGTGGCCGAAAACCTCGGGATCCGCAACCGCCTGTCCGAAGTGGCGGATGCAACGCGACTGAACCCGCTGTCCCTGCTTGAAACGCTGTTTAACGCGCGGCGCATCATCCCCGTCGTGCTCAAGTACTATGCGACCTATCGCGATATCTCGGTTCTGCTTGGCGCGTCGATCGCGGACGGGTGTACCGATTGCGACAACGTCAGACAGGCGTTGAGCGGGGTTGTGACGCGCGGTGCCCCGGTCCGCGACGAAACCGGCCCGATCCGCACGCTCTACACGGCAACATTCGCCTGCATCGAAAGCGCCACCTGCAAGCCGGGCTGGTCACTCGACAAGCAGGAATATCTGGCGCTGGTGTTCTACGTGGACCGCGCCTGCAAGAAGCTCTTCAGCATCCAGCAGGAGGATGAGCAGCTTGAGGCCAAGCATTGTGGCACCCGGTCGGCGCAAACAGCGGTTGTCTCGGCGCAAAGCCGGTCACAGGGCGCGGATGCGTTCCTGGGAGGGCTTTAAGCTCGGCGCGCGTCCATTGCGGCCAACGCATCCAGCGCGGCCCCGGCATCCGGCACCACGCTGACCATGTCGATGACAGATGCGTCCGCGAACCCTTCGTCGACCACATGGCGCATCAGCGCCATGAGCGGGTCCCAGTACCCGTCGACATTGACCGCGATGATCGGTTTGGCATGCAGGCCCAGTTGGCGCCATGTTAGCACTTCAAAGAACTCGTCCAGCGATCCCGCGCCCCCCGGCAGCAGGGCAACCGCGTCTGCATTCATCAGCATGACCTTCTTGCGCTCGTGCATCGTTTCCGTAACCACATAGGTCGACAGGTCCGTCTTGCCGACTTCCCAGTCGACGAGATGCTGCGGGATCACGCCAAAGGTCTCGCCGCCCGCGTCCTGCGCGGCCCGGGCAACCGTGCCCATCAGCCCCACATCGCCCGCGCCATAAACAAGCCGCCACTGGCGGCGCGCCAACCCGCGCCCGAGCGTCTCGGCGGCGTTCGCATAGGCGGGCCGCGCGCCTGCCCGTGCGCCGCAATAGACACAGACGGATAAATTCGACATCACCACTCCCCCAAAAATGCTCACAAACGCTGGACGGGCCTGTGTTTTGACCGTTCTATCCGCGCCTGATATGCAAGCGCAACGCACCAAGGCGGCGCGCATCCTGGGGAAAGGCTGGCAATGTCCAAACTTGCGGCATTGATGGGTTCGAATGGCGGCCTCGCCGTCGGAGCGGCGGTTGTCGTGGCGGCAGCGATAGGTGCGGGCTTTTACGTGAACGGGCTAGGGGGCGACGAGGCTGCGCCCGAGGAGGCCACGCATCAGGCCGCTTTGCAACCGGACCCCGAATCTGTCACCGACCCCACGCCGAAAGCGGAGGTGCCGGCCGATATCGCGGTCGATGACGCCCCTGTGGCGGAAGAGACCACCGAAGCGGCGCCAGACCCGATCCCGCCATCCATCGAAGACGTGCGGATCGAGACGGATGGCTGGGCGGTGATTGCGGGGCGGGCGTCGCCCGGCAGCAAGATCACGGTTTTGCTGGACGGTGTCGCGAACACCGAGGTGACGGTTGGTGCAAGCGGCGATTTCGCCGCCGTGACCCGGATTGCCCCCAATCCGGATGCGCAGGTTCTGACCCTCCTGCAACGGATCAAGGGACAGGAGACTGCGTCGCTGGACGAGGTGATCGTCGCGCCGGTCGCAGCCACAACCCCCGACCCGGAGCCCGAAGAACAGGTCGCCGCCCTGGACGCGCCGCAAGACGACACACCGGCCGTTGCCGCCGAAACCACGCCGACCGACGAGGGTCACGAGACGGACGTGGCCGAGGTTGCGAAGTCAGAAACTGCCAATGATGCGCCTGCATCTGATGCGCCTGTCGAGGTCGCCACAGCAGCACCATCCAGGACGGATGAACCAAGGGTCGCCCAAGCCGATACGGATGCGACTGCACCGTTGGAGGATGTGGCGGATGCGGAGCAAACGGCGCCTGAAGAAACAGTTGCGGACGTGGCCGAGGTGAAAGCACCCGCGCCGACGGAACAGCAGGACGCCCCACAGGACAAGGTCGACATCGCGGCGGCACCTGTCGCGCCCAAGGCTGACGTGGCAGACACCCCCAAGCCCGTCGAACAGCCCGACGTTACTGCCGAGGCGACCGCGCCGCAGCGCCCCGCCATTCTCAAGTCAACCGAAGACGGCGTCGAGGTCCTGAGCAACACCCCGCCCGAAGCGCTTGAGAACATCGAGATCGACACGATCAGCTATTCCCAGACAGGGGACGTGGAACTGGCCGGGCGCGCGCAATCCGAAGCCGAAGTCGTGCGCGTCTATGTCAACAATCGCCCCGTTGCGGATATCGAGGTGGACGCGTCAGGCCGCTGGCGCGGAGAACTGCCGCAGATCGATACCGGCGTCTACACGTTGCGCGTGGACGAACTGGACCAGAGCGGTGACGTGACCAGCCGCGTGGAAACCCCGTTCAAACGGGAGGACCCCGAGGCGCTGGCAGAGGCGGACGACGCCACGGCGCTCGCCAAACGCATCACCGTGCAGACGGGCAACACGCTTTGGGGCATATCCCGTGATCGCTACGGGGATGGGCGGCTTTATGTTCAGGTGTTCGAGGCGAACCGCGACAATATCCGCAATCCCGATCTGATCTTTCCGGGCCAGGTCTTCGATCTGCCGGAATAGCGCCCGCTGGCGCTGGTCACTCCGGGGCCCGCGCACTATGCTTTAGGTCCCGAAGACAAGCGATTGCCCCGAGATGCCAAGTGATACGGCTGCCCCGCGCAGCACAAGCCAGGCGCGCCAAGCCAACCCGACACCGGACCCAGCACAGGACGTATCCGCGCAGGAACGCCAGTCCGGCTGGCGCACCGTACGCAAGGTGATGCCGTACCTGTGGCCTGCGGACAAGCCTTGGGTGAAACGGCGGGTTGTGCTGGCCATGATGGCGCTGATCCTGTCCAAGATCGTGTCCGTCTACACACCGATCCTTTACCGGGATGCCGTCAATGTTCTGGGCGGTGACGGCGTGTCGGACCTCGCTTTGGGGGCCATTGGCCTCACCGTGGCCTACGGTGTGGCCCGGCTGATGAATGTGGGGTTCCAGCAATTGCGCGACGCGATCTTTGCCCGCGTGGCGCAGCGGGCGCTGCGGATGCTCGCCCTTGAGACATTCGAGCATATCCACCGCCTGTCCATGCGCTACCACATCACCCGCAAGACCGGCGGCCTGAGCCGCATCATCGAACGCGGGGTGAAGGGCGTCGAGTTTCTGCTGCGCTTTCTGCTCTTTTCGATCGGGCCGCTTGTTCTGGAACTGGTGATGATCGGCGTGGTGCTGACGATCCTCTTTGACGTGTCCTATCTGGGCGTCGTGGCGGTGACCATTGGCCTTTATGTCTGGTTCACCTTCGCGGTGACCGAATGGCGGGTGAAGCTGCGGCGCGAGATGAACGATCAGGACACCGATGCCAACCAGAAGGCCATCGACAGCCTCCTGAACTTTGAAACCGTCAAGTATTTCGGCGCCGAAGGACGCGAGGCGGCCCGGTATGACCGGGCGATGGCGGGGTATGAGGCCGCAGCACTCAAGACGAGCTATTCGCTGGCCTTCCTGAACTTTGGCCAGTCTGTGATCATCACCGGTGGTCTGGTGGCGGTCATGGTCATGGCCGCGATTGGCGTGCAGAACGGGACGCTGACGGTGGGCGATTTCGTGATGGTCAACGCCTACATGATCCAGATCACGATGCCGCTGAATTTCCTTGGCACGGTCTATCGCGAGATCCGTCAGGCGCTTGTCGATATGGGCGAGATGTTCGATCTGCTGGAACAGCCCGCCGAGGTCAAGGATGCGCCGGGCGCGCGTGATCTGCAGGTGACCTCTGGCAGGGTGGAACTGGACGATGTGCACTTTGGTTACGATCCGGCACGGCCCATTCTCAAGGGCGTGTCGGTTGTGGCCGAGCCCGGGCAGACGGTGGCCATCGTGGGGTCAACCGGGTCCGGAAAGTCGACAATCGGCCGCCTCTTGTTCCGGTTCTACGATGTGGGCGCCGGTGCGCTGCGCATTGACGGGCAAGACGTACGGGAGGTGACGCAGGAAAGTCTGCACGCAGCCATCGGGGTCGTGCCGCAGGACACGGTGCTCTTTAACGATACGATCCGCTACAACATTGCCTACGGGCGTGATGCCGCCACCGAAGAGGACATCTTTGCCGCCGCGCGCGCCGCTCAGATCCACGACTTCATTCAGGGTTTGCCCGAAGGCTATGACACGGCGGTGGGCGAGCGCGGGCTCAAGCTCTCCGGCGGGGAAAAGCAGCGTGTGGGCATCGCGCGCACGCTGCTGAAGAACCCGCCGATCCTGTTGCTGGACGAGGCGACAAGCGCGCTTGACACCGATACCGAGCAGGAGATCAAGGATGCGCTGCGCGCCGCAGGTCAGGGACGGACAGTGCTGACGATTGCGCACCGTCTGAGCACGATTGCCGAGGCGGACCGGATTGTTGTGCTGGAGCAGGGCGAGATCGTGGAAACCGGCACACATGATGCGCTGCTGGCCCGGGAGGGCCGGTACGCGCAATTGTGGTATCGCCAGCAGGCCGACGAAGCGTAGCGAAATCCGATCCGGATTTCGGCAGTTTTCCGACACGGAAAACAGCGCAGCACGGAAATCGTGTCGATTTCCTGCCGGTCTCCGTGTCGGAGACCGGTTACTCCGCCGCCTTGAGTGCGGCGTTCGACAAGGGCAATTCGGGCTGCCGCAGATCCTGTTCAGGCCGGTCGTCGAAATCCCAGACCAATTCCTGGCTTGGCATCCGTTCGGCTTGCCGGGACAGTGCCCAATCTCGGGCCGCAGAGCTTGCGCGACCCAATGACAGCTTGGCCAGCAATTGGCTGAACCAAAGCGCATAGGTCACGATCCAGACCCGCAGCGCCAGCATTGACGGCGTCACCATCAGCGTCAGCACGGTTGCGATCCCAAGTCCAAACACCACGGCGGTTGCCAGTTGCTTCCACCAGAGCGCGGTCGGGCTGTCGACAGTGTAGCCACCGCCGCCAAAATCCAGGCTCAGGCCGAACATCATGGGCGCCAGACCCGCCATCGTGGTGATCGTCGTCAGAAGCACGGGCCGGATACGGTCCTGCGCGGTGCGGATGATCGCCTCGATCCGCGGCATGTAGCGTTCGTATTCCTGATAGGTGTCGATCAGAACGATGTTGTTGTTCACCACGATGCCAGCCAGCGCCACGATGCCCGTGCCCGTCATAATGATCGAGAATGTCTGATCCATGATCAGCATCCCCCAGAGCACGCCCGTCGTCGACAGTACAACCGCCAAGAGTACGAGGATCGCGTTGTAGAAACTGTTGAATTGCGCCAGCAGGATGATGAACATCAGGAACAGTGCGCCGGCAAAGGCCTGCATGAGGAACGCACCGGATTCTTCCTGGTCCTGTTGGTCGCCCGTCCATTCATGTTCCAGCCCTGCGGGGAAGGGATCGGTTTCCAGCCATTTGGTGATTTCCGCCACACGTTCATTGGCGTTCACGGGGATCAGGCGCAAATCGCCAGCTTCGAATTCCGCCTGCAAATCGCGGTTTTGGCCAGCAGCCTCCACGGCAAACACAGCGAAGGTCATGCCGTCATCTGATACGATCGGTCCATCCGCGGCGGGGCGGAGCGTGGCGATGGTCTGTTCGACATCGGTACCGTCAACCTCGACCGTTTCCACGAGCTTCTGCAATCCGTCGTCGACATCCGCCTTGATGTCGAAATAGCGTTTCTGGTCGACGCGGTTGATCTGCGCCAGTTCGGCAACGGGCGTGCGCGAGATGAAGTTGGCAAGTGGCACAAGTCCGTCAACCGTGCGTACCTTGAGTGTGTCGAGTGTCGACAGAACCCGGTACTCATCGGGAAGACGCACACGGATCTCGATCTCTTCATCCGAGCTGTCGACCCGCATCGTGTCCAGCAGCAGCCCACGCGTGACCAACTGCACCATCGCGCCGACCGTGGCCACATCCGCGCCGTAACGCCCGGCCTTTTCAACGTCCACGTCGATCTGCCAGTCAATGCCGGGCAGGGGGCGCGTGTCCTCGATCCGGGTCAGGCCCGGTGTTGCGTCAAACTGGTCGCGCGCCAGACCGGCTGCGGTCAACAGGTCCTGCCAGTCGTCGCCCTTGACGCGCAGATGGACGGGCTTTGCCGAGGCGGGCCCTTGGGCCAGCGGCAACACTTCGGTGCGGATGCCGGGAATTTGGCGCAACTCCGCGTTCAACTCATCGATCACATAGTCGCCGTCAAAATCCGGCGCCTTGATCTCGCGCATCACCACATAGTCGGTGAACGGCACTGTAAACCATGGCTCGTTGGCTTCGGGGCGCTCTTCCCACGGGATCGTTTCGATCTGGACCTGCCCGATCGTGTCACGCGGGCTGGAGGCGCCGCCCGTGTTGGCATTCAGCCCACCCGCACCGGCAAAGGCAAAGGTGCTGCGGATGCCGGGATGCGCCAGCACGATGTCCTCGACCTGACGCAGCAGGTCGTCTTTCTCTTCCAGGCCCAGGTTGCCGCGCGCCATGACGTAGACAATGGCTTGCTCTGTCTCGGTCTCGACAAAGAACTCGACGCCGCGCGAGTTGTTGCCAAAGTAAATCAGCGTCGTGCCAACAAAGACGAACACCGCGCCGAT
>CAZRUV010000045.1:18998-24381 GCA_964603315.1 uncultured Rhodobacterales bacterium
AGTTGTTGCCAAAGTAAATCAGCGTCGTGCCAACAAAGACGAACACCGCGCCGATCATAACGATGGGCATGAATGCGTTGCCGACGATGCCCTGAATGACATAGCCAAATCCGGACCGGCGGTAACCGGAACGTACCTTGCGCTTGCGTTCACCAAAGACCGCGCGCGCCGCCCACAGCGCGCCACCGCCGATGCGGACAAAGACCGCGCCAATGCTCATCAGAAGCGTGACGAGGCCGACAAGGAAGAGGCCCGTCAGGGTTATCAGCGCCAGCCCGATCAGAAAGACGTCGAAGAAGGTCGGCAGCACCGAGCCCCAGATGTTCTGACCATCCATCGTGCCGAACGCCATTTGCACCTGCGTCAGCAGCGGTTGCAGGCCCATGATCGCTGCCATCAACGCAACGGACAGCACTGCAACGCCGATATGCGCCAGCAAGGGCAGCGCGGCGATCCGGTGCATTTGCGTGCTGCACCAGTCGATCAGACGACCCAGAACACCACCCATCACCGGCAGGTAGATCAGCGCCACCACAAGCGAGGCAGACAGAACAAAGATCAGGGTGACGGGCAGCATCCCCATGAATTCGCCAGGGACACCGGGCCAGAACAGCATCGGCAGGAAGGCACAGAGCGTTGTCGCCGTCGACGACACGACCGGCCAGAACATCCGCTGTGCGGCCTCCACATAGGACCGCATCGGACCAACGCCCGCCTGTTGCCGCTTGTCGGCATATTCCACCACGACGATGGCACCATCGACGAGCATCCCCACCGACAGGATCAGGCCGAACATCACGATGTTCGACACCGAAATGCCCATGATCGCCAGCAGGACAAAGCAGAGCAGGAATGACGTCGGGATCGCAAAGCCAACCAGCAGTGACGCGCGCGGACCGAGAAAGGCCAGTGACACGATCATCACCAGCGCAATCGCTGTCAGCACAGACCCTTCAAGCTGCCCCACCATTGAGGCCACTTCGCGGCTGGTGTCATTCGAGGTGCCCACCTCGACCGCGGCTTGCAGGCCCTCGGGCCACTCACCGGATTTCTCGGCCACAACCTCCTTGACCAGTGTGGCCGTGTCGATCAGGTTGAAGCCCTTGCGCTTGACCACCTGCAAGGCGACCGTGTCGTCGCCGTTGAAGCGCGCGGTGGACTCGCGATCCTCAAACGTCAGATTGATCTGCGCCAGATCGCCCAGCGTCACCACCCGGTCGCCATTGGTCTTGACCGGCAGATCGTAGATATCGCGCACGGTGTTGAAGGACGACGGGATCTTGACCGCAAAGGCGCCCTGATCCGTCTCGACCTCGCCCGCGGCAATCAGCTGGTTGTTGTTCTGCACAACACTGATCAACTCGCCTGCGGTGACGTTATAGGCCTCAAGCCGCAGGGGATCGATCGTGACCTCGACCATCTCGTCCCGGCTGCCGACGAGAGAGGCTTCCAGAACCGCATCAAGCGCCTCCAGATCATCCTGCAACTGGTTGGCATAGCGGGCAATTGTACGCTCCGGCACCGGGCCGGACAGGTTCACGATGATGATGGGGAATTCGGAAAAGTTGAACTCGTCGACCGTATACTGTTCGAAGCCGCTGGGAAATTCGGCCTCGGCCTTGTCCATCGCGTCGCGCACATCGGCGAGGACCTGGGTCTTGTCCCAGCCGAACTCGAACTCCAGCACGATATTGGCGTACCCTTCGGCGGCGGTGGCTGTCATCTTGTCCAGCCCGTCCAGATCGGAAAGCTCGGTTTCCATTGGCTGTATCAGCAGGTCCTCTGCATCGGCCGCGGAAATGCCGGGGAAGGGCAGCGAGATCACCAGCGTCGGGATCTCGATGTCGGGCTCACCCTCCTTGGGCAGGCTGACATAGGCGAATGTCCCCACCGCAAGCGACAGGAAGATAAAGGCAAGCACCATCCGCGCGCGCGACGCGGCCCAGTCGACAACACCGGTCATTGTGTCTGCTCCTGATAGCTGGGCGCGACGGTGACGCCTGCGGTCACGAATTCCTGTCCGACGACGATGACGTTTAGCGTGTCGGGCAACCCTGTCAGCCACACGCCCTGCGCCGTGTCGCGCAGCACCGTCACTGGTTCAAAGGCGACAAGTCCGGCATCATCAACCGTGCGCAGCCCGATCTGGCCTTCGGTGTTCAGCGTCAGGGCCGAAGGTGGCAAAAGGTGCGCCTTGGCCCCGGCTGCCGAGATCGCGATTTCTGCGGTCTGGCCATCGCGGATCGTCAATTCGGGGTTCGGCACTTCGATCTCGACGCGGAAGGTGCGGGTGGTCGGATCAGCGGCGCGGCTGAGGAACGTGACAGTCCCGGTCAACTCGCGCCCGCCCGCCGCCAGTCGCGCCCCGGCCTGCGCGCCCACCTCGACGCGGTTCACTTCGGTTTCGGGCACAAAGGCCACCAGCTTGATCGGGTCCAGCTGGATGATGGTGGCGCACAGCGATCCCGCTTGCAGCAGGCTGCCCAGTTCGGCGGTGTCGCTTTCCAACAGACCGGCGAAGGGCGCGTGCACGTCGAGACGCTCCAGTTCCTTTTCGGCGGAGGCAACAGCGGCCAGCGCGCTTTCGATGCTCGCTTCGGCAGACTGGATACCGGACCGCGCAGCCGTGACACCAGCGCGCGCCGCTTCCAGCGACGCCTCGGCCGCCGCAACAGCGGCCTGCGTGTTCTTGACCCGCGTTTCCGCCGCAAAACCATCTTCACTAAGCCGTTGGGCGGCGTTCTGATTGACCAGCGCCTCATCCAGACGCGCTTGCGCTTCGATCACGCGGGCTTGCGCCTCGGGCACGCGCGCCTCGGCTTCGGATTTGCGCGATGTGGCTTCGGACGCGCGGGCGCGCATCTCGGCGAGGGTGGAGCCGCGCGTGCCCGGATCAAGCCGACAGAGCAAGGCGCCCTCATCGACAAAGGCACCCTTGCGCAGCGGGGGCGAGATGACGGTGGAGGTTGTCTCGGCCCGCACTTCAACCTGGCGGGCCGCTTCGGTCTGACCGCGCAGCACAACGGCGCTGTCGATCTCGCGCGCAACAGAGCGGCGCGCGACCACCTTGATCAGGTCCGCGTCGGCGGGGTTTGTTTCGGCCACGCTTTCCTCAGGTGTGTCAGAGGTTTGTGTGCCCGCCGTCTCTTCTGTCGCGTCCGGCGCAGTCAGGTCCGAGATAAAGGCCAGCGTTTGCTCACGCTCAATCACCCACATGTACAGAACCAGGCCCACGATGCCCGCCAGAATGAGTGAAACAATACGCATGGCTCTCGACTTCCCCGTTTGGTTCCGCGCTATCGGCGTTGAAATTTTGTCCGATATAGGAACGCATACGACTAAACTAACCAGTTCAGATTACTTTTTTTGCCGCAGATGCGCAATGTGTCCGGTTTGTCGCACTGTAGCGTGACGCCGAAAACTGCAGTAATTTACACGAAGAATTGCAGCAGATGGAAATCCGACCTTTCAAACGCTGCCAACCCCCAATCCCTTTAACGGTCCTTTTAACACCCCATTGAAGGGTGCGATTGGCCGTCAGGTTTCGAGATTTATGCTCTTCAGGCTTGTTACGAGTAGCTCCGCACGCGACTTATTGCGGCCCTCCTTGCCCACAGTGTAGGTCGTGTCCACCGCGATTTGTCGAAACGCCTTGAACACGTCCCGCACCTCCGGGCGGTCATTGATGGACATGAGAAACTCGCCCTCGATCCCAGCCAATTGGCCGGCCATGCGATTAAAGTCCGCACGGCAGAACAGCTCCTTTCCATAGTCCTTCTCGTTACCCCAATATGGCGGGTCCAGGTAGAACAGCGTGCTGGGCCCGTCATACCTGCGAATGAATTCTCCAAACTCCAATCGCTCGATCACGACCCCTGCCAAACGCGCATGCACGTCCTCGAGCATCGGCTCCAAGGTGGTCAAATTGAAACGCGCAGGCCGTTCCTTTGCCACGCCAAAGTTCTGCCCGGACACATGCCCTCCGAACGCCGTGCGCTGGAGGTATAGAAACCGAGCGGCGCGCTCCAAATCCGTCAGTGTCTCCGGGTCTGTTGCCGTCAATCGTTCGAACTCGGTTCGCGTTGTGAGCTGAAACCTCAAGTGGTCCAGGAACTGCGGGTAATGCCTCTGAAGGATGCGGAAGAGGTTGCTCACGTCACGCCCCAGATCGTTTATGACCTCGGCCTTGGGCCGCATCGATCGGCGAAAGAAAATTCCACCCATACCGACGAACGGTTCTGCATATGTGGCGTGTGGGATCCGATCGAGCAGCGACGTGATCCGTTTGGCCAGGTTTCGTTTGCCGCCTAAATACGGCGCGACTGGAACGACGGGTTTAACGGCCGTCAATTGTGGTCTTTCGCTCATGGATAGAATCATGCCTCTATGCCGGTCCCTTCGAAGGGTGGGAGCGGCCATAAGCGTGAGCTGGTCGGCGGGGTCGGGTGTGAGAATTTCGGCCCCGTGTTGCGGGGCGTTCCAGCGCCCCGTGACCTCCTGTAAATCGGTCCTGTCGTGCGTCTAGGTCACCCCAAACACAATTTCGGTTCGCGTCTCGTTTCCTTGCCCATCAGCCAAGAACGCCGTCCCGGTGTACGTGCCCGGCGCGCTGTCATAGGGTGTGAACTCGACGGTTCCGCCATTGATCACAAATTCCCCCCGATCCGGCTTGAAGAAGCTGGGGGACAGGGTGAGCGTGCCGCCGTCCGGGTCGCTCGATCCGCCCACCACATCCACGATGGTTGTCTGTCCACGCGGCGCGGCAATGTTCGAGAAATCGCCAGAGACCGGCGCATTGGCGCTGACCGTATAGGTGCCGTTGTTCGTGTACCCTCCGGTTGATCCGGTCATGCGCACGGCATGGATGCTTTTGATCACGGTCCCGTAGAGCCGGTCAGACAAATAAAGCGGGAAGATCACATGCGGCTCGCCGTTGTACATCCAATATCCGTCCTCTTGGGCGCGCGCACGGATGTACTGTGCCCTGTTGCCAGAGAAGGGATCGTTGATCGGCAGACCCAAAGCATCGGTCAGATTGGGTATCGGGGCTGACGCGCTGACCGTATCCGAAAGCGTCCCGCCCGCACCGCTGGCGACCGCGTTGGAAATGCCCTGGTTGAAGCCGGTCGAACCATTCCAATCGGCCACGACAAAGGGCAGCGTTACCGTAGGCTCGACAGGTGTCGGCGCCGTCGGCCAGATGCGAAGGAACTCGGCATTTCCTTTTGCCGCGCTGTTGTCCACCCATGCGTCCGTATCGTCGATCGATGTGTGCCCAGCAATCATGTAGCGCGGGTTTGTGACAGCATCGAAAGCAGGCAGCGCATCGACAGACCCGCCGTCGAAGTAGATGCCCTGCGTCGCCCGTTCGGTTTTCGGGTTC
>CAZRUV010000046.1:0-24309 GCA_964603315.1 uncultured Rhodobacterales bacterium
ATCCGTACGCCGATTAACGGAATCCTTGGCTTGACTTACCTGGCTCTGAGAACCGATTTAACTCAGGCCCAACAAGATTATTTAGAAAAGATCCTGTCTTCAACTCGGCTCTTGCTTGGCATCGTCAATGATGTGCTCGATGTCTGGTTTGACAGCGGCTCGACCCATGCATTTGTCCTGCGCGACCGCGCGGATGGGACCGAAGATGGCGTCGCCGATGTCTACATGGAGGGCACCGACCAGCATCGCGGCTGGTTCCATTCGTCTTTGCTGCAATCCGTCGGCACAACGGGGCGGGCCCCTTATCGCAACGTCGTCACCCACGGGATGACGCTGGACGAAAAGGGCTTCAAGATGTCGAAGTCCATCGGCAACACCATCGTGCCGGACGAAGTGGTTCGGCAATATGGCGCGGATATCCTGCGGCTCTGGGTGGCGCAGACCGATTATACGGCGGATCAACGGATCGGGCCCGAGATCCTGAAAGGTGTGGCGGACAGCTACCGCCGCCTGCGCAACACGATGCGGTTCATGCTGGGGTCACTGTCCGATTTTATCGAAGCGGACCGGGTCTCACCGGCGGACATGCCCGAGTTGGAACGCTGGGTGCTGCACCGCCTGGCGGAACTGGATCAGACCGTGCGGGCAGGTTACGCCGCCTTTGATTTTCAGCGGGTGTTTTCGGCGGTCTTTACCTTTGCCACGGTCGATCTGTCGGCCTTCTATTTCGATATCCGCAAGGATGCGCTCTATTGTGACGGCGACACGATCGAACGGCGGGCGGCCCGGACCGTGCTCGATCTGCTCTATCACCGTCTGACCACCTGGCTGGCGCCGATCCTCGTGTTCACGATGGAAGAGGTCTGGCTCGAGCGGTATCCGGGCGAAGAGAGTTCGGTGCACCTGACCGACATTCCGGAGACGCCTGCCGATTGGCGCGACGACGCGCTGGCAGAAAAATGGGCCGGCATTCGCAGTGCCCGCCGGGTGGTGACGGCCGCGCTGGAGGTGCAGCGTACCGACAAGGTCATCGGAGCGTCCCTGGAAGCGGCGCCAGTGGTGCATGTGGAAGACGCGGACCTTGCGGCCACGCTGCAGGCGTTGCCGTTCCAGGACATCTGCATCACGTCCCAGATTGGTGTCACGAACGATCCCGCCCCGGCCGAGGCCTTCCGTTTGCCCGAAGTGCAAGGCATTGCGGTGGTGTTTGAGCGCGCCCAAGGGTCCAAATGCGCGCGCTGCTGGAAGGTCTTGCCGGATGCGGGCCAACACGCACATGCGGGCGTCTGTGGGCGGTGCAACGACGCATTGGGCTAGCCGAATGCCATCTCCGCACTAGATATGCGCGTCATGTCGGATGATGCGCACATTGCCCGCGCAATCCTCGATGCGGTCGAGGCGCGCGGGGCGGGCAAGACCATTTGCCCGTCCGAGGTGGCGCGCATCCTTTCGGATGACTGGCGGCCTCTAATGCGCGACATTCGCCGTGTCGCCCAATCGCTGGCTGATGGTGGCGCCCTCTCGATCACGCAAAAAGGTCAATCCGCGCACGCACTGCGGACAAAGGGGCCGATCCGCCTGGGACTCCCGTCGACCTGTCAGTGACACGCCCGTGGGGGAGTCCGAAGGACGGGGGCAGAGCCCCCTGAAACATGGCGTCCGCGCAAGCGGTCCTTTGGATCAGTAAAAGCTCTGCGGGTCTATATCGACGGCGAGCCGCAATTCACCCTTGAGGCGCAACTGGCCGACCCATCGCGCGATGGCGCCTTGCAGCGCAACGCCTTTGCCCGCCTTGACCAGAAGCCGCACGCGGTGCCGTCCGCGGATGCGCGCGATGGGTGCGGGCGCGGGGCCAAACACCTGTGCACCGACGCGCTGCAAGGGCGCGCTGTTGCGCGCGAGGGCATTGGCGGCATCAAACACCTGCGCCACATCCGGCCCGCTCAGGATGATGCCCGCCATGCGCCCGTAGGGTGGCACCCCGGCGGCTTCGCGTTCGGCGGCTTCGGCCCGCCAGAAGCCCTCTTCGTCCCCGGCAAGAATGGCGCGGATCACGGGGTGCTCGGGCTGATAGGTTTGCAGCAGCGCTGTGCCCGGCTTTTCCGCGCGTCCCGCGCGCCCGGCCACCTGGCGCATCAACTGAAAGGTGCGTTCGGCGGCCCGCAGGTCCGATCCCTGCAGGCCAAGGTCGGCATCGATCACGCCCACAAGGGTCAGGGACGGGAAATTATGCCCCTTCGCCACAAGCTGCGTGCCGATGATGACATCTGCTGCACCCTCTGCGATGCTCTCGATCTCGGCCTTGAGCGCGCGGGCCGATCCGTACATGTCAGAGCTCAGCACCGCCACGCGCGCCTCTGGAAAGAGTGCGGCCGCTTCTTCGCCCAACCGCTCCACGCCCGGGCCAACCGGGGCCATGCGATCTTCGGCGTCGCAGGACGGGCATTGCGTCGGCAGCGGCTTTGTCTCGCCGCACTGGTGGCACATCAGCCGTTTGAGAAACCGGTGTTCGACCATCCGCGCATCGCACTGATCGCACCCCACCTGATGCCCGCAGGCCCGGCACAGGGTGATCGGTGCATAGCCGCGACGGTTGAGAAACAGCATGGCCTGTTCACCGGCGGCGAGCCGCGCCTCAACTGCCCGTTTGAGGGTATCCGACACCCACCGGCCCGCAGGCAGCGCCTCGGTGCGCATGTCGATCGTGCACATTTCGGGCAGGACAGCGGGCCCATATCGCGCCGCCAGATCGACGCGGGCATATTTGCCGCTTTCCGCGTTGGCCCAGCTTTCCAGCGATGGCGTGGCGGAGGCGAGGACAACTTGCGCACCGAGCAAGGATGCGCGCAGCACCGCCATGTCCCGCGCATTGTAGAGGACGCCATCCTCCTGCTTGTACGAGGTGTCATGTTCCTCATCGACGACGATCAGCCCGAGGTTCTGATAGGGCAGGAACAGCGCCGACCGCGCGCCGATCACCAATTGCGCCTGTCCCATGCCGACCATCCGCCAGATGCGGCGGCGTTCGGTCAGTGTTGCACCTGAATGCCACTCGGCAGGGCGCGCGCCAAACCGCGCCTCAACCCGCGTGAGAAACTCCGCGGTCAACGCAATTTCCGGCAGCAAGACAAGGGCTTGCCGACCGGACCTCAGACAGGCTGCGACCGCCTCCAGATAGACTTCGGTCTTGCCCGACCCGGTGACACCGCGCAACAGCGTGGTGCCATAAGTCTGTGCGTTGACCCCTGCCGCGATCTGGCCTGCCGCGCGTGCCTGATCTTCTGTCAGGTCTTTGCCGGGGCGGTCCGGATCAAGGGGCGGGAAGGGCAGGTCGCGGGGGCTGTCCTCTTCGGCGACCGCGCCCAGCTTGACGAGGCCCTTGACGACCGACGAGGTGACACCCGACAGTTCAGCCAGTTCCTTCAAGGTAAACGACAAGTCACCGTAGTCATTGAGAAACTCAAGAACCCGGCGGCGCGCATCTGTCATCCGGTCCGGCGCGTGTGCGCCGCGCCGGTAGACCTTGCGCATCGACGGCGGATCGCCCAAACCCGGCGCGCGCGTTGCCAGTCGCAACATCGCAGGCATCGGCGTCAGCGTGTAAGCGGCCGCCTTCTCCAAAAACATCCGCATCTCGTCACGCATCGGTGCCGCGTCCAGCACGCGCAGCACGCTGCGCACCTTGGCGTAGTCGTAATCGCCCTGACCGGCTCCCCAGACCACGCCCAGCACCTTGCGCGGCCCCAGCGGCACCTCGACAAAGGCGCCCAGATGGCAACCGCCCTCGGGCGCCTTGTAATCCAGCGTCCTGTCCAGCGGCTGCGTGGTCAGCACAGCGACCAGCGCGCCTTCGTCATAGAATGACGGCGTCATGTTAGCGCCAACATATGAGGGGTTCCGACTTCACCCGTCATGAGGTAAAGCCAACGCAAGCGCACGCCAAGCCATCAAGAGGGGCCAAACATGAAATTCTTTGTCGACACTGCCGAGATCGATGCCATCGCCGAATTGAATGACACCGGCATGGTGGACGGCGTCACCACGAACCCGTCGCTGATCCTGAAGTCGGGCCGTGACATCCTCGAAGTGACCAAGGAGATCTGCGATCTTGTTGACGGTCCTGTCAGCGCAGAGGTGGTGGCCACCAAGGCCGACGACATGATCGCCGAAGGCCGCAAGCTTGCGGAAATTGCGGAAAACATTGCGGTGAAGCTGCCGCTGACCTGGGACGGGCTCAAGGCCTGCAAGACGCTCACGGGCGAGGGCAACATGGTCAATGTCACGCTCTGCTTTTCGGGCAATCAGGCGCTGTTGGCGGCCAAGGCGGGGGCGACCTTTATCTCGCCCTTCATCGGTCGTCTCGATGACATGTCCATCGACGGGCTGGAACTGATCGAGGACATTCGCACCATCTACGACAATTACGGGTTCGAGACACAGATCCTCGCCGCGTCAATCCGGTCGATCAATCACGTTCAGGACTGCGCCAAGATCGGCGCGGATGTGATGACAGCACCCCCGGATGTCATCAAGAAGCTGGCCGGCCACCCGCTGACAGACAAGGGTCTGGCGCAATTCCTCAAGGATGCGGCCGAAGCGGATATCAAGATCGTCTGATCAAGAAGCGGGCCGGATCGTCTGTTTGGGGATCAAGACGACCCAGCCCGCCGCAGGAGCACCCTGAGCGCGTCGGGACCCAGCGGAAAGTGCGCCGGTCCCGGTCCGTGAGTGGATGCCTGTGGTGTTCCTGACATGACCGGCATATGGGACATGCCTGAAATTCAATCACGGGGAGAAGTCGGGATGGCTTCCCCGTTTTGGTTTGACGCCAATCGGCAACAGATTGCGCGAACAGAGCAATTTTAGCGAACTTCGGGGCAGATTCCGGCCCGTTGGCGTGCTATAAGCTCTGAAACGAAAAAGAGATGGCAATGAGCAGTCAGCCCAAGATTGATGACGCCCTGCGTGAGGCGATTATTTCGCGACCTGACGTCATTCTGGACGACAAGGACCTGATGCATGCCCTCATCGCCGCAAACGAGCGTGCCATGGGCGGCAATATCGTGGATTTGCGCGGCCTCGCCATGGAACGGCTCGAGGCGCGTCTGGACCGGCTCGAGGACACGCACCGCTCGGTGATCGCTGCCGCTTACGAGAACCTCGCCGGGACGAACCAGATCCACCGGGCCATTCTGCGGATGCTGGACCCCACGGAGTTCGAGCCATTCCTGCGTGATCTTGGCGGTGAGGTCGCTCAGATTCTGCGGGTCGACGCGGTCCGGCTCGTGCTGGAATCCGTGCAGAATGACAACGATCCGGCCGTCAAACGGCTGGGTGATGTGCTGAATGTGGCGGAACCCGGCTTTATCGATACGTACCTGACGCTGGGGCGCGGCGGTACCGTGCGACAGGTGACATTGCGGCAGGTGCAAGACCCTGCGCCCGAGATTTACGGCAACGATGGCAGCTGGGTCCGGTCCGAGGCGTGCCTGAAACTGGATTTTGGCGAGGGGCGTCTGCCCGGGCTGCTGGTCATGGGCGCCGAAGACCCGCACATGTTCGGACCACAGCAGGGCACGGACTTGCTTGCCTTCTTTGCGGGCGTCTTTGAGCGGGCGATGCGCCGCTGGCTGGGATGAGCTTGATATCGCCTGCTGCGCGCGACGCGCTTGAGGCGTTCCTGTCCCACCAGCGCAGTCTCAAAGGGGCGGCGGAAAACACGATCACAGCCTACGCGCGCGATGTGGCGGAGTTTCTGTCCTTTATCACGGTGCATTCCGGTCAAAGTCAGGGTCTTGCTGCCCTTGCACGGATCAGCACGCAGGATATGCGCGCGTGGATGGCGCACACCCGGTCCGGCGGCGTCGGCCCACGGTCCCTTGCCCGCAAATTGTCGGCCGTCAAAACGTTCTACAAATGGCTTGCCGCCCGCGAAGGGTTCGAACCAACGGCGGTCCTCAGCACACGCGCGCCGAAATTCACCAAGAAGCTGCCACGCCCGCTGGCCGAGGACGCGGCGCGCGATGTGATCGACCTTGTCCCGCTGCAGACGGACAAGCCATGGGTCGGCGTCCGGGACGTTGCTGTCCTGACCTTGCTCTGGGGGTGCGGCTTGCGGATTTCCGAAGCCTTGAGCCTGCGCGCGGGCGATGCGCCCCTGCCACAGGTGATGCGCATCACCGGCAAGGGCGGCAAGGAACGGATTGTGCCGGTGATCGACGCGGCGCGCGCGGCCGTTGACGACTATGTCGCGTCCTGTCCGCATACCCTGCCGCCTGATGAGCCGCTGTTCCGGGCGATCCGTGGCGGACCGCTGAGCCCGCGCGCGATCCAGAAAGTTATGGCGTCCGCACGGATGCAACTGGGGTTGCCAGCCTCTGCGACCCCGCATGCCATGCGCCACAGCTTTGCCACGCATCTGCTGAACGCGGGCGGCGACTTGCGTGCCATTCAGGAGCTTTTGGGCCACGCCTCCCTGTCGACGACCCAAGCCTATACGGCGGTCGATACGGTGCGTTTGATGGACGTCTACAAACGCGCGCACCCCAAAGCGTGACCGCTCG
Organism: uncultured Rhodobacterales bacterium; assembly: GCA_964603315.1. Classification (GTDB taxonomy): domain Bacteria; phylum Pseudomonadota; class Alphaproteobacteria; order Rhodobacterales; family Rhodobacteraceae; genus Tateyamaria. The sequence continues at coordinate 6,564 of CAZRUV010000046.1, forward strand.
TTCACGCAAACGTGCTGCACGGTGAAGTGGCTCCGTTGAAGTTTTGTGCGAGGGTCCGCCAAGGCACGTCGCCGTCCACGAAATGCACGAACCAAAGGGAACCCCGTCATGATCCGCAAGCTCGCCACAGCGGCCTCATTCACCGTCGCCGCCAGCGCTGCCAGCGCAGAGTGTAATGCCGTAACCGTCGAAGATGCGTTCGACCTGGATGAGGCCGCGATCAACGTCCTCTATGACTGCCTCAAGGAAAAGATGGCGACTGGCTATGCCAAGGAAGGCGACGAGATCGGCACGAACTACCGCTCATGGGCTGCAACGGCGACACGTCCTGCTGTCGCGGGGCCGCACGGCAATCGCCTGCTGAATACATATGCCAACGACATTGCCGCCGAGCAGTATCTGAAGTTCGAGGAAGAGGGCTTTGAAATGCCGGTCGGTTCGGTGCTGGCCAAGGAGTCGATCACCGTCTCGATCAAGAAAAAGGCGGCGCGGCCCGGTCCGCTGTTCATCATGACCAAAGTGGGCACCGACGAAGCGCCGGAAACCGGGGGGTGGCTCTATGCGGGGCTGCAACCCAATGGCAAGGTGATGAAGGTCAAGCAGTCCTTCTGCCAGGATTGCCACGCGGGCTGGGAGGCACAGGACTACCTGGGGTATCCGCTCGAAGAGGTGCGTGTGGGCGCCACCACCAACTGATCCGGGCGGATTGCCTGATCGACCGCGCTCCCTCAGGGGCGCGGTTTTGCGTTTGCATCCTGCGGCGTGATGGATCATGACGCTGACATGACGGACCGATTGCGCGCGCTGAGCGTTCATTTGCTGACCGCGACGGGTGCGGTTTTTGCCATGTTGGCCATGTTGGCGGCTGTAAACGCCAAATGGGACATCATGTTCATGTGGCTTGTGGTTGCCTTTGCCGTGGACGGTGTCGACGGGCCTCTGGCGCGCAAGTATGACGTCAAAACCAATGCGCCGGAATTTGACGGCGTCTTGCTCGATTTGATCATCGACTACCTCACATATGTCTTCATCCCTGCCTTTGCGTTGTTTTCGTCGGGCCTGATGGACGGATGGACCGGGTGGGCGGCGATCATCGTGATCACCTTTGCCTCGGCGATGTATTTCGCCGACACGCGCATGAAAACAAAGGACAATTCCTTTTCCGGCTTTCCGGGGTGCTGGAATATGGTGGTGCTGGTGATCTTTGCGCTCGAGCCGAATTTCTGGGTCAGTCTCGGGCTGGTCACGGTGCTGGCGATTGCGATGTTTCTGCCGCTCAAGTTTGTGCATCCGGTGCGCACGGAGCGATGGCGCGCCGTGACCTTGCCGATGGCGTTGGCCTGGACCGGCTTTGCCGCCTGGGCGGCGTGGGTGGATTTCCACCCTGAAAGCTGGGCGCACTGGGGGTTGATCATAACGTCTGTCTATCTGGTGGGCGCAGGCATCGCGCAGCAGCTTGTGCCGCAACGCTGACGGAGCCGTTTTCAGACGCTGAAAACGGCAGGAAACCGACGCGGTTTCCGGGTGCGCGCGTGTTTTCCGTATCGGAAAACCGCCAGACTTCGCATCGAAGTCTGCCACGTCAAATCAGGAACCCGCCCGCACCTTCGTGTTTGAGGAGCGCCAGCTTGGTCTCGACCCCGCCCGCACCGGAAAATCCGGTCAGCCCCCTGGCGCCCATGACGCGGTGACAAGGGATAATGATCGGGATCGGGTTGCGCCCACAGGCCTGTCCAACGGCTTGCGCCGATACACCCAGCGTGCGCGCGATGTCGCCGTAGGTGACCGTGTCACCAAATGGAGTATCGCGCATCGCCTGGCAGACAGCCCGTTGCAATTCACCGCCCTGCACGCGCAGTGGCAGGTCAAAAACGGTCAGATCTCCAGCATCATAGGATGCCAATTGCGCGGCGGCCGCGTCCAGAACGGGTGATGCGTCATGGCGTCCGCATGTGCCCCAGGACAGGCGCACGATCTCGCCATCCTCTTCCGTCAGGCTCAGCGTTCCGAATTGCGTCTCTATTTCGCGTTTCAACATGCCACCATCTTGCCGCAAATGCGTCGCGCGGCAATCCGATTGCTGCGCATCTGTGCCGGAATGCACGGACGATTGCGCATATGCCGCCTCGCCAAACGCGGACAAAAGGCGTAACCCCGCAGCATGGCCCGCTACGTCTCTCTGGATCAGGCCCGGTCGTTGCCATTCTGGCGGCGCCCCGTGACGCTTCTTTTTCTCATGGCCTTTGCCATGCCGATTGCCTTTTCGGTCTGGTTGGCATTGCTGAACAACTTTGTCGTCGAGGCAGCCCGGTTTGACGGAGCGGATATCGGGCTGCTGCATGCGGTGCGCGAAGTGCCGGGGTTCCTGGCCGTTGGTGTCATCGTTGTCATCATGGTGATGCGGGAACAGGTGCTGGGCCTGTTGTCGCTGATCATGCTGGGTGTCGCGACCGCGCTGACCGCGCAATTTCCGCAGATGACCGGCATTCTGGTCCTGACGTTCATCAGTTCTGTGGGCTTCCACTACTACGAGACGGTGAACCAGTCCCTGCAACTGCAATGGCTGTCCAAGGACCGTGCGCCGCAGATGCTGGGCTGGTTGCTGGCGGCCGGCTCGACCTCAACCTTTGTCGTGTATTTCGTCATCATGGTTCTGTGGGAACCGCTCGGCCTGACCTACAGTATCGTCTATATGGCAGGCGGCGGGATCACGGCGGTGATCGCGCTGTTTGCCATGATCGCCTACCCGCAATTCGAGGCACCCACGCCGCAGCTCAAGACATTCGTACTGCGCCGCCGCTATTGGCTCTACTATGCGCTGCAGTTCATGTCGGGAGCGCGGCGCCAGATCTTCATGGTGTTTGCCGGGTTCATGATGGTCGAGAATTTCGGGTTCGAGGTGCATGAACTGACGGCACTTTACCTGATCAATCTTGTCGTCAACATTCTGGTGGCCCCGCTTTTGGGTCGCATCGTTGCGCGCTATGGCGAGCAAAAGGCACTTGGGTTCGAATATGTGGGCCTTGTGTGCGTGTTTCTGGCCTATGGTGGCGTCTACTACTTTGGCTGGGGTCTGATCATTGCGTCCGTGCTTTACGTGCTGGACCACATCTTTTTCGGGCTGGCGCTTGCGCTCAAGACATACTTCCAGAAAATCGCCGACCCGCAGGATATCGCGCCCACCGCCGCCGTGGCCTTCACGATCAACCATATCGCGGCCGTGGCACTGCCCGTCCCGCTGGGACTGCTGTGGCTTTTCTCACCGGCGGCCGTGTTTTTCCTTGCTGCGGGCATGGCGGCGACGTCACTGGCGCTGGCGATGCTGATCCCGCGCCACCCGGTGCCGGGGCACGAGACACGTCTGCCGGGCCCGCGTCCGGCACCCGCTGAATGAGCCAGGGCCGTTTCCTGACCGGATCAACCATGGGGCATGTGGTGCGCATGACGGCCACGGGCGCATTTGGCATCACCTTCGTGTTCCTTGTGGATGCGGCCAATCTCTTTTGGCTGTCCCAACTGGGCGAGCCGCAACTGGTGGCCGCCATCGGATTTGCCTACGCGATCCAGTTCTTTTCGGTGTCCTCCGGCGTGGGGCTGATGATTGCGGCAACGGCGCTGGTGTCGCAGCGCATCGGCGAGGGCAATCCGTCACAGGCCCGGGCGCAGGCCGGGGCGGCGCTGGTGACGGCGACGGCCATGCAGGGCGGCGTTGCGACGCTGGTCTTTGCCTTTCGGCACGAGTTGGTTGCACTGGCCGGAGCAGAGGGTGAAACCGCGCGGCTGGCGGCGCGCTATCTGGGGCAAACCGTCTGGTCGCTCATGCCGATGGCGGTGGCCCTGATCGCCTCGGGCACATTGCGGGCCGAAGGATACGGGGCCAAGGCGATGTATGTCACCCTGACGTCCGGTGCGGTGCTGATGGTGATCGACCCGATCTTTATCATCTGGTGGGGCATGGGGCTGGACGGGGCTGCGCTTGGCCTGACGCTGTTTCGGTTCTCGCTCATGGGGCTGGCGCTGTTCTTTGCCTCCGTACAATTGGACCTGATCGCCCGCCCTGACTGGGCGAGCATGCGCGCAACCTTTGCGCCCTACATGGCCGTGGCCTTGCCGGCGATTGCGACGCAAATGGCGACGCCGGCGGGCAACTACCTGCTCACGATTGTCATGGCACCCTTTGGCGACGATGCCGTGGCGGCTTGGGCTGTGGTGAGCCGTCTCACCGTGCTGGCCTTTGGCGGGATATTCGCTCTGTCGGGCGCCATCGGCGGCATATTTGGCCAGAATTATGGCGCGGGTCTCTATCCCCGGCTGCGCAGCACGTATCGGGACGCGCTGATCTTTTGCCTGCTCTACACGCTTGTCATGTGGGGCGTCTTGCTGGCGGCGACACCGCTGATCATCGACGCCTTCGGACTTGGCGGGCAGGGCGCGGAGGTCCTGCGCGGGTTCACACGTGTCGGTGTGGGCGGTTTTGTCTTTGTCGGCGCCCTGTTTGTCGCAAGTGCGGCGTTCAACAATCTCGGCCAGCCCTTGCGGTCGACCCTCATCGGCTGGCTCAAGGACGGCGTGCTGAGCTGGCCCGCGGCGGCCTGGCTTGCAACCGGTTTCGGGGCGGCGGGCGTCATCTATGGGCAGGCGCTTGCAGGTGCCCTCGTGGGCGGCCTTGCAGCTCTGTGGGGGTGGCGTTATGTGGCGCGTCTGGGGCCCGACGCGAATGTCGCCACGGCGCCGGTACGCCCCTGGCCCAACATTGACCGCTACCGGAGACGCCGATGCCCACATGGACCGCCCTCACCACCGTGCAAGGCGAGGCACAGGCCGAACGTCTGGGCGATGCGATGGAAGCGCTGGAGCCTGCACCAACCGGCGTCGGCGTGTTCGAGGTCGAAGACGGCTCGGGCCTATGGGAAGTGGGCGGATATTTTACGGAAAACCCGGACGAGACCGCGCTGTTGCTGCTGACGACGGCGATGGATGCCAAACCGTTTACCGTGTCCGAACTGCCTGAAACGGATTGGGTTGCCCATGTCCGGCGCGAGCTTGCGCCGGTCGAGGCGGGCCGCTTCTTTGTCTATGGCAGCCATGATGCGGACAAGGTGCCAGCAGGCAGCCATCCGCTGCTGATCGAGGCGGCGATGGCCTTTGGCACCGGACACCACGGCACGACGCTGGGATGTCTGAATGCGCTTGATCGGCTGATCACGGATGGTGAGCAGGCGCGACACGTGGTCGACATCGGTTGCGGCACCGCTGTGCTTGCCATGGCGGCGGCGGCGGTCTGGCCACAACCGGTTCTGGCCAGCGACATCGACACACAGGCCGTCGAAGTGGCGCGCGCCAACCTGCGGGCCAACGCCATGCAGGACCGTGTGACGGTCGTCGAGGCGGCGGGCTTTGATCACGATGACCTGAACGGGCCTTTCGATCTGATCTTCGCCAACATCCTGAAGGGTCCGCTGATTGCACTGGCCGAGGACCTGACGGCGCGACTCAGCCCCGGTGGGCACGCAATCCTGTCGGGTATTCTGAACGATCAGGCGGACGCGGTGATCGACGTTTATCGCCAACATGGAAACGATCTGCTGCACCACGACCGGATTGGTGAATGGTCGACCCTGACGCTTCTTAAACCTGCCTGATTTCTCGCCGATTTTTGCTGTGTTTTAGCGATTTGCCCAGATTTCGCCACATTTGGGCGGCACATTCCGTAGCGTCATCAGGTGGGGGCCTGTTGCATAAAGGTACAAGGCCGCCGCCATGAACACTCAGGTTAGCTTTCAACAACGTCTTGGGACGCTGGAGCGTCAGCACAAGGCGATGTCGCACGGGTATAAAAGCCAGATGCGCAGCGATGGTCTGATCGTGATGAAGCCCAAGCGCGTGCGGCGCGGCTTTCCCTTGCGTGCGCTCTTGCTGATCGTGCTGGGGTTCTTTGCCTTCAAGAGCTTCATGTTCGCGTCGCTCGGCGACATCACCTACAACGAGCGCGTCGCCAAACTTGGCAACGGTACAGGTATCGAACAGGCGGGCGCCTGGGCGATGCAAAGCGATCCCGTAACTGTCTTTCTGGCCGGTTTCATCAAGCCACTGACGTGACCGCCAGCACTGGCCCGACCTCCAGTCCCAAGGCCAAAGAAAAGCCGCGAAACGCAGAGCGTTCGCGGCTTTTGCTGTTTCGGATCGGTTCCGAAATTACTTGATGGCGACCGTTTCGATGTCGCCGCGGGACAGGCCGATATCGTCAAGTTCGCGATCGGTCAGAGCGTGCAGGGCGTTGCGTGTTGCGCGCTGGTCATTCCATGCGACGTATTTCGCGATCAGGGCCGAAAAGAAGCCCTTGATTTGGCCTGCAACGGGAGCGGCGCCATAAGCGGGGCGGGTGGTGTCAAAAGCAGCCATTGCAGCATTCCTTTGTCTAGCGTTAGCGGTTGCGGTGTCACAACCAGATGACGGGCATCTAGGCTTGGTCGCGCACCCCCGCAAGATCAAAAAAGTCATGCCCGATATGATATTTTTGCATGGGTCGCATTCGTGTCTAACCCAATGTAAAGCATTGCAAAAATACGGATCATGCAAGTCGTTTTCTGACTTGGAATGTCGATTTTGGGCCGCGTTTTCATACCCCACATAGCGGCATGCCGGGCCGGTGATCCGCAATGGCTGAAATTGTTAGGGCTTTTCGGATGTTCGCGTTTCGTGCTAGGCACGTCAAAAGGCCACGAATGTGGCGCGTGAGGGCAGCAACATGCGGATTTTGGGAATCGATCCTGGCCTGCGGCATATGGGCTGGGGCGTGATTGAGGCCGACGGGTCGCGGCTGCGTCATGTGGCCAATGGCGTGTGTCATTCCGAAGGCGATGATCTGAGCCTGCGTTTGCTCAGTTTGCATAGGCAGTTGCTGGACGTGCTCGACACACACGCGCCGCAGGGGGCCGCGATAGAGCAGACATTTGTGAACAAGGACGGCGCGGGCACGCTCAAGCTGGGACAGGCGCGCGGAGTTGCGATGCTGGCGCTGGCGCAGGCGGGCCTGCGCGTCGGGGAATATGCGCCAAACGCGGTCAAGAAAACCGTCGTCGGCGTCGGACACGCGGACAAGCGGCAGGTGGCGCATATGGTCCGCGTGCAATTGCCGGGCGTGGACCTGGCCGGGCCGGACGCGGCAGATGCTTTGGCAATTGCCATTTGCCATGCGCATCACGGCGCCGGTTCGGGTCTCGGCGCAGCTGTGGCACGGGCGCGCGCATGATCGGGAAGCTCTCAGGCCGGATAGACTACAAGGCCGCGGACCACATCCTGCTCGATGTGCGCGGCGTCGGTTATCTGGTGTTCTGCTCAGACCGGACGCTGGCGGCGCTGCCGGGGCCGGGTGAGGCGGTGGCGCTCTTTACGGATTTGGTCGTGCGCGAAGATCTGATGCAGCTCTTTGGCTTTCCGACGCTGGTCGAAAAGGAATGGCACCGGTTGCTGATGTCGGTGCAGGGCGTCGGCGCAAAGGCGTCGCTGGCCATTCTTGGCGCGCTTGGCCCGGACGGGGTGAGCCGCGCGATTGCCCTTGGGGACTGGAATGCGGTCAAGGCGGCCAAGGGGATCGGCCCCAAGATCGCGCAGCGCATCGTGCTCGACCTCAAGGACAAGGCGCCCGCGGTGATGGCCATGGGCGGAGGCGTCGCTGCGGCTATCGGGGACGTGCCTGCGGAAACCGATGCGGTGATCGAGCCGGTTGCAATGGCCCCACCGCCGTCGTCCGCGCAAGCGGATGCGTTGTCGGCCCTTGGCAATCTTGGCTATGCACCGTCCGAGGCCGCCGCGGCTGTGGCGCAAGCGGCCGGCGACGCGCCGGAGGCAGACGAAGCCGACCTGATCCGCGCCGCCCTCAAGCTGCTGGCGCCAAAAGGGTAGGATGCAATGACTGACGCTTCGGATCCGGCCCTGCGACCAGAACCCTTGCCCGAGGATGTGGATCGCGCCCTGCGCCCGCAGATGCTGGACGAGTTTGTCGGGCAGGCCGAAGCGCGCGCGAACCTGCGGGTGTTCATCCAGTCGGCGCGCCAGCGCGGCGAGGCGATGGACCACACGCTCTTTCACGGGCCGCCGGGTCTGGGCAAGACGACGCTGGCGCAGATCATGGCGCGCGAGTTGGGTGTCGGGTTTCGCATGACATCTGGCCCGGTGCTGGCCAAGGCGGGCGATTTGGCGGCGATCCTGACCAATCTGGAGGCGCGGGATGTGCTGTTTATCGACGAGATTCACCGCCTGAACCCGGCGGTCGAAGAGGTGCTGTACCCTGCGCTTGAGGATTTCGAACTGGATCTCGTCATCGGCGAAGGACCTGCGGCGCGCACCGTGCGGATCGAATTGCAACCCTTCACGCTTGTGGGGGCGACAACCCGGATGGGCTTGCTGACGACACCGTTGCGGGACAGGTTTGGCATTCCCACACGGCTGCAGTTCTACACCGAAGACGAGTTATTCGTGATTGTGGACCGCAATGCGACCAAGCTGGGGGCACCTGCGGATGAAGGGGGCGCGCGAGAGATCGCCCGCCGCGCCCGGGGGACCCCCCGGATCGCCGGGCGTTTGTTGCGGCGGGTTGTCGATTTCGCGGTGGTGGAAGGCGACGGGCGCGTCACGCAGGCACTGGCAGATGCGGCGCTGACGCGGCTTGGGGTGGATCATCTGGGCCTCGACGGGGCGGACCGGCGGTATCTGCGACTGATGGCGGAGCATTACGGGGGCGGCCCCGTCGGGGTCGAGACGCTGAGTGCGGCCCTGTCGGAAAGCCGGGATGCGCTGGAAGAGGTGATCGAACCCTATCTGTTGCAGCAGGGGCTTATTCAGCGCACGCCGCGGGGGCGCTTGCTGACCGCAGGCGCCTGGCGCCATCTGGGTCTGGATGCGCCCAAGGGTGAAAGGGACCTTTTTGAGTGATGGAGGGTGACGTGCGTTCTGACGAACGACACCCCACCCACCATCCCTTTGCCCGTTGCGCTGTGGGGTTTTCCTTTGCGCCACGGCGCGGTAGGTCCCCGGCATGTTGAAACACGAAGACATTGAGGCGCTGTTCACCCGGGAGAGCGGTGACTATGCCTTTGCCCGGTGGGGGCGGCCATTGGCCCCTGTCGTGTTCGGTGTTGCCGATCAGACCCTCGGGACGGTGAAAGGCGCGATTGAAGCCGTGTGCCAATTGGCATCGCTGGACGTGGCGGAGACCGATCCTGAGCTGGGCGCCAACTTCATGTGGTTCTTTTTCAAGGACTGGTCGGAATTGCCCGAGGTGCCGGGCCTCGACCGTCTTGTGCCGGATCTGGGGCCGTTGGTGGACCGATTGCAGGCCGCTGAGGCCAATCAGTATCGTATCTTTCGGTTTGACGAGACCGGGGCCATTCAGGCCTGTTTCGTTTTTCTGCGCATGGACGCACATCTGAGCGCGGTGCCGGCGGAGACCCTGGCGTTGAGCCAGGTGGTGCAGTCGGTTCTGTTGTGGTCCGATCTGGCCTTTCGCGCGCAGTCGCCGCTGGCCGTTGCGGGGGAAACCACGGTGCTGCGTCCCGAGATTGCGGCGGTGATCCGCGCCGCGTACGACCCTGTGATGCCGGTTGCAGCGTCGGATACAAGTCACGCCTTGCGGCTGTTTGCACGGTTGGGACACGTGCAATGATGTTTGCTGCGATGATCCTGTGGGTTTGTGTCGCGGTCTACCTGTTCGGGCGCGCGCTTGCCTATCTGGGCGCGCTTGTTGTGGCGCCGGGGTGGGCATGGATGACCGACACACGCATGTGGCTGCTCTTGGCGCCCTTCCTGTTGCCGGTCGCGTTTTACTTTTACCGCACGGACCCGAGCGCGCTTGTCATCGTCATTCTGGCCTTTGCAATGCTGATGGGGTGGGCGGCGCTTTTTGTATTCCGGAACCTGTTGGTCGAGCGCAGCGGTGAGACCGCGCGCATTGATCGCATCTCGCATATCTCGGGCGCGGCGCTGGTTGCCCTGTTGATCGCGGTTGTTCTGGCCGCGCTGTGAGATAGACTGACCGCCATGGACGCCCATCATTTCCCCGTCACGGTCTATTACGAAGACACCGACATGGCCGGTGTCGTCTACTACGCCAACTACTTGCGCTACATTGAACGCGCCCGTTCGGAAATCGTCGAGGAATGCGGGCTGGACCAGAACGCGATGAAGGCGGAGGGCCTTGTGTTCGTCGTCACCCGGGTCGAGGCAGACTACATTTCGCCGGCGCGGATGGGTGACCGGCTGTCGGTTGTCACCACCCATCATGCGGGCAGCCCGGTGCGCTGGATCTTCGATCAGGAGGTGCGCCGTGGCGATACGTTGCTCTTTCGTGCGCGGGTCGTCGCTGTCACAATGACAACGGCGGGAAAACCGGTGCGATTGCCCGCAGAAATCCGCGCAATGGGGGCAAATTAGGGGCGAACTGACGCCGAAGTGATAGCATTCCCCTTTCACCTGCCGTATATTCACGCTCAATCAGGACCCACAATCGGGCCGATAACAAAGAGCAGGCAGTATGGAAGCAGAGACACTTGCGCTCGCGCACGAGGTTGATTTCTCGATGTGGGGGCTGTTCTTGCGCGCAACCCTGACCGTCAAGCTGGTGATGATCATGTTGATCATCGCGTCCTTCTGGGCCTGGGCGGTGATTATTCAGAAATGGTTGCTGTACCGGTCGGCGCGCGGCGAAGCGGCGCGGTTTGATCGCGCGTTCTGGTCTGGCGAGCCGCTGGACGGGTTGTTCGAAGAGATCGGGCCCGAACCCAAGGGGGCGTCGGAGAAAGTGTTCGCTGCGGGCATGATCGAGTGGCAGCGGTCCCACAGGGAAGATGGCGGGCTGATTGCCAATGCGACCTCGCGGATCGACCGGAGCATGGATGTGGCCATCGCCAAGGAAGGCGAGCGGTTGCAGAACGGGTTGACGATCCTGGCGACGATCGGGTCTTCGGCACCGTTCATCGGACTTTTCGGCACCGTGGTGGGCATCATGAATGCCTTTATCGAGATTGCCGAGCAGCAGAATACAAACCTCGCCGTGGTTGCGCCGGGCATTGCCGAAGCGCTCTTGGCGACGGGTCTGGGACTGCTAGCAGCGATCCCGGCGGTTATTTTCTACAACAAGCTCAGTGCGGACAGCGACCGGATCGTTGCAGGCTACGAGGCCTTTGCCGACGAGTTTGCCACCATCCTCAGCCGCCAGCTGGACGGCTAGGCCATGGGTGCGGGTGTCGTGCAAAAGGATGCGGGTGCCGGAGGAGGCAGCCGCCGCCGCAGGCGCAGACGGTCTCAGCCGATGGCCGAGATCAACGTGACGCCCTTTGTGGATGTCATGATGGTGCTCCTGATCATCTTCATGGTCGCGGCACCGTTGCTGACCGTCGGTGTGCCCGTGGAACTGCCACGCACAGCCGCAAGTGCGCTGCCCACCGATCAGGAAGAGCCGCTGACCATAACGATCACCGCAGATGGCGGCGTGCAGATCCAGACGACGGACGTGCCACGCGACGAATTGGTTGCACGCTTGCGCGGGATCGCCGCGGAACGCGACAGTGACCGTGTGTTCCTGCGCGCTGACGGGGCTGTTCCCTATAGCGGCGTGATGGAGGTCATGGGCGCGCTCAATGCGGGCGGGTTCAGCAACATTGGCCTCGTCACGGATATTGGTGGGCCGACCCTTGACGGTGAGGGGCAGTGACGCGTGCATGTGGGGCAGGTCATATCGGGCACGGCCCATGCCGGGCTGATCGGATGGCTGATCCTTGGCGGGTCGTTTCAGTCCGAGCCGTTGCCGTTTGAGGTGACGGAGGTGTCGGTGATCTCAACCGATGCGTTTGAGGCCTTGTTGAGTGATGGCCCGCAGCCTGCAGCGCCGACCGAGGTGGCACTGCCTCAGGAACCCGAGGTTGTCCCTGACCCGGTTGTGACACCGGAGCCTGACAGCGATGTCACATCGGAACAACCGCAGCCTGCGCCGGAACCCGAGCCCGAGACGTTGCCGGAACCGCCAACGCCGGAGCCCGAGCCGGACATCGTCGATGAAGCGCCCAGCCTGCCGACACCGGAAACCCCTGAAATTGATGCACCAGAGGTGGCCGACACGCCCGTGCCGGAGGCATCGGATCGCATCGCGCCCGAAGTCGTTGAGGCACCGGACCCGGACGCAACGCCCGACGTGGTCGAGCAGGAGGCCGTGACCGAGGACGAGGGTGGCGAGACCCAGGCCGAAGAACAGGAAGCGACAGCGCCCGAAGAAGCCACGGACCAGATCGTTACGGAGGCGGAGGAGCCGTCGGGTGCGCCCGAAAGCTCCCTGCGCCCACCGAGCCGTCGCCCCAGTGCGCCGACCCGCACGGCGGAGGCGGAGCCCGAAGCCACGCCGGCCGCCGAACCCGCTGCCCAGCCAGAAGACACTTCGGATGCCGTCGAAGATGCGTTGGCCGGCATTCTGGGCGGTGGCGAGGAAGAGACAATTCCCCAAGGCCCGCCACTTTCCAATGGCGAAAAGGAAGCGCTGCGCGTTGCCGTTTCGGCGTGCTGGAATGTCGGGTCGCTGTCGACCGAAGCCCTGGGCACCACGGTGGTGGTCGGCGTCGATATGGAGCAGAACGGCAAGCCTGTTGTGGCGTCCATCCGCCTGCTGTCCAGTTCCGGCGGCAGCCAGTCGGCGGCCAATCAGGCCTTTGAGGCGGCGCGCCGTGCCATAATTCGCTGTACCCGCGACGGGTATGCCCTTCCGGCCGAAAAATATGGCCAGTGGAGAGAGATCGAGATGACGTTCAATCCGGAAAGGATGCGTATCAAATGATGTACCGTATATTGATGATCGTGATGTTGAGCATTGGCGTAACGCAGGCCGCCGCACAGAACGGCCCGCTGCGGATCGAGATCACCGAAGGGGTGATCGAGCCGCTGCCGGTCGCCATTCCCGATCTCGTGCCGGAAAATGCCGAAGCCGCGGCCATGGGCCAGCAACTCAGCCGCGTTATCGCCGCCGATCTTGCCGGAACGGGCCTGTTCCGCGAGGTGCCCAGCACAGCCTTTATCAGTCAGATCACGAATTTCGCGGCGCCGGTACAATATGCCGACTGGAAGGCGATCAATGCGCAGGCGCTGGTCACCGGTGCGGTTAACGTGATCGGCGATCAGGTCACGGTCAAATTCCGCCTGCACGATGTCTTTTCCGACACCGAACTGGGCGAGGGGTTGCAATTTGCCGGTACCACGGACGGGTGGCGGCGCATCGCACACAAAGTGGCGGATGTCGTCTATAGCCGCATCACGGGCGAGACCGGTTATTTCGACAGTCGCGTCGTCTTCGTGTCCGAAACGGGACCCAAGAACGAGCGCCGCAAGCGGCTCGCGATCATGGACTACGACGGTGCCAATGTGCAGTACCTGACGGGGTCCGAGGCCATCGTGCTTGCCCCCCGATTTTCGTCAGACGGCAATCGCGTGCTCTACACCAGCTATGAAACCGGCTTTCCGCGCATCTACGTGCTGGATGTCGGTTCCGTTCAGCAGCGGGTGCTGGAAAGCCAGCAGGGCACGATGAGCTTCGCGCCCCGATTTGCGCCGAACGGGCAAACAGTGGTCTATTCCCTGTCGCAGGGCGCCAATACCGACATCTGGGCGATGGATATCAACTCCGGTCAGTCACAACGCCTGACCAGCACGCCCGCGATTGAGACCGCCCCCAGCTTCAGCCCGGATGGCAGTCAGATCGTCTTTGAAAGCGACCGTTCGGGCACGCCGCAGCTCTACATCATGCCGGCAGGCGGTGGCGAGGCGCGCCGCATCTCCTTTGGCGAAGGGCGCTATGGCACGCCTGTCTGGAGCCCGCGTGGCGACCTGATCGCCTTCACCAAGCAATCAAAGGGGCGGTTCCATATCGGGGTGATGCGCCTTGACGGGTCCGAAGAGCGGCTCCTTACCGCATCCTTCCTCGACGAAGGTCCCACGTGGTCGCCCAATGGTCGCGTGATCATGTTCGCGCGTGAGACCCAAGGGGCGGCAGGTCGTTCGACCCTTTATTCGGTGGACATCACGGGTCGCAACTTGCGCCCGGTGCGCACGCCCGAGGGTGGGTCGGACCCGTCCTGGGGCCCGCTCCAGCGGTGATGCCATGCGCATTTTCATGCGTGCGCAATCGTGATACCGTCGCAGCAGCAGTGAAACCCACGTAGACAAAAAACACACGTGCAAGAGAGGCCGAGCCCAATGAAACTGAAACTGATCTTGATGATTTTCGCCGTGCTGGGCGTTGCGGCCTGCACCGACCCGGGTCGCTTTGGCGGCGATGATGTGACCAGCAATGCCGGTCTGAACGGGATTGTGCCAGGCAGCGCATCCGACCCGACCTCCGTCGCGTATTTCCAGCAGGCGGTCGGTGACCGTGTGCTCTTTGCCGTGGATCAATCCACGCTGACGCCCGAAGGGCGCGCGACGCTTGATGGTCAGGCGGGCTGGCTTCTGCAGAACGCCGACTTTACCGCCGTGATCGAAGGCCATGCAGACGAGCAGGGCACACGTGAGTACAACCTCGCCCTTGGTGCGCGCCGCGCCGATGCCGCGCGCGCCTACCTGATCAGCCAAGGCGTGCCGTCGGACCGGTTGCAGGTCGTGAGCTACGGCAAGGAACGGCCCATTGAGGTCTGCAGCCAAGAAGCCTGCTATGCCAAGAACCGCCGCGCGGTGACCGTGCTGGCTGGCGGTCTGACAGGCTGACCCTGATGGCGCGCTGGCTTGCCCCTTTGACACTTGCCGTCGCGCTGGCACTGCCCGGCGCGAACGCAGTTGCGCAGGACGCGGACACCCTGGCAGACATCCGTCAGGAGATGACGGTGCTCTATGTCGAAGTGCAGCGTTTGCGGCGCGAGTTGTCGACCACGGGCGGGGCAAACACAAACCTCGCCGGTGCGGGCGCACTGGACCGGCTCAACGCGATTGAGGCTGAGTTGCAGCGTTTGACGGCAAAGACCGAAGAGCTGGAATTCCGCATCACTTCGGTTGTGCGTGACGGAACGAACCGCATCGGCGATCTCGAATTCCGCTTGTGCGAGCTTGAGGCGGGCTGCGATATCGCCGCCTTGGGCGATACGCCGTCGCTAGGCGGCGGCGAACTTCCGTCGGCACCGGCAATCGCACCGGCGCCGCAACCGGAAACACAGCTTGCCGAACAGGAACGGGCGGATTTCGAACGGGCGCAGGAGGCGCTCGCCTCCGGTGACTTTCGCGCCGCCGCAGACCAGTTTGAGACCTTCAATACGACCTATCCGGACGGACCCCTCTCGATAGAGGCGGAGCTGCGTCGCGGTCAGGCGCTCGAAGGGTTGGGCGACGTGCGGCAAGGTGCGCGCGCCTATCTGCTTGCATTCACGCTGGACGAACAGGGTCCGCAAGCCGCCGAAGCGCTGTTTCGGCTGGGGGCTGCACTCGGGCGTTTGGGTCAGACAAACGAAGCCTGCGTGACGCTGGGCGAGGTCGCCGTACGCTATCCCGGTGCACAAGCGGTTGCCGATGCGCAATCGGCGATGCTGAACATCGGATGCTCGTGAGTTGCTCGTTGCCCCTCTGTTAACGGCGATCGAGGACGTGGTGGGCCATCGCCCGCCCGACAAGATGGCTGTTGCGGTGTCCGGGGGCGGCGACTCCATCGCGCTGTTGTCGGCCATGGCGCGCTACACGACCGATCGCAAGATCGAGTTGCACGTGATCACCGTGGACCACGGGCTGCGCCCGGAATTCAAATATGAAGTCGCTGTTGTCACAGCGCTCTGCCAGAAACTCGGGTTGCAACATCACCTCGAATTCTGGTCGGGCTGGGACGGCGCGGGAAATATGCAGGCCGAAGCGCGCGAGGGGCGATATGCGCTGATGGCCGACTGGGCCTATGCCAAGCAAATCGAACATATCGCGGTGGCCCATACCGCGGATGATCAGGCCGAGACCTTTCTGATGCGACTGGCCCGCTCGGCCGGCGTGGACGGGCTGAGCGCGATGTCGCCACGTACCGTCCGTCACGGCATCACATGGCTGCGCCCCTTTCTGGGGACGCGGCGCGACGCGTTGCGGCTGTATCTGCAGGCATCGGGGTTGAAATGGGTCGACGATCCCAGCAACCGCAACCGCGATTTCGAACGCGTTCGGGTGCGCGATGCCCTCACGGTTCTGGAAACCCTGGGCATCGGGATCGAGGCGCTGGTGGACGTCACCGCACATATGAAGCAGGCGCGCGACGCGCTGGACTGGCAAGCTTTCCTCGTCGCGCGCGATCTGGTGCGCATCGAAGCGGGGGCGGTGACAATGGAGCTCAACCTCTTTCGCGCGCAACCGGTCGAGATCAAGCGGCGCCTGCTGATCCACAGCCTGAAGTGGCTGTCGGGGCACTATTACCCCGCACGGCGAGACGGCATTTCGCGGATGCTGGACGCTATCGGCGAAGGTCGGACCATGACTCTCGAGGGCTGCCAGGTGTCGCAGGCGAACGGGATCATCTGGATCTACCGGGAACTGAATGCGCTGGATGGTGTTGTTGCCGAAGTGGGTGACACCTGGGACGACCGCTGGATCATCGACGGCCCCGAAGATGACCCGGATATCACCGTCATGGCCCTCGGCTATGATGCCTTGGCCAGCCTGAAGGGGTGGCGCGACATGGGCGTGCCGAGAGCCGCCCTCGCGGTGACGCCCGCGGTTTGGTACGATGGCAATCTGATCAGTGCGCCAATTGCGGAACCTGATGACGAGTGGTCTGCCGAGTTCGAAGGGGGGGCGGACGGTTTTTTCGCCGCACTTTTATCGCATTGAAGATGACGCCAGCATGTCTATCTTGTATGACGCAGCGCGCGCACCGCGCGTCTGACCGCCTGTTTCTGGAGAAAACTCTTGGGTAACGCACGCAATATCGCCTTCTGGGTCGTCCTGTTTCTATTGATCCTGGCACTGTTCAACCTGATCAGCGGATCGGGGAACACACTTCAAAGCCGCGAAATGAGCTATTCCGAGTTCGTCGCCGCGGTCGAGGATGGGTCCGTCAGCAATGTCACCCTTGATGGCGAGCAAGTGCGCTATCGCAGCGGGTCCGAGGACTTTGTGACGATCAAGCCGGAAGATGCTGAAATCACGGAACTTCTGATCGCAAATGATGTGCCGGTTCAGGTTGAGCCGCAGCAACAGTCGGGCTTCCAGACCTTCATCATCTCCCTGCTGCCTTTCCTGCTGCTGATCGGTGTGTGGATCTACTTCATGAACCGCATGCAGGGCGGCGGCAAAGGTGGTGCCATGGGCTTTGGCAAGTCCAAGGCCAAGATGCTGACCGAAAAACATGGCCGCGTGACCTTTGACGACGTTGCAGGCATCGACGAGGCCAAGGAAGAGCTGGAGGAGATCGTCGAATTCCTCCGCAATCCGCAGAAATTCTCGCGCCTGGGCGGCAAAATCCCCAAAGGCGCGCTGCTGGTGGGCCCTCCGGGCACCGGTAAAACGCTGCTGGCCCGCGCAATTGCGGGCGAGGCGGGCGTGCCGTTCTTCACCATCTCCGGTTCCGATTTTGTGGAGATGTTCGTGGGTGTGGGTGCGAGCCGTGTCCGCGACATGTTCGAACAGGCCAAGAAAAACGCGCCCTGTATCGTGTTGATCGTCGACCTCTTTGCCGGCGGCGGAGGGGCCTCGCTTGGAATTGAACAGGCACTCGGAGTTTCTCCGGATATCGCCGTTAATCACGATTTTGATG
>CAZRUV010000047.1:0-23528 GCA_964603315.1 uncultured Rhodobacterales bacterium
CGCCCTTGTAATAGGTGTAGAACAGCGTGCCCTGGAACTGGTCGCCGCCATCCACGAGGATCGCATTGTTGCTGCGGCTGCGCGCGTCGTTGATGGCGGTGATCAACCGGGCCGACCCGCCAAAACACTTGCCCTCGGCATTGTCCTCTTCGCCGCACCCGCTATCGAATCTGTTGATCGGCTCGAAACGTGCGTGGAAATCGTTGGTGTGCAGAATGGTCACGGTGTATTCTGCCATGCCCATACCGGCACTCAACGCCAGCGCGGCGGCACTTGCAAAAAGTCGTTTCATTGAAAGTCTCCCGTATTGGTTATGTTTGCATCGTGACAGCAATCCGCGCCCCGAGTCAAAGCGGTTCCTAACGGAAACTGCGCGACAGAACCGTGACAACGCCCACTTGACCGACCGTTGGGCAAGGGGCATCACACGCGCATGATGATTTACAAGATTTTCCGTGGTCCGGAATGGGCCGATCTGCGCAAGAACGGTCAGACGGCAGGTGCGCCGATTGATGTGACGGATGGCTATGTCCACTTTTCGACGGCCGAACAGGCCGCCGAGACGGCGGCCAAGTATTTTGCCGGTCTCGATGACCTTTTTCTCGTGGCAGTCGAAGCAGACACCCTTGGCGACGACCTGAAATGGGAACCGTCACGGGGCGGCGCGCTCTTTCCCCATCTCTACCGCGAGATGCGGCTGTCTGACGTGCACTGGGCCCAGCCCCTGCCACTATCGGACGGCGTACATCAGTTTCCGGTCGGGGCAGGCTTCGCATGACCCATATCGACCCGACGCGCGCGCAATTCGATGCCTTCAAGGGGCTGGACCGCGACCGGCCCATCGAGATGCTGAACCTCGTGGCGTTCAACGACCTGGCCAACTATCCCGGGGACCATGACCTTGCCCGTGACGGGCTGACCGGCGCGCAAGCCTATGCGCTTTACGGCAAGCAATCCGGCCCGGTCCTGGCGCGTGTGGGCGGATCCATCCTGTGGAGGGGCGGGTTTGAGACCACGCTGATCGGCCCTGCGGAAGAGGCATGGGATGCGGTGTTCGTCGCCCGCTATCCGACCGCGCATGCCTTTCTGGCGATGGTGTCCGATCCCGACTACCAAAAGGCCGTCGTCCACCGGCAGGCCGCGGTCCGCACCTCGCGCCTCATCCGCTGCGCCGAAGCCCCGGTCAGCGAGACCTTCGGATGAAGCACATGCTGGAACGGTTGGGCACCCGTGCCCTGCGCCGGATGGACCCCGAAACGGCGCACGGGCTCGCGCTCAAGGCGCTGCATACCGGTCTGGCCCCGCTGCCCGGCCCGGTCACAAGCGCGCGCCTCGCAACACATGTCGCGGGGCTTGCCCTGCCCAACCCGGTGGGTCTGGCTGCGGGCTTTGACAAGAATGCGACGGCCATCGCACCGCTGTCGCGGGCCGGTTTCGGCTGGATCGAGGTTGGCGCCGCCACCCCTCTGCCACAACCGGGCAATCCCAAACCACGCCTCTTTCGCCTGACCGAAGACGCAGCCGCCATCAACCGCTTCGGGTTCAACAACGACGGGATGGAGGCGATCGCGACACGACTGGCCCAGCGGCCCAAAAGTGTGCCCGTGGGCCTCAACCTCGGGGCCAACAAGGACAGTGCCAACCGCGCCGAGGACTTTGCCCGGGTGCTGCAGCACTGCGCGCCTCATATCGACTTTGCCACCGTGAACGTGTCCAGCCCCAACACCGAAAAGCTGCGCGACCTGCAAGGCCCGATGGCGCTTGCCGCCCTGCTGGATGGGGTGATGCAGGTGCGCGGGAAACTCCCTGTGTTTCTGAAAATCGCCCCCGACCTCACCGATCAGGACCTCGCCGACATCGCCAAGGTCGCCGAAGACGCGCGCATCAGTGCCATCATCGCCACCAACACGACGCTGGATCGCGACGGCCTCGACAGCGCCCATGCGCACGAAAAGGGCGGCCTGTCGGGCCAGCCGCTGTTCGACAAGTCCACCCAAGTGCTCGCCAAACTGCATCGCCTGACAGACATCCCGCTGATCGGCGTCGGCGGCATTGCCAGCGCTGAACAGGCTTACGCCAAGATCAAGGCGGGCGCCTCGGCTGTGCAGCTTTACACCGGCCTCGTCTACGGCGGCCTCGGCCTTGCCGCCGACATCGCCCGCGGCCTCGACACGCTGCTGGAACGGGACGGCCACGCCGACATTGCCGCAGCCGTCGGCACCGCCACCTGATCCCTCTTCATCTTGCGAAAAAAACTCCGGGGTCCGGGGCAGCGCCCCGGTCCCTCAGGCTGCCGCCCGCTCCAACGCCGGATAACGTGCGCCCAGCGTCACCCCCCGCGCCGCGAACGAAAACAGGAGCGCTGCCCAGAGCCCGTGATTGCCAAAAAGCGGCAGCAGCACCAGAACCGCGCCCCAATACAGCACGAAGGACACCGCCATCATGTTGCGCATGTCCCGTCCCCGCGCCGCACCGATGAAAATCCCGTCAAGCATCCAGGCCGCGCAGCCTACGATCGGTGCCGCCACCATCCACCACAGATAGACCCGCGCCTCGTCCTGCACGGCCACGTCCTTGGCCATCAGGTCAATCAGCCACGGCCCTGCAAGCAAAAAGCCAACCGCCGAGACACAGCACACGACCATGCCCCAAAACCCGGTCATCAATGACGACCGGCGTACCCGCGTCGGATCACGCCGCCCATACGCCCGCGCTATCAGTGTCTCGGCGGCAAAGGCAAACCCGTCCATCGCATATGCCGTGATGTACATGAACTGGATCAGCACCTCGTTGGCGGCCAGTGTCACATCCCCGAACCGAGCCCCCAGAAAGACAAAGCTGGAAAAAATGATCATCAGCATTGCGGATCGCAGCAGGATATCCGTGTTCAGAAGCGCCATGCGCACCAGCTTGGCCCGCTCGAACACCCGCCCCCAGGCGCGCCATGCCGGTCGGTCAAAGGCTCCGCGACACAGCCACAGGCCAATCGCCGCGCCCACAACTTCGGATATCGCCGTGGCAATCGCGACCCCGGCCACGCCCCAGCCAAGGCCGAGCACGAACCAGAAGTTCAGCGCGATGTTCAGCCCGTTCATGATCAACTGCACCCAGAAGACGCCGCCCGTCCGCTCCATTGCGACCAGCCAGCCGGTCAGCGCGTAGACGGCAATTGCCGCCGGGGCGGTCCAGATGCGGAGTGTCAGATATGTCCGGGTCAGCCCCTCGACCGCGTCACTGGCCGGGGACAGGGCCAGGGCCGCCCAGAAGATCGGCCATTGCAATTGAACGAGGGCCAGACCGGCAGCCCCTGCCACCAGCAGGGCCCGTGTCAGCCATGCCGACACCTCGTCGTCATCCCCGGCCCCTGCCGCCTGACCGACAAGACCGACTGTGCCCATGCGCAGAAATCCGAACACCCAGTAGATCGAACTGAGGATGATGGCCCCCATCGCCACCGCGCCGATTGGGGCGGCTTCGCCCATCTGACCGACAACGCCCACATCCACCGCCCCCAAAAGCGGGACCGTGGCGTTGGAAAGCACGATGGGCAGCGCAATCTTCAGCACCCGGCGATGCGTCAGCGGCTGGGGTGCGGCGGTGCTCACCGGCGCTGCGGCATCACGAAATGCCCGGTGCCCTGAGCAAAGAGCTTGCCGCGATTGTCCTGCCACGCCTCTACATGCACGCTGGCATAGCGCCGCCCCGCCCGGTTCACGCGCGCCCGCGCATAGGCGTCCCGCGGCAGGCCCGAACGCAGGTAATCGACCGAAAAATCCACCGTCTTGGGCAAACGCGGCAGCGGCCTGTCTCCACCTGGGTCGAATTCGAGCGCGCCGCTTTCGATATCCTCCCACAGATAGGTCCAGCTGAGCGTGATGATCGCCGTCAATTCCAGAAAGGCAGCCGTCACACCCCCGTGCAACGCGGGCAGCATCGGGTTGCCGATCAGCTTGTCATCATAGGGCAGCACACCGGTGAGTTCGTCGCCCCGCCGATCAAAGCCGAGGCCAAGATACTGGATGTATGGCACCCCGCCCACAAGCGCCTGCAACGCCGCATCGCGCCGCTGTTTGACCACCTGCACCGGTTCGGGCCGTTTCATCGCACCCCCTCCACCGTGAAGGCGCCCGTGGCCGTGGCCACCGCGTTTTCGCGATCGTCATCCCAGGCCGTTGCCCGCACAAAAGCGACGGACCGGGTCACGTGATAGCAGGTCGCGGTGGTGACCAGCCCCTGCCCCGGCGTGGCGGCGCGCATGTAGTCGATGCGCAGATCCAGCGTTGCCGTGCCGCCGCCATTGGCAGGATGGCACATCACCGCCGCACCGCAGCAGGTGTCCATCAGCGCCGACACGGCACCACCGCTGATCACGCCCGTTTCCGGGTCGCCCACCAGTCGCGCATCGTAGGGCATTTCAATCGTCGCCACGCCGTCACCCATATCTTTAAGCGTCATACCCAGGTCGCGGGAATGCGGGATCGCCTCGATGAATTGACGGGCAAGCTGCGTTTGATCTGCCATGACAAGGCCTCTTCACGTTTGCGCACAGTTATGTGGTGCGCGCCCAGCGGCGGCAAGCACCAGTTGCGCGGGAAGAGTTCGCCGCTTAGGCTCTGAACCCAGGGAGAGACAAAGATGGCTGACGACCGTTTGACCTTCAAACAGATGTGCGCTGAGTTTGACGTGACCCCGCGCACATTGCGTTACTATGAATATATCGAGTTGCTGCAGCCCGACCGCGAAGGCCGGTCCAGGTTTTATGGTCCGCGAGAATGCGCACGGATGAAGCTGATCCTGCGGGGCCGCAAATTCGGATTTCAGCTCGAAGACATTCGCCAGTGGCTCCTGATCTACGAAAACGAGGGCACCGAAGCCCAGATGCGCGCCTGGGTCGATCTGGCGGATGGCCAGCTCAAGGAACTGGAAGAACAGCGTCGCCAGCTGGAGGAAGCCCGCAACGAGCTTCAGGGGTTGCGCGACAGCGTTGCCGCAGGGCTCGGCGCAACGTAACACCCGGTTGCAGCAACGTGATTGGATGCCGCGCGTTTGTCGGTGTCTAAAGGGGCCGTTGTCCCGACGAAATGGGTGATCTTGCGATGCCTCTGCCCCTGACCCGACGCCGCCTTCTGTCAGCGCTGCTTGCGACCACGTCCCTGGCACCCCTGTCGCTGACCGCCCAGGAGACGCCGTCCGCGTTTTCCTTTGACGGCCTGAAGGCGCGGATGAAGGCGCGCGCCGCGCGGCCTGATGCGCCGCCCGCCCTGCTCAACCCGTTCCTCGACGCGCTCGACTATGACGATTACCGCAACATCTACTTTCGGCCCGAAGCCGCCCGCTGGGCGCAGAGTGACGTGCCGTTCCGGTTGCAGGCCTTTCACCCGGGCTGGCTGTTTCCCGAACCGGTCCAGATCTTCGAAGTTGTTGACGGCACCGCGACGCCGCTGCGGTTCAGCACGGAGGATTTCGAATATCGCAACGCCGTCGCGGACAAGCTGCCGGAAAACCCGACCTTGCCCGGTGTTGCCGGCCTCAAGATCAATGCCCCCTTCAACAGTGCCGACAAATTCGATGAACTCATCACCTTTCTCGGGGCGAGCTATTTCCGCGCCCTGGGGGCTGGCAACAGCTATGGCTTGTCGGCCCGCGGTCTTGCCTTGGACACCTGGCAGGCAGGACCGGAAGAGTTTCCGCGTTTCTCTGCGTTCTGGGTGCAGCGTCCCAGCGCGACGGATGACGCGATCGAGGTGTACGCGGCCATGGACAGCGCATCGCTTACAGGGGCGTACCGTTTTGTCATAGCGCCCGGTGCCGACACTATCATCGACGTGGAAGCCACCCTTTATTTCCGGACGGATGTGGCCCATCTGGGCGTCGTTCCACTGACCTCGATGTTCTATTTCGCTGAACATTCCAACCGGCGCTTCGATGACTTTCGTCCGCAGGTGCACGACAGTGACCTGCTGCAGATGGTGCGCGCATCCGGCGACATTCTGGTGCGCCCGCTCAACAATCCACCGAGGGTGTCTAATTCGTTCTTTGCGGACGCCGATATCGTGTCATTCGGACTTGTGCAGCGGGACCGCGACTATGAGGCTTATCAGGATGCCGGCGCGCACTATCATGACCGGCCATCGGTGCTGATCGACCGGGTCGGGGACTGGGGGCCGGGCATGCTGCGGCTCGTCGAAATACCAGCGGATCTGGAGATCGAGGATAACATCGTGCTGCTTTGGGTGCCGGATGCGGCGCCACGGGCGGGCGAGACACGCACCTATCGCTATCGCATGCACTGGGGCGCCCTGCCGCCCGACCCCACCGGCCCGTTGGCCTATGTCCATGCGACGCGCATCGGGGTCGGCGGCCCCTCGGGCGTGCCGTTGGAAAACCCGAACCTGCGGAAATTTGTCGTCGATTTCGAGGGGGGCGATCTGGGCCGCCTCGACGCGGAGGCGGATGTGACACCAATTGTCACCGCGTCCTCCGGCGTGGTGACAGGCGCGATTTGCCACAGGATTGCGGACACAGATCACCGCTGGCGGCTGTTTTTCGATCTCGACACCGACGGTGAAGAGCTGATTGAACTGACGGCGCATATCGCGGGCGCGGACCGCAAGCTGACGGAAATATGGCTGTTTCAGTGGTTGGCGCCTCCCCCAGCGGCGACAGAGTAACCGGCCCGATTTTTCCGCAACACCGCACGAAACGCTGCGGTTTTCGGGCTGCCCCGAGCCGTCGAAACCGGTCAGCGGCAAAATGACGTAACGTTGATTTACGTCAACGTCACGATTTGGTTGCATCCATGCGATCCTATGGCCATGTCATTGCGGCAACAGGATATGCGAGTGATCCGATGACCGAAAAAACCATGACCATCCGCGAGATGTGCGACGCCTTTGACGTGACGCCGCGGACCCTGCGCTTCTATGAAGCCAAAGAGCTGTTGTTCCCGATCCGCGAAGGACAAAAGCGGTTGTTCACACGGCGTGACCGCGCGCGGCTCAAGCTGATCCTGCGCGGCAAGCGGTTTGGCTTCAGCCTCGAGGAAATCCGCCAGCTTCTGGACCTCTATGACATGGGCGACCAGCAGCAGACCCAGTTCACGCGCACCTACGAGATTGCCAAGGAGCGGCTGCACGACATGGTGCGCCAGCGTGACGAGTTGAACGAGGCCATCGAAGATCTCGAAAACCAATTGAAGTGGGGCGAAAAGATGATCGCCTCGATGAACACTGCGAAAAAGGCCGCTGAGTAAGCGCCGCCATTTCTAGGGAGTAAAAACACATGCCCAGCTACACGCCCCCCACCAAGGACATGCAGTTCATCCTGCACGAAATGCTGAACATCACCGGCTCGGATATCCCCGGCTATGATGAGCTTGAGGCTGATTTCACCTCTGCCATTCTGGACGAGGCGGGCAAGCTGACCTCCGAAGTGCTGGCCCCACTGAACGTCGTTGGTGACAAGGAAGGCTGCCGGTTGGAAAACGGCGTGGTCTACACGCCCACCGGCTTCAAGGACGCGTTCGAGCAGGTGAAGGAAGGCGGCTGGACCGGCCTCGACATGCCCGAGGAATTTGGCGGCCAGAACATGCCCTACGTGATGGGCACGGCCGTGGGCGAGATGTTTTCATCCGCCAACATGGCCTTCACCATGTATCAGGGTCTGACCCACGGCGCGGCCTCGGCCATCCTCGCGCACGGCTCGCAGGAGCAGAAAGAAACCTACCTGCCCAAGATGGTGTCCTGCGAATGGACCGGCACCATGAACCTTACGGAACCGCATTGCGGCACCGACCTGGGCCTGATGCGCACCAAGGCCGAACCACAGGGCGACGGCACCTACAAGATTTCCGGCCAGAAGATCTTTATCTCCGCCGGCGAGCACGACATGGCCGACAACATCATCCACCTCGTGCTGGCGAAAATCGTCGGCGGGCCTGAGGGAATCAAGGGTGTGTCGCTCTTTATCGTGCCCAAGTTCCTCGTGAACGAGGACGGTAGCCTTGGTGCCCGCAACGGCGTCGCCGTCGGCAATATCGAAGAGAAGATGGGCATTCACGGCAACTCGACTTGCGTGATGAACTATGACGAAGCCGTGGGCTACCTGATCGGCGAAGAGCACAAGGGCATGCGCGCCATGTTCACCATGATGAACGAGGCGCGTCTGGGTGTGGGCATGCAGGGCCTGAGCCAGGCCGAAGTCGCCTACCAGAACGCGCTGGAATACGCCAAGGACCGCCTGCAGGGCCGCGACGTAACCGGCACGAAGAACCCGGACGGCCCGGCCGATCCGCTGATCGTGCACCCCGACATCCGCCGGTCGCTGATGGACCAGAAGAGCTTTGCCGAAGGCGCGCGCGCATTCATCCTGTGGGGTGCGACCATGATCGACGCCGCCCACCGCAAGGGTGACAAGGATGCCGATGGCCTCGTGTCGCTGCTGACCCCGATCATCAAGGGCTTCCTGACGGATGTGGGTTACGACAACACCATCAAGGCGCAGCAGGTCTATGGCGGGCATGGCTACATCGAGGAATGGGGCATGTCGCAATACACCCGCGACGCCCGCATCGCGATGATCTACGAGGGGGCCAACGGCGTTCAGGCGCTCGACCTCGTGGGCCGCAAGCTGGCGCAGGACGGCGGCAAGCATGTCATGGCATTCTTCGAGATGGTCAAAACCTTCATCAAGGACAATGCTGGCCAGGACGAGGCCTTTGACAAGGACTTCCTCGACCCGCTCAAGGCGGCGTCCAAGGACCTGCAAGCTGCTGGCATGTATTTCATGCAGAACGGCATGACCAACCCGAACAACGCGCTGAGCGGCAGCTACGACTTCATGCACATGTTCGGTCACGTCTGCCTTGGCCTGATGTGGGCTCAAATGGGCAAGGCCGCAAAAGCGGCGCTGGCGAATGGCACTTCGGACCCGGAATTCTACGAGACAAAGTTGTCGACGGGCCGCTACTACATGGCGCGCCAACTGCCTGCCACGTCACTGCACCTGACACGCATTCAATCCGGTGCAGATCCGGTGATGGCGCTCGAAGCCGCAAACTTCTAAGCTGACAGGGTGGGCAAGTTGCCCACCCTATTCATTTGGGGGCAGGCCTGTGAAAGCGGCACTGGGATTTGCGGAAATTGTCGGCGGGATCGCATTCTTTTTTTTGCTGGTACGCGCAGGGTACGGCGTGATCGCAACCGAGGCGCGCCCCGCCGGTACGCCGCTCGATTTTGCCGGTCTCGTGCGCCCCTACCTGATCGGTGCGGGGCTGGCGCTGGTGACCAGCATCGGCGCGAACCGGATCAGGAAACGGATGTAGCATGCCCAAACGCTTTCGCCTGACACGCCGCCTGCCCATTGCCATGACCGAAGACGGATACCGCCGCTTCAAGCGGTTTGCCGCCGATGCGGGCCTCGACGAAGGCGAAGCGCTGTCGTTCCTCTTTGAGAATTTCGACAGTGTTATGAACGAGGAAAACCTCACAGCCCGCCTGCGGCTGTTCAATTCCGAGCTGGAGGCGCGCAAACGCTGATCGGCTGATCTGGGGAGAGAAGACGCATGAAAGACATGGCCTCTGGCACGTCACCATGGATGACGGATGAACACGCGATGATCGCCGACATGACGGCGCAATTCATCACCAATGAATGGGCCCCGCATTTCGAGCGCTGGCGCAAGCAGGGCGAAATGGACCGTTCAACCTGGGCGCAGGCCGGTGAACTTGGCCTGCTCTGTCCCTCGATCCCCGAGGAATATGGCGGGGCGGGCGGCGACTTCGGGCACGAAGCCGCGATCCTGATCGAAGCGGCACGTGCAAACCTGGCGGCCTGGGGGCACGGCATCCATTCCGGCATCGTGGCGCATTACGTGCTCGCCTATGGAACGGAGGACCAGAAAACGCGCTGGCTGCCAAAGCTCTGCACCGGAGAACTGGTCGGCGCGCTGGCGATGACGGAACCTTCCACCGGTTCGGACGTGCAGGCGATTAAGACACGTGCCATCAAGGACGGCAACGCCTACAGGCTGACCGGGTCCAAGACCTTCATTACCAATGGCCAGCACGCGAACCTGATCGTCGTCGCGGCCAAGACCGACCCGACCCAAGGGGCCAAAGGTGTATCGCTTGTGGTGGTCGAGACAGATGGCGCCGACGGCTTTGCCCGCGGGCGCAACCTGGACAAGATCGGGATGCATGCCTCGGACACATCCGAGCTTTTCTTCGACAACGTGGAAATCGCGCCCGAAAACATCCTCGGTGGTGCCGAAGGCCAGGGGTTTTATCAGCTGATGCAGCAGCTGCCACAGGAACGGCTGGTGATCGCCTGTTCCGCCGTGGGCGCGATGGAAGGGGCCGTGGCGCGCACGATCGCCTATTGTAATGAACGCGAAGCCTTTGGCGGCACGCTCATGCAATTCCAGAATACCCGGTTCAAACTGGCCGAAGCCAAGACACGCACAATGGTCAGCCGGTCCTTCTTTGATGAATGCATGGCAGAACATATCCGCGGAGACCTGACGGTCGACAAGGCCGCGATGTGCAAATACTGGACAACTGACACGCAAGCCTGGGTGCTTGACGAATGCCTGCAACTGCACGGCGGCTACGGCTTCACCAATGATTACGACATCGGCGGCATGTGGACGGATGCCCGGGTTCAGCGCATCTATGGTGGGACAAACGAGATCATGAAGGAACTGATTGCGAGGGCGCTTTGATGCGGTCGGCCTTGCGTCGATTTGCAACCCGGCCCTCCGGGGGGAGTTTTTTGGGCAAGATGAAGGCGGATCACGCAAGAAAGATCCACCCCGCCGCCCGGCTTCAAATCGGGATTGACCCTGCAAAACGGGACGTTGGGGCTTCACCTTGCACATGGCTCAGCTCTCCAGCCTGCCATGCGCGCTCAGACTAGGGGCATTAACCTTAATGCTTTGTGAATCGATCCTGCTTCATCTTGCAAAATAAACTCCACGGGGGTCTGGGGGTGTGAAACCCCCAGTCGAGCCCCCACCATCCGCGCCACGGGAGGGGCCTGAGACACATGATCATCCAACTTCACTGCTTCGGAGAAAGCGGTAACTCCTACAAGGCGGCACTTGCGCTGGAGCTGTCCGGGCTCGCCTGGGAGCCTGTGTTCGTTGACTTTTTCAACGGTGCTGCGCGTACGGAGGAGTACCGCGCGCTCAACCCGATGGGAGAGGCGCCGCTGCTGGTGGACGGCGACACGCGGATCAGCCAGTCTGGCGTCATTCAGCAGTACATCACCGACAAGAGCGGAAAATTCGGCGGCAAGGCGGACGAACGCTATGAAGTGCTTCGCTGGGTGCTCTGGGACAATCATAAGCTCAGTTCCATGTGCGGCGTCACGCGGTTTCTCATGAATTTCCTGCCCGAGGACAAGCGACCGGCGGAGGTCATCGCCTTCAACCAGAGCCGATTGAAAGCGGCGTATTCCGTCCTCGACAGCCACCTTGAGGGGCGTGACTGGATCGTTGGTGATGGCCTCACAAATGCCGACCTCAGTTGCTGCGGATATCTCTACTATCCTGAACCCTTCGGCTTTGTTCGGGCGGACTGGCCCAATATTGACCGCTGGCTCACAAACCTGTCGAACACACCCGGCTGGAAGGCGCCTTATGACCTCATGCCGGGTTCGCCCGCGGATCGGGCATAAGTTTACCTAAAGCGCCGCAACGTCACCCTTGATTAGACCACTCGGTCTACCCCACTTGTTATGCAACGACACGCCCCAGGCAAAAGGACGAACATCATGACCGAAGCCTACATCTATGACGCCATCCGCACGCCGCGCGGCAAGGGCCGCAAGGACGGTGCCTTGCACGAAGTCACCTCGCTGCGGCTGAGCGCCCTCACCCTGAATGCGCTCAAGGAACGCAACAATATCGAGGGCCACGTGGTCGAGGATGTGATCTGGGGCAATGTGACCCAGGTCATGGAGCAGGGCGGCAATCTGGCGCGGACGGCTGTTCTGGCCTCAGACCTTGACGAGGCGATCCCCGGTATCGCGATCAACCGCTTTTGTGCGTCGGGCCTTGAGGCCGTGAACATCGCCGCCAACCAGGTGCGCGGCGGCGCGGGCAACGGCTATATCGCGGGCGGTGTCGAGATGATGGGCCGTGTGGCCATGGGGTCGGATGGGGCGGCGATTGCCGCAGACCCCTCGATCGCTATGGAAAGCTACTTTGCCCCGCAGGGTATCGGCGCAGACCTGATTGCAACCGAATACGGGTTCTCCCGCGATGACGTCGACCAGTATTCGGTCGAAAGCCAGAAGCGCGCCAAGGCTGCATGGGACGACAAGCGCTTTGCCAAGTCGATCATCGAAGTGAAGGACCAGAACGGGCTGTCGATCCTCGACCATGACGAATACATGCGCCCGCAAACCGATATGCAAAGCCTTGGCAGCCTGAACCCGGCCTTCGAGGCGATGGGCAAGGTCATGCCCGGCTTCGACAAGGTTGCCATCATGAAGTACCCGCATCTCGAGCGGATCAATCACGTGCACCACGCCGGCAACTCGTCCGGCATCGTGGACGGCGCGGCGGCGCTGCTGATCGGCAACATGGAACTGGGCGAAAAGCTGGGCCTAAAGCCTCGCGCGCGCATCAAGTCCACAGCCAAGATCGGGACCGACCCCACGATCAACCTGACGGGTCCCGTGCCCGTGACCGAAAAGATCTTGCGCGACACTGGCATGAATATCGGTGACATCGACCTCTTTGAGGTAAACGAAGCCTTTGCCGCCGTTGTCCTGCGGTTCCTGCAGGCCTTTGACGTCGACCACGACAAGGTGAACGTGAATGGCGGCGCCATCGCCATGGGTCACCCGCTGGGGGCCACCGGTGCCATGATCCTCGGCACGCTGCTGGACGAGATGGAGCGGACCGACAAGGAAACCGGTCTCGCAACCCTCTGCGTCGCCTCCGGCATGGGTGCCGCAACCATCATCGAACGCGTGTAAGGGAGATAAAAACAATGACTGACTTTACACTCACCAAAGACGCCGACGGCATCGCCACCATCACCTGGGACGTGCCCGGGAAAACAATGAACGTCATGTCCTTCGAAGGGCTGGAACTGCTCAACGACATGATCGACGACGTGCTGGCCGATGATTCGGTCAAGGGCGTGGTCATCACGAGCGGAAAGGATAGCTTTGCCGGGGGCATGGACCTGAACCTGCTTGCCAAGATGAAGGACGAGGCCGGCGACAACCCGGCCAAGGGCCTCTTTGAAGGCACGATGAAAATGCACGGGCTTCTGCGCAAGATTGAACGTGCAGGCATGGACCCCAAGACCAACAAGGGCGGCAAGCCGATTGCCGCCGCCCTGCCCGGCACCGCTGCCGGCATCGGTCTGGAACTCCCCTTGGCCACGCACCGCATCTTCCTCGCCAACAACCCCAAGGCAAAGGTCGGCCTGCCCGAAATCCTCGTCGGTATCTTCCCCGGTGCAGGCGGCACGACCCGTCTGGCACGCAAACTCGGCGCGATGGAGGCCTCGCCCTTCCTGCTCGAAGGCAAGATGGTGAGCCCCGACAAGGCCAAGGGCAAACTGGTGGACGAGGTTGTTGACGATCCCGTCGCCGCCGCCCGCGAATGGGTGCTGAACGCCAAAGACGCGGACATCCTCAAACCGTGGGACGCCAAGGGCTACAAGATGCCCGGTGGCGCGCCCTATCACCCGGCGGGCTTCATGACCTTCGTGGGTGCCTCGGCCATGGTCAACGGCAAGACACAAGGGGTCTATCCGGCGGCCAAGGCGCTGCTCAGTGCCGTCTATGAAGGCGCGCTTGTGCCCTTTGACACGGCGCTCAAGATCGAAGCGCGCTGGTTCACCAATGTGCTCATGAACCCGTCATCCGGTGCCATGATCCGCTCGCTTTTCCTCAACAAGGAAGCGCTGGAAAAAGGGGCCGTGCGTCCCGCAGGCATCGAAGACCAGCGGGTCAAGAAGCTTGGCGTGCTGGGTGCGGGCCTCATGGGCGCGGGCATTGCGCTGGTCTCGGCCCAGGCCGGTATCGAAGTGGTGCTGATCGACCGCGACCAGGAATCAGCCGACCGGGGCAAGAACTACTCCGAAAAATATGTCGAAGGCGGGATCAA
Source organism: uncultured Rhodobacterales bacterium (assembly GCA_964603315.1). Taxonomy (GTDB): domain Bacteria; phylum Pseudomonadota; class Alphaproteobacteria; order Rhodobacterales; family Rhodobacteraceae; genus Tateyamaria. The sequence goes on from CAZRUV010000047.1 coordinate 14,129, forward strand.
GCGCGGCAAGACAACTGCCGAAAAGGGTCAGGCGCTGCTCGACCGTATCACCGCGACACCTGATCTCGACGCGCTCAAGGGCTGCGACCTGATCATCGAAGCGGTGTTCGAAGACCCCAAGGTCAAGGCGGAGATTACCGGGAAGGTGGAAGCGATCATTCCCGAAGACTGCATCTTTGCCTCCAACACCTCGACTTTGCCCATCTCCGACCTCGCCAAGGCCTCGAAGAACCAGGAGCAGTTCATCGGCATCCACTTCTTCTCGCCCGTCGAAAAGATGCTGCTGGTCGAGATCATCAAGGGCCGCGAAACCGGCGACCGCGCCGTGGCGAAGGCCCTCGACTATGTGCGCCAGATCCGCAAGACGCCCATCGTGGTCAACGACGCGCGCTTCTTCTACGCCAACCGCTGCATCATCCCCTACATCAACGAAGGGACGCGCATGGTCACCGAAGGGGTCGAACCCGCGCTGATCGAAAACGCCGCCAAGATGGTCGGCATGCCGCTGGGGCCACTTCAACTGACGGACGAGACGGCCATTGATCTGGGCGCCAAGATCGCGCGTGCGACCAAGGCCGCCATGGGCGACGCCTATCCTGACAGCCCGTCGGACGATCTGATCTTCTGGATGGAGGAAGAGGGCCGTTTGGGCCGCAAGGCGAACGCGGGTTTCTATGACTACGACGACAAGGGCAAACGCGTCGGCATCTGGCGCGGCGTGCATGACCGCTATCCGCTGATGGACGACCAGCCAGACCTGACCGAAGTGCAGCATCGCCTGCTGTTCTCGCAGACGCTGGAGGCCGTGCGCGCACTGGAAGAAGGCGTGCTGATGGACATCCGCGAGGGCGACGTGGGCGCGATCCTTGGCTGGGGCTTCGCCCCGTGGTCCGGCGGGCCGCTGTCGTGGCTCGACATGATTGGCGCACCATACGCCGCCGAACGCTGCGATCAGCTCGAAGCGAAATACGGCGAGCGGTTCAAATGCCCGGCCCTGTTGCGCGAGATGGCGGACAAGGGTCAGACCTTCTACGGGCGCTTTGGCCCCAAGGACGCGGAAGCGGCCTGAACCACAGGCGCAACGCGCGTAAAAACACATTGGCAAAGCCCCGCCTCGGCGGGGCTTTTTTGCGTTGAAAGGAGGATGGTTGATACGTCCGGCCTCACACCTTGTGACGGCACGGACAGCCCGCATCGCGGCAGATGAACGTCCCGCGAAAGCTCCTTCAGTCGTCGCGTGACCATGGCTTGGCCATGACAGGATTGAATTCAGCTTCGGATACATAGGATGCAATCAGTCGATCCATGGCCCTGCGCGTCAGCAGACTGTGCGCACGCGAATAGCCCAGGCTGGCCACAAAGCTCCAATGGGAATGCATCATGGACACGAACAGAAACGAAAGCTCTTCACAGGCGGCCTTGTCCAGTTCGGGATGCGCAATCGCCAATTCGTGGACCATCACCTGCCCCAGAACGCCGTACTGCCCGCACATCCGATCCTTCAACGCCTTGGACCCTACGGAATACGCGACCAGTGAGTCGTAGACCTCGAGGTTGGCGGGCATCCGGTGGTCCGCAGCGAGATCAAAAAAGAAGTCCAAAAAGAAATCCAGCCGCTCGACCTGACCGACGGTGACAACCCCGGCAATCAGGCTGTCGCGATATCCTTTGGCGAGAAAGTCGCACAGCTCGCAAATCAGTGCGTCGAGATCCTGAAAGTAATACCGCACCAGTTGCCGCGACAGATCGGCTTCCTGTGCGACATTCTCGAAGGACAGCGCCTGAATGCCTTGGCGGCGCAGCAATTCGGATGCAGCGTTCAGGATCTGCGCCTTTTTGTCGGCGCTTGTGTCTCGGTTGCTCACGGCTTGCCCCCCACTTCGTATTCCGAAACCGTCGGGTCCGGCGTTTTCCCCACATTCGGCACCCATTGTCATAATGAGCGCAATGTGGACTTGCGCAAGTCGCGGCATTCCGAGTCGGGCATGTCACGGCGGAATCCCCATGATTTGTGGAAAACACAGCAAAAACCGCGTTTTTCATTTGGAAAAAAATATGCAGGTGCCGCAGGATATCAGCCACAAGACTTCCCCTAATCGACTGATAAAATGAGACTTTTTGATGTATACCATTTTGGAGAAAACGCGCCTCCCGCAAGGATTGTATCCCGCCATTTGCGAATCGAAAGCGTATGGCGCTGACCGTTGCGTGCACGAAAAAGCACCTTCTACACTGCCTTCTGTCGTGAATGGGCGACGGAAGAGAGTGAATTTGGACGGGTAAATGAATACGACAAAATCAATGATTTCAGTATGCGCTACGGCCTTCGCCGCGACGGTCATGGCGGCGTCAGCATCGCTTGGCGCGACGGTAGAGCTTGTGACGAACGGAGGGTTTGAAAACGGGAACACCGGCTTTGGCACGGATTTCGCGAATGCGGGCGGCGGCATTCCCGGGCTTGCCACGGTTTCTGTGCGCAGCAGCAACTATTTCGGGATAACGGCGGCAAGCGGCAGTTCCTTTCTTGCGGTCAACGGTGGCAATACGCCCGGTGCGAACCCGAGCGTCTGGAACCAGGACATCGCGGTTGTCGCAGGCGTCGATTACGCGTTCTCGTTCCGCCTGGGCGGCACATCTGCGGCGCCAACGCCGGTGGGAGAGTTGTCGGTCCAGTTTGACGGCAGCGAAATCCTGACGGCGGCAGCACCGGCAGGACCGTCATACCTGTCATTCGGCACCAGCTTTACCGCGTCAACAACCGGGACATTCTCGCTGTCCTTTGTCGAAACAAGTCTTGGCTTTGGCGGCAACGACTACGCCATCGACGATATTTCGCTGACGTTCGAGGATGATCAGGTGGCGCCCGTGCCACTGCCCGCCGGGAGCCTCCTGTTGCTGTCCGCTCTGGGTCTTGGCGCCGTGGTCCGCCGCCGAAGCGCAACCTGACTGCCAAAGACATTTGAAACCAAAGACTTTTCAGCACCAAGGAAACGCCGCTCATCCCGAGCGGCGTTTTTTCCTGTGGTCGTGCCTAAGGACAGGAAAAGGGTGTGTCGGTCCGGTTGCGGATCGCGGCATTGCTCAAGTTGACGACAGGAACGTCGACGCCCGTCCAGTCCTTGAACAGCTTGGCGATACGCGCCGCCACGGCCGGATCACCATCGACTGATGTGCGTTCACACCCCGACAGGTAATAGATGCCGACAAGGTACCCGTTATCGGCGATGTCCTTCGTCGAATAGGTGTCCCAGTTCCACAGCACGAACTCGTTCACGGGCCAGATTGTGTCGCTCAGGTCGACGCGTTTGCGCACGTCGACCCACGTGTTGAACTGGCTTTTGCCCAGCGAACAGATCAGCGATCCGGCCCGCGATCCCGATGCGGTGATCAGATTGGCAAAGTCCGCCTCGTAATCCGCCGGGCTGTCTGACACCGGACAACTGGCCTGCCCTGCCGGATCATTTGGCCAATCGTGGGTCGAGGCCCCACACCCCTTGCCGTCGCGATTGCCCGTATCGCCGTCCAGCGGATACATGCAGCCCAGATTGTCGTTCTGGTTCATGTAGGCGTTGGCAAAGATCAGGCCGTATCGTTTGTCATATCCTGCGTCGCACACCACCTCATCATCCGTGCCCGGTTGCGCCCCGTGGATCACGGTGTCGGTCCGGACAAACGTCCACGACGACGCGTCACTGAAGGTCGGCGGCGACGCCAATGGTTTCAGGTTCGAGCCGCACCATGGCAGGAACGTCCCTTCGTTCAGATAGTCGCCGCAGGTCTTGGTCAGGTCGGGCGTCAGCGCCTCGAGCTTGGCAAAATCCAGATAACCAGGCGCACCGGGCGGAACCGGCGGCAGGCCGGGGCCGTGGATGGTGTGGGCCAGGACGCCGGACGCCTCGGGCAGGTTCCCGTCCGGTTGCAGCGCTTGAACGGTGGTGAACTGCGTGTTGAGTGTCGCAGCCGTTGCCGCGCAGCCTTGCGCGTCGCTGGCCACCGGTGCGAGGCTCGAAACCATCAGGGCAAAAGCCGCAGCCAAAATGGGAGTGGTCAAGCGGGTCACGGAAAACAACATGGGCACAATCGGGATCCTGGAATGGGAGCATGAAATGCCCCAACTTCAACCTTTGCGCGTATCACCTGTCAAGGGAAACCCCGCGGGCGCAGGCCTGCCAGTGCCACGCTCGGAACGCCCCGGGGACGACTAGGCAGCGCCTGAAAAACAGTGTGCGTCATGCAATGATACGCGCGCAGGCAGGACGTCTCTGCACCCGGCGACTGCTTTTGGTGTTGGGGGCCAAAAGCGCCGGGGTCGCCGGCAACCGGGTGCAGAGCAGATGAGGCGCCCCCCTCCAGTCGGAACGCCAATTTGTGGCCCTGATCAGGCCGCCGCAGTCCTGTCTGTCATCACGCTGCCAAAGGCCTCATGGGCCATGCATTCCACCAGAAACGCCGCGTTCCGGTCTGCCACGACTTCGTAGGCGGGTTGCACGCGGCCCAGATCGTCAAGCTGAACGATCGCGCGCGGGCAGTGCAGCAGAATGCCTCCCTCGGCATAGACAACCTCTTCGTTGGCAAAGACCAGCGTGATGACTTCGAGTTTGGTCGGGCGGGGCATCCGCGTGATCCCGCGAAACCCTTCCAGCACCTTGGCGCGGAGCACCGCAAACGGATCGCCCTGCGCATCGCAGGCCGCTTCGCTTTCGATCAGCACGCCCTGGTCAGGCAGCAGGGTCACATCCACGCTGTTGCCCATGGCGCCAGCCGGAACCGCAAGCATGTCGGCTTTGCCCATCATCTCTTCGGACATGAAATAGGTCTCGCGACGCACCTCGACGAGTTGCTGCAACCCGTTGTCAAATGTCAGGACAAAGTCACCGGGGGCAAGCGCCTCGACCGCGCGCCAACCCATGGATGTCCCGACGCGCGTGCCCGCGACCAGCCCACGGGACGCAAATACACCACCATCCACGGCGCCCGACATTTCGGATATTCTGCGGGGGGCATTTTCCTTCATCCATTCAAACATTTTGTTTTCCCCAGAGTGTCAGCACCTGTCTTGGCAGCGGCGCCGGTTGTTTGTCGTGTCTCCAATTGGAGTGATTCCCGGGGCGGAGACGGGACTTGATCTGGGCAGGAATGAGGCATTGTTTCCGGCGTCTGGAACAATGGCGGCAGATGCAGCAGGATTGTGCACGATCGCGGCTCAGATGCGCCGCAAACCTGTACGAGTGGTTAACGCCTGTGATCAGTCGAAGCGGTAGCCGAATCTTTCGATGTCTTCGGCGCAATCCTCGGCCACCGCCTTGCGCGCGGCATCATCGTAATAGGGGCGGTAATCCGCGTCGCGGACTGATGCGTTGACCCGTGGCAGGCTCAGTTCGAACCCCAGATGCGCCCACAATGGGGCCGCATCCGTGGCAAAGGCTTCGAGCCGGATATAGGCATCGCACCGCTCTTTGCCCTTGGCGTCGGTCATGTAGTGCCGGGCGGGGCTTGCCCGCAACGTCGTGCGCACATGCGGCGCCTGCACAAACGCGCCAAAGTCCAGTTGCCGGGCCAGTGCGACAGCCGGGTGATCGAACGTCTGGTCACGCAGCCAGTGGTAATAGCTGACCATTCGGTCCCACGGGTTGCGCACCAGCGTAAAGGCAAAGAGCCCGTCGAGCGTCGGCACCAGCCCATCGATATCCGCCAGCGTCGCATGTTTCCACAGCCGCCCGCGGGTCTGCACATCCTGCACCCGGTGGCGGCGTTTGCGCGCCTTGGGCGTGTCGCCCAACATAATGTCATCCTTCATGGCGCGGCTTTCAAGCGCCAGTGCCAGCGCGGTGCCACCCGTCTTGGGCGCGTGGACAAAGACATATTTCCGACCGAGCGACAGGATCATATGGCGACCCTATCCGGTACGGTGCGACTGCGCACGGCGATGATGACCCCCGCCAGCACGATCAACGCAATGCCAGCCACCTGCACCACGGTGACTGGCTGCCCCAGCAACCACCAGCCAAAGAACGGACCAAAGATCATGACCGAGTATTCAAAGACCGTCACATGCGTCGCGTCGCCGATCTGATAGGCGCGGTTCAGCAGGCTGACCCCCAGAATGGACCCGAATGCCTGCAGGAACAGGAGGGGCCAGATCTCGGTCACGGGCCAGACCCATCCCCGGGTGAGAAAGGCCAGCCCCCCCGGCCCCGCTTCGATCCCGGTCACGGCGATCAGCGCCAAAACGATGCTGCCCATGACACCTTGCGCCACGAAAATACCGAGGAGCAGGGTCAGCGTGCTTTCGCCTTCGCACAGCGCGCGGGTTGCGACAACGCCAGAGGCATACAGTGCCCCGCCCAGGACCGGCAGCGCGGCGATCCACCCCAGACTGCCACCGGACGGCCCGAGCACCACAAGGATGCCGGCGAACCCGACGGTCACGGCCAGGATGCGCCACGGCCCGATGCGCTGGCGCAGTGCAAAAGCTGTAAGCAAGAGCACGAATATCGGCGAGGTGAACAGCCCGGCCAAGGCCATGGCAATCGGCATGAAGGCCAGCGCGCCAAAGTAGCAGAACATGCCGGCAGCAATCAGTGAGGAGCGGACCGCCACCGCGCCAACCCGCACGGGCCGCAACGTGCCAAAGCCAAAGGCGGACAGGGCAACGACGATGGGCGCGGTCAATGCCAGACGCATGATCAGGAATTGCCACACCGAAACGGTCTGCGCGATGACGGCCACGTAAATGTCGATAAGCCCGATCACAGCCATTGCGCTGACCATGCTCAGCGCGGCGGCGGCAGGGCGATGCGCTTGGGTGGCTGTCATAGGGTCTTTCCATTGCTTGCGCCCCTCGCCATAACTGCGCAACATCGCTGCGCTGGACCGGATGGGGAGGACCGATATGGGTTGGATGGCAGATGAAACGGGCCTCGGCAAGACACGAGCGAACTACGTACCGCTGACACCCCTGTCGCACCTGCGGCGGGCGTCCAAAGTCTTCGCGGACCATACGGCCGTGATCTATGGCCCGCACCGGGTCACATACAGCCAGTACCATGACCGTTGCACCCGGTTGGCATCGGCACTAGCGGGTATGGGTGTCGCGCCCGGCGACGTCGTTGCGACGCTGATCCCGAACCTGCCTGCACAGGCCGAGGCGCATTTCGGCGTGCCCGCCTGCGGTGCCGTGCTGAACACGATCAACATGCGCCTCGACGTGGACACGGTCGCCTATATCTTCGACCATGGTGAAGCCAAGGTCGTGCTGGTGGACCCACAGTTTCTTGGCCTCGCCGAGGCGGCCATTGCTGCGATGGAGGGCGCCGCGCCGATTATCATCGAGGTGGCCGATGCCGCCGCAGGCTTCCCCGCCTCTGGCAAATATCCCGAATATGAAGATGTGCTGGCACAAGCTGATCCCGAATTTGACTGGATCATGCCCGAGGACGAGTGGGAAAGCCTGTCGCTCAACTACACGTCCGGCACGACCGGTCGGCCCAAAGGCGTCGTGGCGCATCACCGCGGCGCCTATCTGATGACGATGGGCACCGTGATCAGCTGGCGCATGGTGTTGCACCCTGTGTTCATGGCCATCGTGCCGCTGTTTCACTGCAACGGCTGGAACCACACCTGGATGATGCCGCTGGTCGGTGGCACGCTTGTCTGCTGCCGTGACATCACGGCCACGGCCATCTACGGCGCCATCGCGGATGAGGGCGTGTCCCATTTTGGCGGGGCTCCCATCGTGCTCAACATGATCGTGAATGCGAGCGACGCCGAGCGGCGCGCCTTCGACCATACGGTCGAGGTGTTTACCGCAGGCGCACCACCCGCCCCTGCGACGCTTGCCAAGATCGAGGCACTTGGGTTCAACGTCACCCAGGTCTACGGATTGACGGAAACCTACGGCCACGTGACCGAATGCCTGTGGAAGGGCGAATGGGACACCGTGGAAGACAAGGCAGCCATCAAGGCGCGTCAGGGCGTTGCCTTTCCGATGATGGAAGACATAACGGTCATGGACACGGACATGCACCAGATCGCCATGGACGCCTCCGCACAGGGCGAGATCATGATCCGCGGCAACTCGGTCATGAAAGGGTACCTGAAGAACCCCGACGCCACGGCGGAGGCCTTCGCGGGCGGGTATTTTCACTCGGGCGACATCGCCGTGCAGCATCCCGACGGCTATATCCAGATCGCGGACCGGGCCAAGGACATCATCATTTCGGGCGGCGAAAACATCTCGTCCGTCGAAGTCGAAGGGGTGCTGATGGCACATCCGGATGTGAACCTGGCCGCCGTGGTGGCCAAGCCCGACGAAAAGTGGGGCGAAGTGCCGTGCGCCTTTGTCGAGCTCAAGCCCGGTGCGTCTCCGTCCGAGGCCGACCTGATCGCCTTTTCGCGCGAGACCCTCGCGGGGTTCAAAGCGCCCAAACGGGTTGTCTTTCAGGAACTGCCCAAAACATCGACCGGCAAGATCCAGAAATTCGAACTGCGCAAGGTGGCAGCGGATCTGACCGAAGCATGATGTCGCCGCAGCGTCGCTGCGTCGATACGCCGGGGGCTGCGCCCCCGGCCCCTAGCGGATGAACGCGTCCGAGAACCCCATGGACCGGGCTGCCTGCAAACCGCTGTTCAACCCGTTGCGCGACGTAAAGGGCCCGGCGAGCACCACCCGGTAGCTCTTCCCACTCCGCTTCAGCGTCCCGATACGCGCAGGTACGCCCGCACGCACCAGACGCTGCGCGGTTTTCTGGGCATTCTCCGGCACGCCAAACGTGCCCACCTGAACATAGCGTCCCTGTGTCGACGTCGTGGGCTGGGGCGCGGCCGCCACAACGGCCTTTGGTGCAACGGCGGCTTTGGTGGCAGGCGTAGCAGCGCTGGACCTGCGCGCCTTGGCCCGGTTCCGCTTGATCCGCTTCAGCAATTGACCGTCGCGGCGGATCAGGGTGACCGTGCCCAGCTCACGCGTCTGCGTTTCGACATCGGTATAGGGATAAACCAGCGCAACCTTGGCCGTCACGTCCCGCCCGGTGGATTGATCCACCAGACGCCTTGGAACGGTTTGCGTCCACACCAGCCGGGACTGGGCGATGCCGCCAAGGCTCTGTTCCGCCCGACGGGGGTTCAACCGGTCATCCGTCCAGACAGGGCGATACCCCTCGGGCACTTGCAAAACATCGCGTTCCTGCAGACGCGCGTCATAGACCTGACGCGGCAAGACGCGCGTGCGCGCCGAAACCTGGCCGACATCCCCGCCCGTCACGACGCCGACGGGCGACTGCGCCGCCCGTGCCACAACACCCGCCGTCGGGGACGCGTTCTGCGGCCCGCAGCGCACAGGATAGTCACGACCCGAGTTGATGTATCGCTGACTGACCCCATTCACCCCTTTGCACGCAGG
>CAZRUV010000048.1:0-16211 GCA_964603315.1 uncultured Rhodobacterales bacterium
CCCGGCGAAGTGATCCTCTATCAGGGTCGCAGCTTCAAATCCTACCGCGGCATGGGCTCGCTTGGCGCGATGGCACGCGGTTCGGCGGATCGGTATTTCCAGAAGGACGCAGCAAGTGACAAGCTGGTGCCGGAGGGCATCGAGGGTCAGGTGCCCTACAAGGGCCCGGCGGGGACGGTCATCCACCAGCTTGTGGGGGGCTTGCGTGCCGCCATGGGCTATACCGGTTGCGCCACGGTCGACGAGATGCGCAAGAACTGCAATTTCGTGAAAATCACCGGCGCCGGTCTCAAGGAAAGCCATGTGCATGATGTGCAGATCACCCGCGAAGCGCCAAACTACCGTGCCATGTAATTTCAATGGGTTGCGCGGCAAAGTTGATGTCAGCGTGACACAGTGACCCCCGGCGCCCGGGTCGCGGCGGCGATCGACATTCTCGATCAGATCAATGACGGCGATGCCGCCGAACAGGCTCTGACGCGTTGGGCGCGGGCCAGTCGGTTTGCAGGCTCCAAGGATCGTGCAGCGGTGCGGGACCATGTCTTCGACGTTTTGCGCCACTGGCGCAGTGCCGCTGCGTATGGTGGCGGGATGTCGGGACGGGCGCGCATGATTGGCCGGTTGCGCGATGCGGGCGCCGATCTCGACGCCCTATTCGACGGCAACGGGCATAGCCCTGACCCGCTGACGGATGCCGAGCGCACTGCCGGGGCCGCGCCAATCGAGCGCGCGGACGAGCTGGATCTGCCGGACTGGCTGCTCGCCCGGTTTGACGAAAGTCTGGGCCCTGCGGCCGATAGCGCCGCCCAAGCGCTGAAAACGCGCGCGCCGGTGACCCTGCGCGTCAATCTCGCCAAAGCCACTGTCGCCGAGGCTGCCGCATTGCTCAACCGGGACGGCGTGGAGACGCGCGTTAACCCGCGCGCGCAGACTGCGCTGACAGTGCGCGCGGGGGAACGCAAGGTCCGAGGCGCGAAGGCCTACATGTCCGGGCTTGTTGAGCTGCAGGACGCTGCCAGTCAGGCAGCCATGGCGCACGTCACCGGGCAGGGCCGCATCCTCGACTATTGCGCCGGCGGCGGGGGCAAGTCGCTCATCCTCGCCGCAGCGGGGTGGAACGTTACAGCGCACGACGCGTCCCCTGCGCGCATGCGCGATCTGCCTGCGCGGGCGGAACGCGGTGGGCACGACATTCGGATTTCGGAGACACTGGCCCTTGGCGATCTGGAACCGTTTGACACGGTTCTCTGCGATGCGCCCTGTTCGGGTGCCGGAACATGGCGGCGCACGCCCGAGGCCAAGTGGCGCCTGACCCCGGAACGATTGTCGGAACTGACGGACCTGCAAGGCGCCATCCTCGACGCCGCATCGGGCCATGTGGCTGCGGGCGGTGCGCTTTACTACGCCACATGCTCGGTTTTGCTTGAGGAAAACGCGGCACAGGTGTCCGCGTTTCTTGCACGCAATCCCGATTGGCGGTGCGACGAAGACTGGCATTGGCCGATCGATGCGTGGGGCGACGGGTTTTATCTTGCTCGTCTTTTGCGCGCATAGCGCGATTTGACACAACCTTAGGTAAGCGGCTACCGTCATGCATTGGCGCATATGGCGCGGTGGTTAAGTGGTGATTAACCCCTCGCGGCGCAAAAACGTGCCAACGATTCGACGTGTAAGAGGTGTGTAGTGACGGCGCAAGCGGAAGGTTCGGGCAGGTTTGCGGGTATTATCGGGTCCGGCGCCGGCCGGCGCCACGCCCTGTTTGCTGCGTCGATCCTGTTGGGCATCATGGGCGCACTGGCACCCGAACCGCTGATACAGATGGGCCTTCTGGCGGGGGCCGTCACCTTCCTGATCCTTGGGGCTGCGCTGACGGTCATGATGCGTCGCGACCGTGTTTCGCAGGACAGGTCCATGCAAGCGGTGGCCGGCTTCATCGAAAAGGACAGCGCCCCCAGCTTTGTCTGCACGGCCGATGGCGAGGTGATTAATGCAAATGCGGCCGCGCGTGCCCGTTATTCGACGCGGCGTGGCGAAACGCTCGCCGGGACCCTGCGGTCAACCTTTGCCAACCCGGGCGGGATCCTGTTTCGGCTCAAGGCATTGGCAGATGTCGAAGGGGCCGCACGCGAGGATATCGTGACCCGTCGCGGGCAGGTGCGTCTGGCCGTGCACCAGATGGGCGAGGATCGGTTGCTGTGGCGCCTGGAGCCGGTTGCTGAAGCGACCCGGGGCGCTGATGGTCCCGGGCTGCCGATGATCATGCTCGGGCGCAATGACGCCATTCTTTACATGAACGAGGCCGCGCGCACGCTTGTCGGCAAACGGGCCAAGGTGCTCGACACGCTGTTTGAAGAGGTGCCGGTTGCCATGGGCATGGTCAACCGGATCGAGGCCAAGGCGGGGCCGATGGACGTCCTCGTGACGTCCGTCGATGCAGGGGCCGGGCGGCAGGCCATGTATTTGCTGCCCGCGCCTGAGGTCACGCCCGCCACCCATTGGCAGGACTTCGAGGATTTGCCGGTGCCGCTCGTCCGGTTCACGACCGATGGGCGCGTGCAAAGCTATAACCGCATGGCGGCCACACTTGTCGGCGACACGCTGACACGCGATGCACATCTTGGCGATCTGATGGAGGGGTTGGGCCGTCCGCTCGAGGATTGGCTGGCAGAAACGGTGTCCGGCCGCGCCGTCCAGCAGAGCGAATTTTTGCGCCTGCGCCGCACCGACAAGGAGACTTTTGTCCAGGTTGCCCTCAACCAGATGAAGGAGGGCGGCGAAAACTCCGTGCTCGCGGTCATGTCCGATGCCACTGAATTGAAAACGCTTGAGGCGCAGTTTGTCCAAAGTCAGAAGATGCAGGCGATCGGACAACTGGCGGGCGGTGTCGCGCACGATTTCAACAACCTGCTGACCGCTATTTCGGGTCACTGCGACCTGCTGCTCTTGCGGCACGATCAGGGCGACGCGGACTATGGCGATCTGATGCAGATCAACCAGAACGCCAACCGGGCTGCGGCGCTGGTCGGACAGTTGCTTGCGTTTTCACGGAAACAAACGCTGCGCACCGAAGAACTGGATTTGCGTGACACGATGGCGGATCTGACGCATCTGCTGAATCGCCTTGTCGGCGAGAAGGTGCGGCTGAGCCTGACACATGACCCGGTGCTCAAGGCGATCCGGGCTGACAAGCGGCAGCTGGAACAGGTGCTCATGAATCTGGTGGTCAACGCGCGCGATGCGATGCCGTCTGGGGGCGAGATCAAGATTGAAACGGAATGTGTGACGCTGAATGAACCGCTGGAACGTGATCGTGTCTCTGTTCCCGTAGGGCAATACGTGTGCCTGCGCGTCATCGACCAGGGCGTCGGCATTCCCGCAGACAAGCTGCAGAAAGTATTCGAGCCGTTTTTTACAACCAAGCGTACGGGCGAGGGCACCGGCCTTGGGTTGTCGACGGCTTACGGTATCGTGAAACAAACCGGCGGCTACATCTTTGTTGACAGCAAACTGGGTGAGGGCACGTGTTTTTCCATTATGTTCCCGGTGCTTGAGCGCGCAAACGGCGTACCGTTGCCCGAAAAGCCTCAAGTCAAGTCTGCCAGCCCGCAGAAAGGGGATGGCGTCATCCTGCTCGTCGAGGATGAAGCGCCGGTGCGCGCATTTGCCAGCCGCGCCTTGCGTTTGCGCGGCTACACAGTGCTCGAAGCTGACAGCGCCGAAGCCGCGCTCAAAACGCTGGAAGACGCCGATCTGAACGTGGATCTGTTTGTCACGGACGTGGTGATGCCGGGCAAGGATGGCCCGAGCTGGGTACGCGAAGCGCTGCTGAACCGGCCGGACGTGCGTGTGGTCTTCGTGTCGGGCTATGCCGAAGACAAGCTGAACGACCAACGGGAAAAAATCCCGAACTCGGTCTTTCTGCCCAAACCGTTTTCGCTCAATGATCTTGCCGAAACGGTCCACAGCCAACTCCACTGACGGGTCAGGCCGACATCACGTCGTCGGGATGCTGTCATAGAGGTCGAATTCCTCTGCACATTTCCGGCGCAACCGGGCTTCGACGTCGGAGGAGAGCAGCGCGGGCATCTCGGGCGAGACATTGTGCCGCTCGAGCGCAAATTCCACGCCGAGCCGTTCGGACAGAAAGCGCTGCAGGCGGGGCTGGTCTTCGTATCGGAACAGATGCTTTACGTGCGTCCCATTGGGTTGGGCCTCGAGAAAGCGTGCCTGACTGCCCACATTGGCAAAACCCGGTTTCTTGCCTTTCATATAGGCCAGCACGAATTCATCGAAACTGATCCCGTGTGTGGCATTGTCCTTGCCCTTCATGAAGGGCCGTTGCCGATACCGCCACCAACTGCTCAACCAACTGATCGGCTCGCGCATCACTGCCATGATTTCCGGATCGACATCACAGACCTGCACAAACATCGGCCTGACAAAACGGTTGTATCTGTAAACAGGCGCGTGTTTCAGCACGGCAGGCTCGGAAATCGCCATATCCGCGTGGTCACGCAAAGCCACCTCATAGGCGGTCGTCCCGGTTTTGGGCACGGACAGAAAAACCAGATTGGCCTTGTAAAACACCAGCATTCAAACAGTCCCGCCGGTTCCGGCTTCCTTTGTGTTGGACGTAAACTACTCTTTAACCACCTTGGGCAAAAGGTGGGGTGCGGAGAATTTTAATTGCAATGTTCTCATTTTGATCCCATAAGGAACACAAAGAGAACATCGAAGCAGCACGGCACCAATTGCCGCCCCGACCGGGGTATGACACAAAGGACCAAACCAATGGCGACGGCAGACCTTTTGAACATGACAGACAAGAAATCGGCGGACAAACAAAAGGCGCTGGACAGCGCACTGGCTCAGATCGAACGGCAGTTCGGCAAGGGTTCGATCATGAAGCTTGGCGACGAGAACGCCATTCAGGACATCAAGGCGAGTTCCACAGGTTCGCTCGGGCTCGACATCGCGCTCGGGATTGGGGGTCTGCCGATGGGGCGGATCGTCGAAATCTATGGCCCTGAATCTTCGGGGAAAACCACGCTGACGCTGCATTGCGTGGCAGAGCAGCAAAAACAGGGTGGCGTCTGCGCATTTGTCGATGCCGAGCACGCGCTTGATCCGCAATATGCGCGTAAACTGGGTGTGAACCTCGACGAATTGCTGATCTCGCAACCGGATACGGGTGAACAGGCGCTGGAAATCACTGACACGCTGGTGCGGTCTGGTGCGGTCAACATGGTGATTGTCGATTCGGTGGCGGCTCTGACCCCGAAATCCGAACTCGAAGGCGACATGGGCGACAGCAGCGTCGGTGTGCAGGCCCGCCTGATGAGCCAGGCGATGCGCAAGCTGACCGGCTCCATCAGCCGGTCGAACTGCATGGTGATCTTCATCAACCAGATCCGGATGAAGATCGGGGTCATGTTTGGCTCGCCTGAAACAACGACGGGCGGCAATGCGCTGAAATTCTACTCTTCCGTGCGTCTCGACATTCGCCGCGTCGGCGCGCTCAAGGACCGCGACGAGGTGGTGGGCAACGCCACACGCGTCAAGGTCGTCAAAAACAAGGTGGCACCGCCCTTCAAGCAGGTTGAATTCGACATCATGTATGGCGAAGGCATCTCGAAAATGGGCGAGTTGCTGGATCTGGGCGTCAAGGCTGGCGTGGTCGAGAAATCGGGCGCCTGGTTCAGCTACGGCGACGAACGGATTGGCCAGGGGCGCGAAAATGCGAAGTCCTTCCTGAAGGAAAACGATCGCATTGCGCTGGAAATCGAAGACAAGATCCGCGCAGCACACGGGCTCGATTTCGAGATGCCCGAGAGCGAACAGGTCGAGGACGACGATATCCTCGAAGCCTGACCCGTTGGGCAAAGAGGATCTGGCCCGACAGATCCCCGACGTGCCGACATTGGCACGAACGATACGCGGACCGAGGTGTCACCACAGTGGCACCTCGTTTCGTTTGTGGACACCGCCATGGCGCGGCGCTATGTCAAGGCGACCCTATTCTGCCCGAGGCCAAGTCCCATGCCATCGCTCAACGACATCCGTTCGACGTTTCTGAATTACTTTGAAAAACAAGGGCATGCGGTGGTGCCCTCAAGCCCTCTCGTGCCGCGCAACGATCCCACCCTCAGGTTCGTGAACTCGGGCATGATGCAGTTCAAGAACCTGTTCACCGGGCTCGAGCGGCGGGACTATACTCGCGCGACCACGGCACAGAAATGCGTGCGTGCTGGCGGCAAACACAACGACCTCGACAATGTGGGATACACGGCGCGCCATCACACGTTTTTCGAGATGCTCGGCAATTTCAGCTTTGGCGACTATTTCAAGCATGAGGCAATCCCCTTTGCGTGGGAATTGATCACGGGCGCATTCGGAATTCCGAAGGACCGGCTTTACGTCACGGTCTATCATACCGACGACGAAGCCTTTGATATCTGGAAGAAAGTTGGCGTTCCCGAAGAGCGGATCATTCGCATCGCCACATCTGACAATTTCTGGCAGATGGGGCCGACAGGCCCGTGCGGCCCCTGCACCGAGATTTTCTATGACCATGGTGACCACATCTGGGGCGGCCCTCCGGGCAGTCCGGAAGAGGATGGCGACCGGTTCATCGAAATCTGGAACATCGTTTTCATGCAGAACGAGCAGTTCGAAGATGGCTCGATGGTCGATCTGGACATGCAGTCCATCGACACGGGCATGGGGCTGGAACGGATCGGTGCGCTGTTGCAGGGCAGCCATGACAACTACGACACGGACCTGTTCAAGGCGCTGATCGAGGCGTCGGCGGATGCGACAAATGTCGATCCGTATGGCGATCAGAACGTGCACCACCGGGTTATTGCGGATCACCTGAGGTCTACCTCGTTCCTGATTGCGGACGGTGTGATGCCGTCCAATGACGGGCGTGGCTACGTGCTGCGGCGGATCATGCGGCGCGCGATGCGGCATGCGCATCTCCTGGGGGCCAAGGACCCTGTCATGCACCGTCTGGTGCCGAGCCTCGTGCAGCAGATGGGGGCGGCGTACCCGGAATTGGGGCAGGCGCAGACGCTGATCACCGAGACACTGGAAGCGGAAGAGACGCGGTTCAAGCAAACACTGGATCGCGGGTTGAAGCTGCTGGATGATGAACTGGCATCGCTCCCGGGTGACGGTGATTTGCCGGGTGAGACCGCGTTCAAACTCTATGACACTTACGGCTTCCCGCTGGATTTGACCCAGGATGCGCTCCGTGAAAAGGGACGCGGCGTCGATACGGACGGGTTTGACGCGGCCATGGCCGAGCAAAAGGCCAAGGCGCGCGCCGCGTGGTCCGGTTCGGGCGAGGCGGCGGATGCGACCATCTGGTTTGATGTTGCAGACGCGCACGGCGCGACCGAATTTCTGGGATACGAGGCCGAGACGGCCGAAGGCCAGATCGTGACGCTGGTGGTCGGTCGTGATGCCGTCGACAGCGCGGCGACCGGAACCGAAGTGCAGATCGCGCTGAACCAGACGCCGTTTTACGCCGAAAGTGGCGGCCAGGTCGGCGATCAGGGCGTCATCCGCACCGAAAACGGCGTGGCGCAAATCACGGACACCCGCAAGACAGCGGATGTTTTCGTTCACATCGGCAAGGTGACGGAAGGTCGTATTTCCAAGGGCGAAGCGGCCGTTCTTGAAGTGGATCATCTGCGGCGCAGGGCGATCCGTGCCAACCATTCGGCAACGCATCTGTTGCACGAGGCGCTGCGCGGCGCTCTTGGGGATCATGTGGCGCAACGGGGGTCGCTCAATGCGCCTGACCGGCTGCGGTTCGACTTTTCGCATGGCAAGGCGCTGAGCCTCGAAGAACTGAACACGGTCGAAGCGGAAGTGAACAGCTACATTCGCCAGAACAGCGCGGTCGAGACCCGGATCATGACACCGGATGATGCACGGGCGCTTGGCGCGCAGGCGCTCTTTGGCGAGAAATACGGTGACGAGGTCCGGGTCGTATCGATGGGTGCGGCTCCGGGATCCGGCAAGGGCACGGGCGGCAACACCTATTCGCTGGAGCTGTGCGGTGGCACGCATGTGCGGCACACCGGCGATATCGGTGCCTTTGTCACGCTGGGCGACAGCGCGTCGAGTGCGGGTGTGCGCCGGGTCGAGGCGCTGACGGGGCAGGCGGCTCTGGACTACCTGCGCGGCCAGGATCACCTGCTGGCCGAGACGGCTGTCGAACTCAAGGCGCAGGCGAGTGACGTGCCCGCCCGGGTCAAGGCGCTGCTCGAAGACCGCAAGGCGCTGGCCGCAGAGGTGGCGCAACTGCGCCGGGACCTGGCCATGGGCGGCGGCGGTGCGTCGGGTCCCGAGGCCGAAGACGTCAACGGAACGGCGTTTCTCGCGCAGGTGTTGAACGGAGTTACAGGCCGCGATCTGCCGCCCCTGATCGACGAACACAAGGCGCGCATGGGATCGGGCGCGGTCCTGTTGATCGCCGATGCGGACGGCAAGGTGGCCGTTGCCGCAGGCGTCACAGACGACAAGATCGGCACCGTGAACGCGGTCGACCTCGTCAAGGCGGCGGTTGTCGAACTGGGCGGAAAGGGCGGCGGAGGCCGACCGGATATGGCACAGGGCGGTGCAAAGGATGCCAGCAACGCGGACGCCGCAATCGCAGCGGCCAAAGCGGTCATGGGAGGATAAAGGGATGCCAGCACTCTGGATTGCGCATGTGACGGTCACCGACGAGGCGGCCTACAAGAAATACGCCGAAGGCGCGACGGTCGCCATTGCCGAACATGGCGGCACGTTCATCGCGCGCGGCGGACGCTATGTGCAACTCGAAGGCAAGGATCGTCCGCGCAATGTCGTGGCGCGCTTTCCGGATGTGGAGACGGCTGAACGCTGCTACCGGTCCGACGCCTATCAGGCCGCCCTCGAACATGCGCGTGGCGCGTCCGAGCGTGAGCTGTTGATCGTCGAGACCACGGAATAGCCCTTCATCTTGCCAGAAAAACTCCGGGGTCTGGGGCAGAGCCCCAGTCCGACGCTATGACGCCTTCGCCATCCGCTTGCGTTGATGCGGATCCAGATAGCGCTTGCGCAACCGGATCGCATTTGGCGTGACCTCAACCAGTTCGTCGTCATCGATATAGGCGATGGCTTCTTCCAGTGACATCGTGACCGGGGTCGTCAGCCGCACCGCTTCGTCCGAGCCGGAGGCGCGCACATTGGTCAGCTTCTTGCCCTTGAGCGGGTTCACCTCAAGGTCATTGTCGCGGCTGTGTTCACCGATGATCATGCCCGTGTAGACGTCCGCCTGCGCCCCGATGAACATGCGTCCGCGTTCTTCGAGGTTCCAGAGGGCAAAGGCGACCGACTGGCCATTCTCCATCGAGATCAGCACACCGGCACGGCGACCCGGGATCGGGCCCTTGTGGGGCGCCCATTCGTGAAACACACGGTTCAGCACGCCGGTGCCGCGTGTGTCGGTCAGAAATTCGCCGTGATAGCCGATGAGGCCGCGCGACGGCACGTGCGCCACGATGCGTGTCTTGCCCGCGCCGGCGGGTTTCATCTCGACCAGGTTGCCCTTGCGCGCGCCGGTCAGTTTTTCGATGACGGAACCGGAGTATTCGTCATCGACGTCTATGGTGGCTTCTTCGATCGGTTCGTGGCGCACGCCGTCGATCTCGCGGAACAGAACCTGCGGGCGCGAGATGCTGAGTTCAAAGCCCTCGCGGCGCATGTTTTCGATCAGCACGCCCATCTGCAATTCACCGCGCCCCGCCACCTCAAACGCGTCGCCGCCGGGCGTGTCGCTGATGCGGATCGCGACATTGCTTTCCGCCTCTTTCATCAGGCGTTCGCGGATCACGCGGGATTGCACCTTTTTGCCGTCGCGGCCCGCCAGTGGCGAGTCGTTGATGCCAAAAGTGACGGTGATGGTGGGCGGGTCGATCGGTTGCGCGGGCAGGGCGTCCGACACCGAAGGTGCCACGATGCTGTCCGCCACCGTCGCCTTTGACATGCCGGCGAGCGAGACGATGTCGCCCGCTTCGGCCACGTCGATGGGCTGTTGCTGCAGGCCGCGAAAGGCCAGGATCTTGGTGCAGCGGAAGTTTTCAATGAGCGTGCCATCCCGGCTCAGCGCCTTGACGGTTTCGCCTGCCTTCAATGTGCCGCTTTCCACACGCCCCGTCAGAATGCGCCCGATGAAGGGGTCGGCGCCAAGGGTTGTGGCCAGCATGCGGAAAGGCTGGTCGTGTTCGGCCAATTGCGCTGGCGCGGGCACATGTTCCACGATCAGGTCAAAGAGGGCCGAGAGGTCCTTGCGCGGACCGTCCAGTTCCATGTCCGCCCAACCGCTGCGGCCCGAGGCATACATCGCCGGGAAATCGAGTTGGTCATCATCCGCGCCCAGATTGGCAAAAAGGTCAAAGCACTCGTCGAGCGCGCGGTCGGGTTCCGCGTCGGGTTTGTCGACCTTGTTCAGCACGACAATGGGGCGTAGCCCCAGGGCCAGCGCCTTGGAGGTCACGAATTTGGTCTGCGGCATGGGCCCTTCGGCGGCATCGACCAGCAGCACGACCCCGTCCACCATCGACAGGATCCGTTCGACCTCGCCGCCGAAATCCGCGTGACCGGGGGTGTCGACGATGTTGATGTGGGTGTCTTTCCACTCGACGGAGGTGGCCTTGGCCAGGATCGTGATCCCGCGCTCGCGTTCGAGGTCATTGCTGTCCATCGCCCGCTCGGTCGTGGCCTGGTTTTCGCGGAATGTGCCGGACTGTTTCAGCAGTTCGTCCACCAGCGTCGTCTTGCCGTGGTCGACGTGGGCGATGATGGCGATGTTGCGCAGATCCATGACGGGCCTCATTGGTGCTTTGATGCGGCCCATATAGCGCTGCGGTGCAGAAAGAAACCCCTAAGACAGCCGCTGCGTCTGCGGCTCCGGATCGCGCGGGCGAGACGCACGATCCGGTTGATGCCGTCAGGTGGGGTAACAGGTCTGGATCAGCAATTTTCCACCCGGCGCGCGCATCGCAAACACGAAAATGCCCGTTGCATTCGCCTGTGTCTGCGTGGACCCGGCGCCGACGCGTGCAACGCTTTTCTTGGCCACGTGCCCGGGCAGGGGATTGTTGTGGGCATCCAGTTTGGATGACTTGTCGGCATGGTTTGTCATCTGGAACTGGTGCGGCGGCAAACCGGCATTGAACTTGATCTCTCGCTGCGTCGGATTGTGATCCAACTGTCCCAGAGCCACCTGTCCCGCGACGCTGTTCAAGGCGTGTGTGAGGGCCTCAATCTGTTGGTCCTGTGTGTGGAACGTCCCGGTGGTCCGGGGTTCATCGGGCGTGTTAACGCGGGCGCGTTGTTCATCAAAGCCGGACCCGCCGTGGATCGACGGGTGCGCTGCGGCGCCGTGCCGTTGAATCTGATGCGCGGCGTTGACACCGCGAAAGGCCTTTGCGCCCTCGTACACTTGCAACATGAAACGGGCTTCGTCTTTGGTATATGTTTTCTGGTATGCCATGGTCGCTCCTTTGCGAGACTATGGGTGTAGAAGATCGCGTTATACGGGTTCTGGCAAGTCACGTCTGCCTTACCTGACCAAGCGCCGTCATGTCAGACGGGCAGGGCGGTGCTGTCCTTTATCTCTTCCATCACAAAACTCGCGGCAACATCCGCGATTGGCACCTGTGCGATCAGGTGCTGGTAAAGCTGGTCGTAATCACTCATGTCCCGCACCCGCGCCCGCACCAGATAGTCAAGATCCCCTGTCATGCGATAGACGCTGAGGATGGCAGGCAACGTGCGGGTGGCGCGGGCAAAGGCCGTCTGCCAGTCGGGGTCATGGCTGTGCGTGCGGATCTGCATGAAGACCTGCAGGCCCAGGCCCAGTTTGTCCGGATCCAAGAGGGCCACGCGTCGGGTGATGACACCCGTTTCTTCGAGGTTGCGCACACGCCGCCAGGTCGCGTTCCGGCTGAGGCCAACCGCGTCACCGAGCGCGTCCAGTGACTGGTCGCAGTCGACCTGCAGCGCGGCGAGGATGCGTGCATCGGTTTGGTCAAGTTTCAACATAAATATGCAATAATTGGGATAAATGCATCAGTCAAACGTGAAATTTCGCAAAATTCGGGAGCCAATTTGCATCAACCGTCTGCATGATGGGGGCATATCAACAGGAGGCTACCCATGCTCACGCGCGTCTTTTTGGAACATCCACGGTCGGTCGATGAAAGCTATTTCGGGCACGCACGCTTTGCGTTCGGCTTCGCGGTATCGCTGGCAGCGGCCACCGGGGCGGCGCTTGTGCATGCTGTCATCCCCTGCCTTTTTGAAAAGACGGCCAGTCGGATTGTCTTGTCCCTGTCGGAGCGTCTAAAGGTCCGTTAACGCGCGATATAGCGGTCCTTGCGGTGGTTGGTCGCGATGATCAGGTTCGTCACGACCGCGCCGAGCAGTGACCACGCGACCGTCTGCCAGGGCAGAAGAAACAGCGCGGCTGCAAAAAGCGCTGCGTCGAAGACCAATTGCGTGTAGCCCGCCTTGAACCCGGTCTGATCCTGCAGATAGAGCGCGAGCACGCCAATCCCGCCCAGCGAGGCGCCGTGGCGAAAGATGATGATCAGTCCCATGCCGATCAGCCCGCCCGCAAGCGGGCTGGCCAGCCAGACCGGCAACGCATCAAACCGGATCGTCAGAGCAAACAGTTCTGACAACAGCGACACCAGGGCGACTGCGGCAAAACTCTTGACCGTAAAGCTCAGCCCCATGCGCATCAGCGCCAGCACATAGAAGGGCAGGTTCAGCACAAAGAACCAGATGCCGAAGGACCAACCGGTCGTGTAGGACAGCAATACGCCCAGACCCGCGGTTTGCCCCGTCACCAGTTGCGCATGGCCCAGAAACTGCACACCCAGAGCGCAGAGCGCCGTGCCCAGCAGGGCGGCTTGCAGATCTTCCAGCGGGGTGTGGGCGGTCGTCTTGTGTGGTTCGGCCATGGCGCTGCGCTATCGCAGCTGTGCGGGGGTGTCAAAACCGGGCGCGCGCGCCTCGCCAGCAAAAGCTGTGCCCGCCGAATTTCGTGGCAACCGCGCGCGAATAATTCAATTTTGCCGCGTATTGACCACAATTTATCCGCATTCGCCGGGCATTTCGACCGCAGCGTCTGGGGGCATAGAAGCTGCAACTTTGGTCGAATCGCACTGGGACAGTGCGGCGTGCGTCGGGAACGTGCGTTTGGAGTGAGAAATGATGAAACGCCTCTTGTGTGCTGCCGCACTGATCGCGAGCCTGCCGACCGTCGCCGCTGCCATTCCGGTGAAATGGGACGTTGACGGTACGATTTTCAGCGGCGAGACGGTTTTTGATCCGGTCTTCGGCTTTACGACATTTGTGTCCGGCGGCGTTGCCGACACCGAGGTGTCCGGCAGCTTTGTCTTCGATGCGGATACGGCGACGTTCTCCGATATCAACCTCACCGTGGGTCAGGATGACCCGGTTGTCTCGCCGCTTGGCGGCTTTTTCGAATATGCGGTCCAGCGTGGCGGCGCGACATTCGGGTTCGGCAACGGCATTGGCGCCAGCGGTTCCGACCGCGTGCTCTATTTCGGTGCGGATTCCGCCCTGACCAACGCCGGTGGTGTCGTGGAATCCAGCGCGTCTTATTCCTTTCCGGGCGTGTCGCTGCTCGCCTTCGGGGATGTGACCTTGACCGGCACAGCCTTGCCGGTCACGCCGGTGCCGCTGCCTGCGGGCGGCGTGTTGTTGCTGGCCGGGCTGCTCGGCTTTGCGGGATTGCGCCGCAAGGCCTGAGCGTCAGCCGGCGAGGGCCTTGTTGAGGTTCTCGTCCAGCTTCTCCAGAAATCCCATCGTCGTCAGCCAGCCCTGATTGGGGCCCACCAGCAGGGCCAGGTCCTTGGTCATGTGGCCGGCCTCAACCGTGTCCACGATCACCTTTTCCAGCGTCTCGGCAAAGCGTTTGAGTTGCGCGTTGTCATCAAGCTTGGCCCGGTGCTTGAGCCCGCCGGTCCAGGCATAGATGGACGCGATGGAGTTGGTGGAGGTTGATTGCCCCTCCTGATGCTGGCGGTAGTGGCGCGTGACGGTGCCGTGCGCGGCTTCGGCCTCCACGATCTTGCCATCGGGCGTCATGAGCTGCGACGTCATCATGCCAAGCGACCCAAAACCTTGCGCCACCACGTCCGACTGCACATCGCCGTCGTAGTTCTTGCAGGCCCAAACGAACTTGCCGTTCCACTTGATGGCGCAGGCGACCATGTCGTCGATCAGGCGGTGTTCGTACCAGATATCCTTGGCCTCGAACTGTTCGCGGAACTCGGCGTCGTAGACCTCCTGAAAGATTTCGAGGAAGCGGCCGTCATACTGCTTGAGGATCGTGTTCTTGGTCGACAGATAGACCGGCCAGCCGAGGTTGAGCCCATAGTTGAAGGACGCGCGGGCAAAGTCGTAAATCGACTTGTCGATGTTGTACATGGACATGAACACGCCGGGGCCGTCGGCCTGATAGACTTCGTGTTCGATCACGTCGCCGTCTTCACCCACGAATTTCATCGTCAGTGTGCCCGCGCCCGGAAACTTCATGTCCGTCGCCTTGTACTGATCGCCAAAGGCGTGGCGCCCGACCACAATCGGATCGGTCCAGCCGGGCACGAGGCGGGGCACGTTCTTGCAGATGATCGGTTGGCGAAAGATCACGCCGCCCAGAATGTTGCGGATGGTGCCGTTGGGGCTGCGCCACATCTTCTTGAGGCCAAATTCCTCGACCCGCGCCTCGTCCGGGGTGATGGTGGCGCACTTGACCGCAACGCCGACTTCTTTGGTCTTTTCGGCGGCGTCGATGGTGATCTGGTCCTCGGTCTCGTCGCGCGCTTCGATGCCGAGGTCGTAATACAGAAGGTCGATGTCGAGATAGGGCAGGATCAGCTTGTCCTTGATGAACGCCCACATGATGCGCGTCATCTCGTCCCCGTCCATTTCGACAATTGGGTTTTCGACCTTGATCTTGGACATGGGGCGACTCCTTTGCGTCCTGTTTTCGCGTCTCTAGCAGATTCCCGCCCGCAGGGATGGCACAAAAAGCCGCAGTCTGTATACAATTGCACACATTGACCTCGCGGTGCTGCTTCGGTAGGCCCGCGCTTAAAGATGCGGCGCGCGCGGCGCCAGTCACAAACCCCGGCAAATGAGGTGCGTCATGACCAATACCCCCGACATTATCTACACCAAGGTGGACGAGGCGCCGGAACTGGCGAGCGCGTCCTTCCTGCCGATCATCCGCCGCTTTGCGTCTGCCGCCGGGGTCGAGGTCGGGGTCAAGGACATCAGCCTTGCGGGGCGCATCATTGCGACCTTCCCCGAGCATCTGACCGAAGAACAGCGGCAGGAGGATCACCTCGCCGAACTGGGCGAATTGGTGAAGACGCCCGGTGCAAACGTGATCAAACTGCCCAACATCTCCGCGTCGGTGCCGCAACTGGTGGCGGCGGTGCAGGAACTGCAGGCCAAGGGCTACGCGCTGCCGGACTATCCCGAAGACCCGCAAACGGACGCGGAAAAGGACATTCGCGCGCGCTATGACGGGATCAAGGGGTCGGCGGTGAACCCGGTCCTGCGCGAAGGCAATTCGGACCGCCGCGCGGCCCGTGCCGTCAAGAACTACGCCAAGGCCAACCCGCATTCGATGGGCGCGTGGGAGGCCACCAGCAAGACCAAGGTGTCGTCGATGCCGGGCAACGACTTTTACGCCAACGAAGTCTCAGCCACGATCACGGCCGCGCAGGCCGGGGACGCCCGGATCGAGTTCGAAGCCGAAGATGGCACCGTCACCGTTTTGAAACCGACGTGGCCACTCGAAGAAGGCACCGTTGCGGACGCAACCTTCATGTCGGCGTCTGCCCTGTCCTCTTTCCTCGCAGGCGCGATCGAGGACACCAAGGCCGATGGCACGATGTTTTCGCTGCACATGAAGGCGACGATGATGAAGGTGTCGGACCCGATCATCTTTGGCCACGCGGTCAAGGCGTGGCTGGGCCCCGTCTGGGACAAACATGGCGACGCGATTGCGGCTGCCGGCGGCACGCCCAATGCGGGCCTCGGCGATGTGCTTGCCGCCATCGACACGATGCCCAACGCGGAACTCATCAGGGCCGAGATTGCGGCACTGGATCGTCCGTCGATGTACATGG
>CAZRUV010000048.1:16221-23472 GCA_964603315.1 uncultured Rhodobacterales bacterium
CGACAGCGACAAGGGCATTACCAACCTGCACGTCCCGTCGGACGTGATCATCGACGCCTCGATGCCTGCGGTGATCCGCGCAGGTGGCAAGGGCTGGGACGAAACGGGCGCGAAGGGCGACACCAACTGCGTCATTCCCGACCGCTGCTATTCCACGATCTATGACGAGACGATCAATTTCTTCAAAGCCAATGGCGCGCTGGATGTGACCACCTCAGGGGCCGTGGCCAATGTGGGCCTCATGGCGCAGAAGGCCGAGGAATACGGCAGCCACCCCACCACGTTCGAAGCGTCTGGCAAGGGCACCATGCGAATTGTGCTGGCAAATGGCGAAACGCTGCATTCCCATCAGGTCGAGGCGGGCGATATCTGGCGCTCATGCACGGTCAAGAAGCCGCCCATCGAAAACTGGATCCAGCTTGCCATGGACCGGCAGCGCCTGACGGGCTCCGAGGCGATCTTCTGGCTGGATGCGGATCGCGCCCACGATGCGGAACTGATCAAATACGTGCAGCCCGCGCTTGATGCCGCAGGTGTTGCGGACAAGTTCCTGATCATGGCGCCACGTGCGGCCACACGCCAGACCCTTGAGACGATCACGGCAGGCAAGGACAGCATCGCCATCACCGGAAACGTGCTGCGCGATTACCTGACGGACCTCTTTCCCATCCTCGAACTGGGCACCTCGGCCAAGATGCTGTCGATCGTCAAACTGATGCAGGGCGGTGGGCTGTTCGAAACCGGGGCAGGCGGGTCCGCGCCGAAACACGTGCAGCAATTGCATGCCGAGAACCATCTGCGGTGGGATTCGATGGGGGAGTTCTGCGCCCTGGGCGAGTCATTGAATTTCCTTGCGGACGCGCGCGGCAACGCCAAGGCGGGTGTATTGGGCGCAGCGGCCGAGGCCGCGACGCAGGGCATTCTGGATCACAACCGTTCCCCGTCGCGCAAGGCGGGCGAGCCGGACAACCGCCATTCGCATTACTGGTTTGCCCGCTACTGGGCCGAGGCCCTCGCGGCGCAATCCGATGATGCAGAACTGGCCGCGCATTTCGCACCCATGGCTGCCGCCCTCGCGGACGGCGAAGCGGCCATTCTCGCCGAACTCGCAAGCGGATCGGGCCCGGCGGACACAGGCGGCTATTTCCAGAACGACGATGCCAAGGCCGCAGCGGTCATGCGCCCAAGTGCGACGCTGAACGCCATTTTCGCCTGACGGACCCGTACGACATCAACGTTGAGACCTTGAAAAGGGGCGGTCCGCGCGGGCCGCCCCTTTTATTGTGCGGGTATGCAAATCCGGAATAGGCGTCGCGCAAGGGATGCGTTAGGCTGCCTTCAAACCAAATAAAACCAAGGGGATGCCATGGGCCGCGTTCTGGCACTTGTTTGCGCTGCAGCCCTGTTATGGGTCACAGTCGGGGGAACCATGTCAAAAGCTGACGCGCAATACATCTGTTCACCGATGTCCGGGGTCCTGATCGGCCCGGATGGCGCACCTGCGGCAGGCGTCGCCGTGCGGCGCGAGTGGAGCTACAACAACAAGAACGGAACCGACCGGGTTGCGACCGACAGCAACGGTGCCTTTGGCTTTGGCGCGGTGGAAGCGCCGCGCAAGGGCTGGTTCTCGGGCCTGTCCACGCCCGTGGTTCTGCAGCGCTACTATGCCGAATTTGGCGGCGAAGATGTCGAGATTCTCTATATCAATTCCCGCAGCCTTGATCCCCTGCACGAGACCGGCGGCGCCACATTCGCCGTCACCTGCGATTTGCGGCAGGAACCGGGGAACACTTCGCTGGGCTGGGGCCAATGCACTTTGAACTGATCGTTTTGTACCTGGGGATGGTTTTCCAATGAGTTTCAACATGCACGGTCGCAACGCGGCCATCATCGCCGAAGGCGCCTATGCGGTTGCCGCGGCCAAGGCGAGCACGTCGCGCGACGTCAAGGCGGATGCGGACACTTTTGCCAAACGCGAAAAGGCATTCGATGCCGATGCAAAAACCGATGACCCCAAGCTGAGCGTCGACGTCACCCCGATGGAGGCCGTGGTCAGCCAATCGGGCGGCATCGTGAAGGAAAAGGCGGGCTTTGGCGTCCTGCTGGAGCGGCATGGCGGGCAGAAGGGCGAATACATCTTTGCCATGCGCGGCACGACCGGCGCGATGGGCACGTCCAAGGACTGGATATCGAACTACCAGATCGGACTGACACGCGGGCCCACCGGGTCGCTGGTGCATTCCGGTTTCATGGACATCTACGCGGGCATGCGTACCGAAGTGCAGCGGATGATCGCGGGTGCGAAACCCAGCCGCATTCACTTTGTCGGGCATTCCCTTGGTGGCGCGCTTGCGACACTGGCGGCGGTCGATTTCGCCCAGAACGGCACGGCCACCTCGCATCTCTACA
Organism: uncultured Rhodobacterales bacterium; assembly: GCA_964603315.1. Lineage (GTDB taxonomy): Bacteria > Pseudomonadota > Alphaproteobacteria > Rhodobacterales > Rhodobacteraceae > Tateyamaria. Next base: position 18,631 of record CAZRUV010000048.1, read on the forward strand.
CGTTCGGCGCGCCGCGTGTCGGATCTGTCGGCCTTGGGTCGGATGTGGTTCGGATGATCGGGCGTGAACGACTGAAGCGGGTCTATTCGATCTCGGACCCGGTGCCGATGATCCCGCTGTCGCCGTTTTGCCATGTGGGGCCCGGCTCGACCGGATTTGCCGATGACAACCGGGCGTTTTCCGGACAGGCGCACAGCATGAAAGACAATTACATCCCGAAAATGCCGCTGACCGGATGGCCGCCGGAAACCCGGCTGGCGTCGAAATCCGATCCGGGCTACTGGCTGACCCAGGCCGAAGGGCAACTTGGGACCATCGGCTCCAGCCTCGGCTATTTCTTTCTGGCCAAGGCGCTCAAGGCGATCCTCTATGCGGGCGCGCATGTCATTTCGGCCACGTTCACGGTTGGGTTCACGCTGGCTGATGTCCTGATTGAACTGATCCGCGCGGGCGTGCGCTTTGCCTCGAAGATTGGCGACTATATCGTGCGGTTTGCCAAGCTGGCACTGAAATTCGCAGGTGCGGTGGTGCGTGGTGCGCTGACCGTTGCAGACCTTACCGTGAGCTTCCTGCGCTACATTCTCGATCTGGTGATGCGCCCGATCCGCATTGCGGCATCGGCGGCAATGAACGTCATCACCTGACCGCAAAAAACGCGTCAATGCGCGCCTTGGCATAGGCCCAGAGACGGGGTGCGCCGCGTTTGATCGCGGGCGCCACGCGGGCCTCGATCTTGTCGGGTGTCACGTTGTATTCGGTCCAACTGCCGCCACCCGACGCGAGGTTCTGCATCGGCGGCTGAAACCGGTCGAGCGCCTTGGCAAAGGCCGCTGTGGGCGTTTCGGCCGCTTCGAACTCGTCCCAGATGGTCCGCATTTCGTCGCGCTGATCCTCTGGCAGCAGTCCAAAGATGCGATCGGCGGCACGCGCTTCGGCAGCGGCCATGGCGGCTGTGTCCACCCGCGCGAAGATAGGCGCGTCACCTGCATCGATTTCGACAAGGTCGTGCAAGATCAACATGCGGATGGCACGATTGATGTCGACCTCAGGGTCGGCCTGATCGGCAAGGATCAACGCATACAGGCTCAGGTGCCAGGAGTGTTCGGCGCTGTTTTCGGCGCGGGACGCGTCGGCAAGGGTTGTGGCACGGGTGACGGATTTGAGCCTGTCGGCCTCAACCAGAAAGGCGATCTGCCGGTCGAGCCGCGTCACTCCGCCGACTTGGCCCGGTGCGACTTGAGCTGTTGCGCGAGAAAACGGCGGCCCGCATCGTTGGCCATGCGCGTGCGCACGGCCGTCAGAAACGCCTCTTCCAGTGTCTGGGACGAGGCGCCCAACACCTCGCCGACCTTCATGAAAAGGCGGTCGTCCTCCACCTCCTTCTGAACGGCGAGGCATTCTTCGGCCAGTTTGTTGGCCATTTCCGTGACAACCGGATCCGCCATTAACGGGTGGTCTCGGTCAGGCGGCGTTTCACGTAATCGGTCGTGTGCCCGATCATCGTGTCGAGATGCGGCTCTTCAAAGAAGTGGCCAGCGCCCTCGATCTGCGTGTGCGTGATGGTGATGCCTTTTTGCTCGTGCAGCTTGTTCACCAGCGCCTCGGTGTCCGCGGGGGGGGCGACACGGTCGGCCGTCCCGTTGATGATGAGGCCCGAAGACGGGCAGGGGGCGAGAAAGGAAAAGTCGTACATGTTCGCGGGCGGAGAGACCGAGATGAAGCCCGTGATCTCGGGCCGCCGCATCAGAAGCTGCATGCCGATCCACGCGCCAAAGCTGAACCCGGCAACCCAGCAATGCTTGGAGTTGTTGTTCATCGACTGCAGGTAGTCGAGGGCGGAGGCCGCATCGCTCAACTCGCCGATGCCCTGATCGTATTCGCCTTGGCTGCGCCCGACACCACGGAAATTGAACCGCAGCACGGTAAAGCCCATCTTGAAATAGGCGTAGTGCAGTGCGTGCACCACCTTGTGGTTCATCGTACCGCCGAATTGCGGGTGCGGATGCAGGATGATGGCGATGGGAGCATCGCGTTCCTTTTGCGGGTGGTAGCGGCCTTCGAGACGACCTTCGGGTCCGGGAAAAATGACCTCGGGCATATGCAGGTTCTGTCCTTGTCGCGTCTTTTGGTCCCCCGATTTCTTGACGAAATATGTAAGGCACCTTAGAACGGTTCTAATTTCATGGGCAGGACGCATATCCTGCGGTGGCAAAGCATGTATGGCCTGCAGGCTGTGACGTCAATCGGGGGCGTGCGCGATGAAACTATCGACAAAGGGGCGTTACGCGATGGTCGCACTGGCCGACATCGCCTTGCAGCCCGGCGACACGCTTGTAAGCCTTGGTGACATTTCGGGTCGGCAGGACATTTCGCTGCCCTATCTGGAACAGCTTTTCGTCAAGCTGCGGCGCGCTGATCTGATCGTGTCGGTACGGGGGCCAGGCGGTGGATACCGTCTTGCGCGGCCATCGTCGGAAATCCGTGTGTCGGAGATCCTTGAAGCTGTGGATGAGACAGTGGACGCGATGCACAAAGGGGCAGGCGCGTCGGGGGCGGCGTCCGGCTCCAAGGCGCAGTCGCTGACCAACCGGCTGTGGGAGGGGCTCAGCGCCCATGTCTACGTGTTTCTGCATCAGACGCGGCTGTCGGATGTGGTGGGCAACGAGCTGGCGCCGTGTCCGGCTGTGCCAAGCCTGTTTGCGGTGGTCGATGATGGATGATGTCGGATGGGGGGCCAGCCCCCCAAACCCCCCGGAGTTTTTGCGGCAAGATGAAGGATGGATCGGGTGAACCGGGTCTATCTGGATCATAACGCGACGATGCCGCTGCGCGCAGGGGCGCGAGAGGCCATGCTGCGCGCCATGGATGTGGTCGGAAATCCGTCCAGTGTCCATGCGGAAGGACGCGGCGCGAAGGCGATCGTGGAAAAGGCGCGTGGGCAGGTTGCCGCGCTGGTCGGGATCGACCGCAACGAAGTCGTGTTCACCTCGGGCGCCACCGAGGCCGCAGAGCTTGCCTGCGCGGGCCGCGCGCTTGTTTGTGCAGATGTGGAACATGATGCGGTGCATGTGCATCAGGCGCACGCGCTGCCCGTGGATCGCGGGGGTGAAGTTCTGCCCTTTGACTCTGTGCCCGGTGCACTGCTCGGTGTGCAGGGCGCAAATTCGGAAACCGGTGTATTGCAGAACAATTTCCGGTGGGCCCAGGTGGCGTGGGCATCAGGGGCGCATGTGCTTGTCGATGCGGTGCAACTCGTTGGCAAGGTGCGCACATCACTCGGCGATCTGGGGGCCGATTTTCTGGTGATGTCGGCGCATAAGCTCGGCGGGCCGAAAGGTGTGGGTGCCCTGTGCCTCAAGTCCGGTGTCGAAGTGCCGGCGCTTATCCGCGGCGGTGGTCAGGAAATGGGGCGCCGCTCGGGAACCGAGAACGTCATTGGCATCGCCGGTTTCGGGGCGGCGGCCGAGGCTGCACAGCGTGATGTCGAGGCGGGAAAGTGGGCACGGGTCGAGAAACTTAGAAATATTCTAGAAAGTGCCCTTGCTGCCGCCTCGAATACTACTATTTTTGTCGGGAAAGAAGCGCCCCGTTTGCCGAACACGTCCTGCTTTGCCACGCCCGGCTGGAAAGGCGAGACGCAGGTGATGCAGATGGACCTTGCCGGCTTTGCCATATCGGCAGGGTCTGCGTGTTCGTCCGGCAAGGTCAAGGCAAGCCGGGTGCTGGGGGCGATGGGATTTTCGGAGGCCGAAGCGGCAAGTGCTGTGCGCGTGTCGCTGGGGCTGGAGACAACAGAAGACGACGTGATGCGCTTTGCAGAGGTTTGGGCGCAAAAGTTGAAGAAACACGAGGCGCGCGCGGCCTGAGCCGCCAAGCACGAGAGGAAATGTCTGATATGGACAATGCTGTAGACGATGTTGTGGTCAAGGACGGTGTCGATCAGGAGACGGTCGACGCGGTACGGGATGTCAGCACCTACAAGTATGGCTGGGAAACGGACATCGAAATGGAATACGCCCCCAAGGGGCTGACGCCGGATATCGTGCGACTGATTTCCGAGAAGAACGAAGAGCCGGAATGGATGACGGAGTGGCGGATGCAGGCCTATGAGCGGTGGCTGCAAAAGACCGAACCGGATTGGGCGATGGTCGACTATCCCGAGATCGATTTTCAGGACCAGTACTATTATGCGCGCCCGAAATCGATGGAAGTGAAACCCAAGTCTCTGGATGAGGTCGACCCGAAACTGCTGGCGACCTATGAAAAACTGGGCATCCCGCTGAAAGAGCAGATGATCCTTGCCGGTGTCGAAGGCGCCGAAGACGCACCCGCCGAAGGACGCAAGGTCGCGGTCGATGCGGTGTTTGATTCCGTGTCGGTCGGGACAACCTTTCAGGCCGAACTGAAGAAGGCGGGCGTCATCTTCTGCTCGATTTCCGAGGCGATCAAGGAACACCCGGAATTGGTCAAACAGTATCTGGGGTCCGTAGTGCCGGTGTCGGACAACTTTTATGCCACGCTGAACTCTGCCGTGTTCTCGGACGGATCGTTTGTCTATGTGCCGCCGGGCGTCCGCTGCCCGATGGAACTGTCGACCTATTTCCGCATCAACGCGGAAAACACCGGACAGTTCGAACGCACCCTGATTATCGCCGACAAGGGCAGCTATGTCTCCTACCTCGAAGGCTGCACCGCCCCGCAGCGCGATACGTCGCAATTGCATGCGGCGGTCGTCGAGATCGTGATCATGGAAGATGCCGAGGTGAAGTATTCGACCGTCCAGAATTGATGCCTTCGGTTTTGAACCAGTTTCGTTCGAACTCGTTGTTGTAGTGCACGGCA
>CAZRUV010000049.1:0-23059 GCA_964603315.1 uncultured Rhodobacterales bacterium
CACCTTTTTGAGCGCGATTGTTCTGTCCAGCGCCGGAACCAGAAGGTCGTGGAGCGTGCGCCCGCGCCCTATCTGACGGACGCACAGCGCACCGAGATTTGTGACCTCGGCTACAAGATCTGCAAACACGTGAATTACGAATGCGCGGGCACGGTCGAGTTCCTGATGGATATGGAAACCTCGAAATTCTACTTCATCGAGGTGAACCCCCGCGTGCAGGTCGAACACACGGTGACCGAAGAGGTCACAGGCATCGATATCGTGCAGGCGCAGATCCTGATTGCCGAGGGCAAGACCATTGCCGAAGCCACCGGAAAACCCACGCAAGATGACGTTGTGCTGACCGGGCATGCGCTGCAAACCCGCGTGACCACCGAGGACCCGCAGAACAACTTCATCCCCGACTATGGCCGCATCACCGCTTACCGCGAGGCGACGGGCATGGGCATCCGTCTGGATGGCGGCACAGCGTATGCGGGCGGCGTGATCACGCGGTACTACGACTCGCTTTTGACCAAGGTGACGGCCAAGGCACCGACGCCCGAGATGGCGATTGCCCGCATGGACCGTGCGTTGCGCGAATTCCGTATTCGTGGGGTCAGCACCAACATCGCCTTTGTCGAGAACCTGCTGAAGCACCCGACCTTCCTGTCGAACGAATACACCACCAAATTCATCGACGAGACGCCCGAGCTCTTCCAGTTCAAGCGCCGCCGCGACCGCGGCACCAAGGTGCTGACCTACATTGCCGACATCACCGTGAACGGCCACCCGGAGGTCAAGGACCGGCCACGCCCGCGCGCCGACCTCAAGGACCCCAAGCCGCCCGCGCTCGAGGCGGATCCGGCGCACCAGATGGGCACGCGCAACCTGCTGGAGCAAAAGGGCCCGCAGGCGGTTGCGGACTGGATGAAGGCGCAAAACCAGCTTCTGGTCACCGACACCACCATGCGTGACGGGCACCAGTCGCTGCTCGCCACACGGATGCGGTCCTATGACATGATCAAGGTGGCCCCGGCCTATGCCGCCAACCTGCCGCAGCTGTTCTCGGTCGAATGCTGGGGCGGCGCGACCTTCGACGTGGCCTATCGTTTCCTGCAGGAATGTCCCTGGCAGCGTCTGCGCGATCTGCGTGACCGGATGCCGAACCTGATGACGCAAATGCTGCTGCGTGGGGCAAACGGGGTCGGTTACACCAATTACCCCGACAACGTGGTGCAGGAATTCGTGCGGGTGGCGGCCACCACCGGCATCGACGTGTTCCGCGTGTTCGACAGCCTTAACTGGGTCGAAAACATGCGCGTCGCCATGGACGCAGTGCAGGAACAGAACAAGATCTGCGAGGGCACGATCTGCTACACCGGCGATATCATGAACCCGGACCGGGCCAAATATGACCTGAAATACTATGTCGACATGGGCAATCAGCTGAAGGACGCAGGCGCGCATGTGCTGGGCCTCAAGGACATGGCGGGCCTCCTGAAACCTGCGGCCGCCCGCGTGTTGATCAAGGCGCTGAAGCAAGAGGTGGGCCTGCCCATCCACTTCCACACCCACGACACCGCTGGCATCGCCAGCGCCACGATCCTCGCCGCTGCCGAAGCGGGCGTGGACGCCGTCGACTGCGCCATGGACGCGCTCAGCGGCAACACGTCTCAGGCGACGTTGGGCACGGTTGTCGGTGCGCTCAAGAACACCGACCGCGACACTGGCCTGAGCGAAGACGCGATCCGCGACATCTCGGACTACTGGGAAGCCGTCCGCGACCATTACGCCGCGTTCGAGAGCGGTATGCAGGCGCCATCCTCCGAGGTTTACCTGCACGAAATGCCGGGCGGTCAGTTCACCAATCTCAAGGCGCAGGCGCGCTCACTGGGGCTGGAGGACCGCTGGCACGAGGTTGCCCGCATGTATCGCGACGTGAACCAGATGTTCGGTGACATCGTGAAGGTGACCCCGTCCTCCAAGGTTGTGGGCGACATGGCCCTGATGATGGTCAGCCAAAACCTGACCCGCGAGGATGTCGAACATCCCGACAAGGAGGTCGCCTTTCCCGACAGTGTCGTGGACATGATGCGCGGCAATCTGGGCCAGCCTCCGGGCGGTTTTCCGGACACCATTCTGAAAAAGGTGCTCAAGGACGAAAAGCCCAACACCGAACGTCCCGGCAAGGGCGTCGCAGCCGTGGATCTTGACGACACGCGCGCCGACCTGATGCAGCAGCTCGAAGGCCGGGATGTCGATGACGAGGACCTGAGCGGTTACCTGATGTATCCCAAGGTCTTTCTCGACTACATGGGGCGCCACCGTACATACGGGCCCGTTCGGACGCTGCCGACCAAGACCTTTTTCTACGGCATGCAACCGGGCGAGGAGATCACGGCCGAGATCGACCCGGGCAAAACACTGGAAATCCGCATGCAGGCCGTTGGGGAAACCAACGAGGACGGCGAAGTGCGGGTATTCTTTGAACTCAATGGCCAGCCGCGCACGATCCGCGTGCCCAATCGCATGGTCAAGGCGAGCACCGTGAGCCGCCCCAAGGCCGAGGATGGCAATGCCGCCCATGTGGGCGCGCCCATGCCGGGCGTGGTTGCGTCCGTGGGCGTGAGCGCCGGGCAGGAGGTCTGCGAAGGCGATCTGCTTTTGACCATCGAGGCCATGAAGATGGAGACCGGCATCCATGCCGAACGGGACGCCATCATCAAGGCGGTCCATGTCAGCGCAGGGGGTCAGATCGACGCCAAGGACCTGCTGGTCGAACTGGAGTGATCCCGCCGCTCGCGGCGTGGGGGCTGAGTGGTACGCCGCAACCTTTGGCGGGCGGGCATCGCAACGCGGTCCTGCGTGTCGGCGGGCACGTCCTCAAGTCTACGCGGCGCGATGAAGCGGCGATTGCGTGGCTGTTGCCGGTTCTTGAGGCTGCCGAAGCCTGCGGGCTTCGTGTTGCCCAACCGATCCGCAGTGCGTCTGGTGCCCTGGTTGTCGACGGATGGACCTGCGAAACCCGGTTGCCCGGTGTGAAAAGTGCGGTTGCCCCGTTGGCGCCCATGATCCGGGCCTTTCATGAACAGGCCAGGGGTCTGCCGCAGCGACCGGGTTTTGCCTCTTCCCAGACGCTTCTGCATCAGCGCGCGGGCGGTGATGTCGATCTGAACCTTTTGCCGGCGGATTTGGTGCGCGCTGTGCGCGCCGCATGGTCAGAACTGGCGGGGAACGAACAGGGTATTGTGCATGGTGACCTCAACGCCGGGAATATCCTGCGGGATGCCGACGGGCGCTATGCGCTGATCGACTGGGACGAGGCGCGGCGCGACGTTCTCGCATTTGATCTTGCAGCCATGGACAGTGCCGACCCGAAAACGGCGCGCGCCGCGCTTGCGTGGGAAATCGCCTGTTGCTGGCAGGCAGAGCCGGATCGCGCCCGGTCGCTGGCCCGCGACTTCATGGCGTAGCCTGCCTTAGTCCAGCCGGAACGGTGTGCCGAGGGTCTGCAAGTCCCGCGCGCCCAGCTGGCCCATGTTGGATTTGAGGTCTTCGGCCAGAATATGCGCCAGATGGTCCGGCCCCCTCTCTCCCAACGCGGCCACGGCATAGTGCCACCCGCGGCCCATCATCACGAAATTCGCGCCCGAGGCCAGCGCGCGGAGGATATCGAGCCCGCCCTCCACGCCGCTGTCAAAGATGATCGGGAGATCTGTCGCGGCTCGGATCTCGGGCAGCACTTCGATTGTGGCGGGGCCGGCGTCGAACTGGCGCCCGGCATGGTTGGACACCCAGATGGCGTCCACACCCATGCCTTCAAGCTGTTCAGCGTCCGCGGGCCGTTGCACGCCCTTGACCACAAATGGCCCGTCCCACGCGTCGCGCAGCCAGTTGACATAGTCCCAGTCCGGCGAGGTGCGCAGCAGATAGCCCACATGCGCATTGGTGGGCAGGTTCCCCGACGCGGCAGCATCCGTGTAGGCATCCAGCATCCGCATGCGCGGCATGCCCATGCCCGCCATGGCACGCGCCCAGGCCGGGCGCATGGCGACCTGTGCCATGAGGCGCGGCGTCAGTTTCGGCGGGTTTGTCAGGCCCGAGCGTGTCTGCCGCTCGCGCCGCGAGGCAACGGGCACGTCCACCGTCAGCACGAGCGTCGAAAAGCCCGCCTCACGCGCCCGGCGTAGCATGTCTGTGCGAATGTCGGGATCCCGGGGCGGGTACATCTGAAACCACGCATGCGGGCCGAGCGCGCCCGCGATATCCTCCGGCGCGACGGTGGCCACGGTCGACAGTGTATAGGGCAAGCCCAGCCGCGCGCCGGCCGCCGCCAGCATACGCTCCGCATTGGGCCAGATCAGGCCCGACATGCCCACCGGCGCGATGCCCACGGGCAAGGGAAAGTCGTGCCCAAGCAGCGAGACGCTCAGATCCGGGTCAAATTCGCCATGCAGAACCGATGGCGTCAGACCCACGCGGTCAAGCGCCATACGGTTGCGTGCCTTGGTCGCTTCCTCACCGGTGCCACTGTCCAGATATTCCCAAACGAATTTCGGAATGCGGCCACGCGCGCATGTGCGCAGGTCGGACAGGGCGGGAAAGCGGGTATTGAGATCCATGGCGCGCACCATTTCCATCTGCGCCCTACATGTCCAGCGATCTTGCGAATCTTCAGATAATTTTAAGAGCAGTTGCGCAATCTGTGACTCGACCGAACACACACAAGAGGAAGGGCACCAGAATGCAAGTACTGATCATCGACGAAAAGACCGAGCGGCGTGACCGCACGATGATGGCGTCACTGGAACGGAATATCTTTGCCACCGCGACGGCAAACCTGGCCGTGGGTGAAGAGGCGCTGACACGTATGCCGATTGATGTCCTGGTTGCCAGTGCCGATGCCTTTGGCGATGCGCTGGGCGACCTTCTGGGCCTGGCCGAAGAGCGCAACACCGGGCTGACGACGGTCCTCTGGTCGCAAAACGTGAATTGGGACCTCGACACGCTGTCCGAAGCCTTCCCGACCCTCTGTGCGGTGCTGGGCACCGAAGTGACGCCTGAACTTGCGATGCAGATTGGTGTTGCAGGGGCGCAAAACGCACACATCACCGAAATGGATATGTCACAGATTCGCCCGACATCACCTGTGCCGCAACCGCGTGGCCGCGACCTCAGCCTGCCGAGCCCCGCAGAATTGCAGGCGCGCTCCGCCGCATAACCTGTTCCCGCGCCTCTTTTTGCCAAAAGGGCGCCGGAACATTGTGTGAACACCTTTCGTTTGGCGCGCAGCCACGCTAGACTGCGCGCCATGAGCAGTTTCGATGAAATGGACGCCTTTGAGGGCGCTTCACTCTCCGCGCGCGCCATGGCCGCGCGACCGCAGCCCTATCTCGACGGGTTGAACCCCGCGCAGCGCGAGGCGGTGGAACGGCTGGATGGGCCGGTGCTGATGCTGGCAGGGGCAGGGACAGGCAAGACACGCGCCTTGACCGCGCGTATCGTGCACCTGCTGAACACCGGACGGGCGCGCCCCAACGAAATCCTCGCCGTGACCTTCACCAACAAGGCGGCACGCGAGATGAAGAACCGCGTGGGCGGCATGTTGGGTCACGCGATCGAAGGGATGCCGTGGCTGGGCACCTTTCACGCGATTTGCGTGAAGCTGTTGCGGCGTCACGCGGAGCTGGTCGGGCTCAAAACGAATTTCACCATCTTGGATACAGACGACCAGCTCCGTGTACTAAAACAAGTACTGTCAGCTGCGTCGGTCGATGAAAAACGACACCCTCCGAGAGCTGTGCGCACTTTTATTGATAATCTCAAAAATGAGGCGTTGTGGCCAGGGAAAGTGCCTGTATCCAAGGATATCGAACTTTGGGCGGAACGAATTTTCGATGAGCGGTCTTTGAATTCAGTCCAACGAGCGCATAGATTCAATCACAGAAATCCTGAAAGTGGTGCCATCGCGCGCAACGTGGTCATGGGGTCGGAAATCTATGCGCAATACCAACGACGCTTGATCGAATTAAACGCTTGCGACTTTGGCGACCTGCTCTTGCACATGGTCACGATTTTCCAGACCCACGAAGATGTGCTGCAGCAATACCAGCGCTGGTTCGCGTTTATCCTCGTGGACGAATATCAGGATACCAACGTTGCCCAGTATCTTTGGCTGCGACTGCTGGCGCAGGGCCACAGGAACATCTGCTGCGTGGGAGATGACGACCAGTCGATCTATGGCTGGCGCGGCGCCGAAGTCGGCAACATCCTGCGGTTCGAAAAGGACTTTCCGGGCGCACATGTCGTGCGCCTTGAGCAGAACTACCGGTCGACCCCGCACATCCTTGCGGCGGCCTCCGGCGTGATTGACGGCAACGAAAACCGGCTGGGCAAGACCCTTTGGACCGACAAGAATGACGGCGAAAAGGTCCGCCTGGTCGGGCACTGGGACGGCGAGGAAGAGGCGCGCTGGATTGGTGAAGAGATCGAGGCCGCGCAATCCGGCACACGCGGCATGCGACCGATCAATTTGGACCAGATGGCGATCCTCGTGCGCGCCTCGCACCAGATGCGCGCGTTTGAGGACCGGTTTCTGACCATCGGTCTGCCCTACCGCGTCATTGGCGGCCCGCGTTTCTATGAACGGATGGAGATCCGTGATGCGATGGCCTATTTCCGCATCGTGGTGTCTCCCGACGACGACCTCGCCTTCGAGCGTATCGTGAACACCCCGAAACGGGGCCTCGGCGACAAGGCACAACAGACCATCCAGATCACGGCCCGCGCGAACGGCGTCAGCCTCGTCGAAGGCGCCCGGCTTGCTGTCGAGCAGGGTTTGATCAAGGGAAAGGGCGGCACGGAACTGCGCGCGCTGGTCGATGGCATCGCCCGCTGGAACAGCAAATTGCGCGGGCCCCGGATCGAAGTGGCGCAGGATGACAGCGTGATCGATGATGGCGTGGCTCCGTTGCGCATGGAATATGGCCCGCCTCCGGTGACCCATGTGGAACTGGCTGAGATGATCCTGGACGAGAGCGGCTACACCGCCCACTGGCAAAACGACAAAACACCCGAGGCGCCGGGGCGACTGGAAAACCTCAAGGAACTGGTCAAGGCGCTCGATGGGTTCGAGAACCTGCAGGGCTTCCTCGAGCACGTGTCGCTGATCATGGACAACGAACAGGACGATGGCGGCGCCAAGGTCAGCATCATGACGCTGCATGCGGCCAAAGGCCTCGAGTATCCGTGCGTTTTCCTGCCCGGTTGGGAGGATGGGCTGTTCCCGTCACAGCGCAGCATGGACGAAAGCGGGATCAAGGGCCTCGAGGAAGAGCGCAGGCTGGCCTATGTCGGTATCACGCGTGCCGAAGAGGTCTGCACGATTTCCTTTGCCGCCAACCGCCGGGTGTTCGGGCAATGGCAATCCTCCATGCCGTCCCGCTTTGTCGACGAATTGCCCGAAGATCACGTGGACGTGCTGACCCCGCCGGGGTTGTATGGCGGCGGGTTTGGGGCTGCAGCGCCCGGCGGTTTGCAATCCAATCTGCACCAGGCCGCAGCGGAGGCGAATGTCTACAATTCACCGGGGTGGAAACGGTTGCAGGCGCGTTCGGGGGAACGGCCCATCAGCCAGCCCAAGGAAAGCCGCAACACTGTGATCGACATGAACGCCGTGTCGAGCTTTACCGTGGGCGAGCGGGTGTTTCACCAGAAGTTCGGCTATGGCGAGATTGTCGCCATCGAAGGCGACAAGCTGGACATTGATTTCGAAAAGGCTGGCCCAAAAAAGGTTGTTTCGCGCTTTGTCAGCAGTTCCGACGATATTCCAATCTAGCACATTGCTTTGACCCAGGCGGAAAATGACACATTTTCCGGCCGTTTTCCGTATCGGAAAACGCATTGACGCGACCTGCAACAAAGAAACGGCGACCCCAGGGAGGAGGGGCCGCCGTTCTATTTACATCCTGCGGTCAGGGAGGAGGAAGACCGTCTGAGATGTAGTCTGGTGCGTCCATGTGTGGCCGCGGTGTCAAAGGTGCGGCGACGCCAGGGAGGAGGAAGGCGCCGCCGCCAATTTCAGATGCCCCAGGGAGGAGGAGAGGAGCACCTGATCTCGAAATCTTCAGCGTGCAAATTCGCCTTGTGCGGATTCCCACGCGATGCGCCGCAATTCGGACCGGTGCAACCCAAGATCCGCCAATTCACGGTTGGACAGGGTTTGCAGTTCTGCCAGTGTCGTGCGGTACGACCGACGGATCGCACGCCGCTCTGCAGCAGCTGCAAAATATTGGGACGTTGCGCCCAGCACACGCTCCAGCACATCGCCGCGTTTTGCTATATCATTGTAATAGGCCATTGTTTTCGCCTCTTGCTCACTTTCGTTGAGACAAAGATAGTCAGATGCTGCGATTGCACAATAGCCATGAATTCAATGCTGCTATGCAGCAATTGCATGGGGTTGCGGTTGAAATCGCAGGCATTGCGCACAAGGTTTACGCTTTGACACGCAAATTGCCGCGCTCCCCTTGTTCTTACCCGAAAACCTGCCAATTAAAGCAGCGATTTGACCAGCAAGCGGGCGGTGTGATGACCAACTCCGATATCATGAACGCATTGGATCGTATTGCCTTGCCGGATGGCGGCACCCTTGTGGGCGCAGATATGGTGCGCGCGGTCTCGGTTGTCGACGGCGTGGTCAGTTTTGTCATTGAGGCGCCTGATGCGGAGACTGCCGGACGCATGGAACCGGTTCGCCAGGCCGCAGAAGCGGCTGTGCGCGCCCTCGATGGGGTGCGAGACGTGCGCGTGGCGCTCACGGCGCATGGACCTGCGCCGCAAAAGGCGCCGCCGCCGGATCTCAAGATCGGACGGCATCCGACGCCGCAGGCCGGTCCCTCGAAACCGGCGGGCGTGCAGCGCATCCTTGCGATCGGCTCGGGAAAGGGCGGGGTGGGCAAGTCCACGGTATCGTCGAACCTTGCCGTCGCTCTCGCGCGGGCAGGTCGGCGTGTCGGCCTTCTGGACGCAGACATTTATGGCCCTTCGCAGCCGCGCATGATGGGGGTGAACAAACGCCCCGCCTCGCCAGATGGCAAGACGATCATTCCCTTGCAGGCGCATGGCGTCACGCTGATGTCGATTGGGTTCATGATGGAAGAAGGCAAGGCAATCGTCTGGCGCGGCCCGATGCTGATGGGCGCTTTGCAACAGATGCTGGGTCAGGTGCAGTGGGGCGAACTGGACGTCCTCCTTGTCGATCTGCCGCCCGGCACCGGTGATGTCCAAATGACGCTGTGCCAGAAATCCGAACTGACCGGCGCTATCGTCGTCAGCACGCCGCAGGATGTGGCGTTGATCGACGCCCGCAAGGCCATCGACATGTTTGCGACCCTGAACACGCCGGTCCTGGGGCTTATTGAAAACATGTCCATGTTCGTCTGCCCGGATTGCGGGTCGGAGCATGCCGTTTTCGGACAGGGCGGCGTGGCGGCAGAAGCGCGGCAGATGGGTGTTCCGCTTCTGGGTGCGCTGCCGATTGATCTTGAAACGCGTCTGGCCGGGGATGGTGGCACACCCGTCGCGGCGGGCGAGGGCGCAATGGCGCAAGCCTATGCGCAGATTGCGGCGGGTCTGATCAAGGGCGGTATGGCCTGACGCCCGGTCGTGGGAAATTGTGGGAAATGACCTGACGCGCGCGCCTGATTCGAATCAATTCCGACCGTTTTTCGTTTAGTTCTCCGAACTGAACTGAGAACAAAGCAAAAACATAAATGATTTTGACAGCGCTGACGCAGATTTTTTGGGAATTTGTGGGCGCTGCCCGATGCTGCAGGTGACCAACTACATGTTGTGCCAGAAATCGATCAAATAACAGCATCAGCCAAAAACCCAACGTTTCTGACCGCTACATCTTGTTTGAGATACGCTCCAGAATCTTCATCTGCGCTGCAAATCCCTAAGAAAACCATTGCGTGCCATGTTTTCCCATGGCATCCCTAATGCATCAGATGAGAACGAGCACGGGGCACCCAACGACCCCACGCAAAACAAAAACTCTAGCAGGTTTCATACAGGCACCTCGCTTTCATCAGACAAGAGATCCGGCGCGCGAGCGAGCAGACATCCCCCCAGGTGGCGCGCGCAGCTGGAGATCCCGCAAGGCGGGACGAGGGCGGCGGGTTGTTCAGTGGCAGCAGAACAACCCGCCGTTTCATTTTCGGGGCGCAAAATACCGCGGGGGCGGAGACACAAGGGACGGGCCAAACTGGTGGCACGCAGGTTCAGAGGCGAAAGCGACCACAAAGTGGACGCGAAGGGCAGGGTGAGCATCCCGGCCTCTTTTCGCCGTGTGATCGAGGCCTGCGATCCGGACTGGACGGATGGACTGCCGCCCCGCCTGATCATCGTCTACGGCGGTGCTACCCGCAACTACCTCGAAGGCTTCACGATCGAAGCCATGGACGAGGTGGACGACAAGATCGCCAAATTCCCACGCGGCAGTGCCAAGCGGAAGGCCATGGAACGGCTGTATTCCGCGCAATCGGTCGAGGCCGAGGTCGACAACACCGGACGTATCGTCCTGCCTGCCAAACTGCGCGACAAGATCGGCCTTGATGGCATGGCGCGCTTTGTCTCATCCGGTGACACGTTCGAGATCTGGAAACCCGAGGCCTATGACGACAGCATAGCGGCGCTTGATGATGACGGGTTCGATCCGGACCTTGATCCCTCCGCCTATCTCGATGGGGATCTCGGGTAGATGTGGTACGGGGCGGGCGCATAGGATGGTGTCTGGGGGGCCACATATTCCTGTACTGATCGACGCGATCCTGGATGCCTGTGCGCCAATCCACGGTGTCTGGCTGGATGGCACCTTTGGTGCGGGCGGCTACACCCGCGCGTTGCTGGATGGCGGCGCGGATCAGGTGATTGCCGTGGATCGTGACCCGCTGGCCTTCGAGATGGCGCAGGGCTGGGCTGACGCTTACGGCGACCGGATTGTCATGCAACCCGGTGTATTTTCACAGCTGGATCAGTTTGGCGCGGGTCTGGATGGCGTCGTGCTTGATCTTGGCGTCAGTTCCATGCAGCTCGACCGTGCGGATCGCGGCTTTTCCTTCATGCAGGATGGGCCGCTGGACATGCGGATGAGCCAGGACGGGCCATCGGCGGCGGATATCGTGAACGGCTCCGATGAGGGCGTGCTTGCCGACATCCTGTTTCACTACGGCGAGGAGCGGGCATCGCGCCGGATTGCCCGGGCGATCATCACCGCCCGTCCGATCACGACAACGCTCGAACTGGTGGGGGTTATCGAAAAATGCCTGCCACGCCCCAAACCGGGTCAGTCGCATCCCGCGACGCGCAGTTTTCAAGCGCTGCGGATTGCGGTGAACAATGAATATGATGAGTTGTATCAGGGTCTTATGGCGGCCGAGCGAGCGCTGAAGCCCGGTGGGCAGCTGGCGGTTGTGACGTTTCATTCGATCGAGGATCGCATGGTCAAACGGTTCCTGACCGCGCGGTCGGGCAGTGGCGCGCGCGCCAACCGTTATGCGCCCGAGACCGAGGTGGAGACACCTGCGTTTACCTTGCGCAGCCGCAAGGCGATTGCGCCGTCCGAGGCGGAGACGCAGGCGAACCCGCGTGCACGGTCGGCCAAGCTGCGGGTGGCCACGCGCACCGATGCGCCTGCCGGACAGGTCGATCCGAAATCCATTGGCATGCCGCAGGTCAGAGGGGGTATTTGATGCGCAACGTCCTGTTTGTACTCACAACTCTAGCCGTTATCGGCCTTGCATTCTGGGCCTACCGCGAGAATTACGCGACCCAGGAAGCGCTGTCAGAGGTGGAAACACTGCGCCATGACATTCGTGCGGCACATTCCCGGCTTGCCGTGCTCAAGGCCGAATGGGCCTATCTGAACCGTCCCGCGCGGTTGCGCGATCTGGCGGATATCAATTTTGACCGATTGGGGCTGTTGCCGCTGCGCCCCGAACAGTTCGGATATGTGGATGAGGTGGCGTACCCGGTGCCGGATTTGCCGCCCGTCACCGACGCGATTGAGGTACAGGGCACGCTGGAGGTCGCAGAATGATCCGCACGCCGCTCCGCCCTCTGGCCCGCATCCTGCCGACACGTGAAGCCGGCGAAAGCACAGCCGCCATCGAACGCGAAAACCTGCGGCAACGGCATGAAGAGATGCGCGACCGCGCCCGCGCCCGCGCCGAGGGGCGGCTGCTGGTGCTGGGCGTGTTCTTCTTTGCCGCTTTCCTCACGGTCGGCGTGCGCATGGGCGTGCTGGCAACATCCGACCCGGTCGAGCCGCGCGCAAGCGCGCAGGGCGCGATCATTTCGGCGGCGCGTGCCGATATTGTCGACCGCAAGGGGCGCTTGCTGGCGACGAATTTCGAGACATACGCGCTTTATGCGCAACCGCCGCAGATGGTGGACCCGGCGGCGGCGGCCAAGGGGCTGGCGGCGATCTTTCCCGACCTGAAGGAAGAGGATCTGCTCGCTCATTTCACCGGCAAACGCAAATTCCTGTGGATTCGCCGCAAGATCAGCCCCGAGCAGATGCAGGCGGTGCACGAAATCGGTGACCCGGGTCTGCTCTTTGGCCCGCGCGAAATGCGGCTTTATCCCAACGGGTCGCTGGCCGCGCATGTGATGGGAGGGGCGAGTTTCGGCAAGGAAGGCGTGAGTGCGGCCGAAGTGATCGGTGTGGCGGGTGTCGAAAAATACTTTGACGACTATCTGCGCGATCCGGCCAACGGGCAGCGTCCGTTGGAGCTGTCGCTGGACCTGACAGTGCAGGCCGCAGCCGAGCAGGTGCTTTACGGCGGCATGAAGCTGATGAACGCGAAGGGCGCCACCAGCGTTCTGATGGATGCGCACAGCGGCGAGGTGATCTCGGTGGTGAGCCTGCCCGATTTCGATCCCAATGACCGCCCGCGTCCTGCCACCAGCGGCGATCAGAGCGACAGCCCGCTGTTCAACCGTTCCGTGCAGGGCGTGTACGAACTGGGCTCGACCTTCAAGATCTTTGCAGCGGCGCAGGCGGTGGATCTGGGCCTCGTGTCGCCGTCGACCATCATCGACACATCCGGGCCGATGAAAGTGGGTGGTTTCCGGATCGGCGAGTTCCGCAACAAGAACTACGGCAAGCTGAGTGTGGCGGACATTATCGTCAAGTCCTCGAACCGTGGAACGGGCCGGATGGCGCTGCAGATCGGCGCGGATCGGCAGCAGGAGTTCCTGAAATCATTGGGATTTTTCGATGCGACCTCGTTCGAGATCGTCGAGGCGCGCACCGGCAAGCCGCTGTTGCCCAAACGCTGGACGGACCTGAGTGCGGTGACCGTCAGCTATGGTCACGGGCTGTCTTCGTCGCCCATGCATCTGGCCGCGGGCTATGCGGCGATTGCAAATGGCGGCTATCTGGTGTCCCCCACGATCCTGAAACAGTCGGCGCCAAAGCGTGGCCCCCGCGTGATGAGCGAGAATGCCGCGCGCGCGGCCCGCGATATGTTGCGCAAGGTGGTGACCTCGGGCACTGCCAGCATGGGCGAGGTGCCGGGCTATGCGGTGGGCGGCAAGACCGGGACCGCTGACAAGCCGCGCCCCGGTGGCGGGTATTACGAAGACAAGGTGATTGCGACTTTTGCGACGATCTTTCCCGCGCATGACCCGAAATACGTGCTGGTGGTAACGCTGGACGAACCGGTGGAGACATCCGGAGACAAGCCCCGGCGGACAGCGGGCTGGACGGCTGTGCCCGTTGCCGCCGAGATGATCGGACGCATTGCGCCGCTCCTCGGGCTGCGTCCGAGCGTTGAACCCAAATCACTGGCTGATATAACGCTGACAAGCAGCAACTGAGCCGAGAAGGCCGACCATGGGTGAGCAGCCTCGGCCCCTGAGCGCGTTGGGATTGACCGCGCGTGGCGGGGCCAACCCGGAAATCACTGGGATCGCGGTGGACAGCCGACAGGTTCGGGACGGCTATCTGTTTGCCGCCATGCCCGGCAGTCAGGTGCATGGCGCGGAATTTGTTGAATATGCCGTGCGGATGGGAGCCTCTTCCATCCTGACGGATGTCATCGGTGCAAAGATCGCCGCCCCGCATCTGGATGATGTTGCGCTGATCGTCACCGACATTCCGCGCGAAGCGCTGGCCCGGGCCGCAGCGCTCTGGTACGGCGGGCAGCCGGATGTGATGGTGGCGGTGACCGGCACAAACGGCAAAACCTCCGTCAGTACATTTGTGCGCCAGATCTGGATCGAGATGGGGTTGGCCGCCGTCAACCTTGGCACCACGGGCGTCGAGGGCGCCTGGACCGCACCGCTGGCCCACACCACGCCCGAGCCGATCACCCTGCATCGCACCCTGGCAGCGGCCAAGGCTGCAGGCATCACTCATGCGGCCATGGAAGCCTCGTCCCACGGCCTCGATCAGCGTCGGCTTGACGGTGTTTCGCTGGCAGCGGCCGGATTCACCAACTTCACGCAAGACCATCTGGACTATCACGAAACGTTTGAAGCCTATTTCGACGCCAAGGCGGGTCTCTTTGCCCGCGTGCTGCCCGAAGACGGGGTCGCCGTGATCAACATCGACGATGCGCGGGGCGTCGACATGGCCGCCATTGCACGCGCGCGGGGGCAGGAGGTGATGACCGTGGGTCGGGACGGGGGCGGCCTGACACTGTCCGGGCAGCGCTTTGATGCCTCGGGGCAGGACGTGCGCTTTGAATATCGCGGCAAGGCTTATGCGATGCGCCTGCCGCTCATTGGCGGCTTTCAGGCGGATAATGTCATGCTGGCTTGCGGCCTTGTGATCGCGTGCGGCGCGGACCCGGATCGCGTGTTCGAGACGCTGCCGCATCTGGGCACGGTGCGCGGGCGTATGGAACTGGCCGCCACACGCGCCAACGGAGCGACGGTGTTCGTGGACTATGCCCACACGCCGGACGCGGTGGCCACGGCGCTCAAGGCGATGCGCCCGCACGTGCTGGGGCGTCTTGTGGCAATTGTGGGCGCAGGCGGTGACCGTGATGCGGGCAAGCGCCCGCTGATGGGCGCGGCGGCCGCCGCGCATGCCGATATCGTCTTTGTCACCGATGACAATCCCCGGAGCGAAGACCCGGCGGCCATCCGCGCCGCCGTGATGCAAGGCTGCCCCGAGGCGACCGAAGTGGGGGATCGCGCCGAGGCGATCCTGCGCGCGGTGGACGCCCTTGGCCCCGGCGACGCTCTGCTGATTGCGGGCAAGGGTCACGAGACCGGGCAGATCGTTGGCAACGATGTGTTGCCCTTTGACGATGCCGAGCAAGCCAGCGTCGCCGTCGCCGCATTGGAAGGAAGGCTCACATGACACTCTGGAGCGCAGCAGCGGCACGGGAGGCCACAGGTGGCCACGTGACAACGGACTGGCAGGCATCCGGTGTGTCCATCGACACACGCACCTTGCAGCGCGGCGACCTGTTCGTCGCACTGAAAGCTGCGCGGGACGGCCACGACTTTGTTGATCAAGCGCTGAAGAACGGGGCCGCGGCGGCCATTGTCACGCATGTGCCGGACGGCGTGCCAGAGGATGCACCGCTCCTGATCGTAGACGACGTGCTCAAGGCGCTCGAAGACCTCGGGCGCGCGGCCCGTGCCCGCACGGATGCGCGGGTGGTGGCGATCACCGGATCGGTGGGCAAGACATCGACCAAGGAAATGATGCGCGCCATGCTTGGTGATCAGGGTCGTACCCATGCATCGGTCGCCAGCTACAACAACCATTGGGGTGTGCCCTTGACGCTTGCGCGGATGCCCAGCGACACCGAATTTGCGGTGATCGAGATCGGCATGAACCATCCGGGTGAAATCGCGCCGCTTGCAAAAATGGCGCGGCCCCATGTGGCGATGATCACGACGGTTGCTGCCGCCCATCTGGAGGCCTTCGAGAGTATCGAGGGTATCGCGGTGGAGAAGGCCTCAATCCTCGACGGGCTGGAACCGGGGGGCGCCGCAGTCTTGAACAGCGATTGTTCTACCGCGGCCGTCTTGCGGGCCAAGGCGGCCGAGGTGCAGTGCCGCTCCATCGGCTTTGGGGAAAACGGAAAGGATTTCAGCCTCTTGTCGGCGGATGTTCAGGGCGACGTGACGGTTGTTCAGGCCAGGGCGCATGACGCGCCGCTGCTGTTCAAGGTGGGCGCGGCCGGTCGGCATTTTGCGATGAACGGTCTGGGCGCGCTGGCAGCGGTCGACGCACTTGGCGCCGATCTTGCCATCGCAGCGCAATCGCTGGGCCGCTGGTCCCCTTTTGAGGGGCGCGGTGCGCGCGAGGTGATCGCGCTCGATATCGTGGACACCCACCTGACGCTTGAGCTGATCGACGACAGTTACAACGCAAACCCAACCTCCATGGCAGCAGCGCTCGATGTGTTGGCCCATGCCGAAGTCACCCATGACATCGGTCGGGTGAGCAAGGGCCGCAGGATTGCTTTTGTCGGCGATATGAAGGAGTTGGGCGCCGAAGCTGAGGCAATGCATCGCGATCTGGCGCGGTTGCCCGCGATGGAGGTCATCGACACTGTGCACTGCATTGGTCCGCTCACGCAGCACCTGCACGCGGCACTGCCCGAGCGGAAACGCGGCCTTTGGGCCGAAACATCGCAGGATCTGGCGCCATTGGTGTCGCGCCGTCTCGACAGCGGTGACGTCGTGCTGGTCAAGGGCTCTTTGAGCATGAAACTCAGCCAGATCGTTGACGCGATCCGGAAAATGGGCCATCCGGGAGCGGCGGGCGGCAGGACACAAGATGATGGGTGAGGCGAGGCGGGTATGCTCTATTGGTTGACGGCACTTTCGGATGGCGGGGACTTTTTCAACCTGTTTCGCTACATCACCTTTCGGGCTGGAGGCGCGTTTCTGACCGCGCTCCTGTTCGGGTTTCTCTTTGGCCGTCCGCTGATCGCCGTGCTGCGCAAGACCCAAGGCAAGGGGCAGCCCATCCGCGATGACGGCCCCGAGGGCCACTTTGCCAAGGCGGGCACGCCGACCATGGGCGGGCTGCTGATCGTGGGTGCGTTGGGGACGTCGACGCTGCTTTGGGCGCGGCTCGACAACCCGTTTGTGTGGATCGTTCTGGGCGTCACCCTCAGTTTCGCGCTGATCGGATTTGCCGACGACTATGCCAAGGTCTCGAAACAGACCACAGCGGGCGTGCCCGGCAAGGTGCGCCTGCTACTCGGCGTCCTGATTGCGGGGATCGCGGCCTATTTTGCTGCCACGAACCACCCGGATCCGCTGCAAAACCAGTTGGCCGTACCGGTTCTGAAAGACACTTTGATCAACCTCGGTGTCATGTTCATTCCCTTTGCCATCATCGTGATCGTAGGCGCCGCCAACGCAGTGAACCTGACCGACGGGCTCGACGGGCTGGCCATCATGCCCGTGATGATCGCGGGCGGTACGCTGGGCATCATCGCCTACGCTGTGGGGCGTGTCGATTTCACGGAATACCTTGACGTTCATTATGTGCCGGGCACCGGCGAGTTGCTGATCTTTACCGCCGCGCTTTTTGGCGGTGGGCTAGGCTTTCTGTGGTACAACGCACCGCCCGCGGCGGTGTTCATGGGCGACACCGGGTCTCTGGCCCTCGGCGGCGCCCTGGGTGCCATCGCGGTCGCCACGAAGCACGAATTGGTGCTGGCGATTGTGGGTGGTCTGTTTGTGGTCGAAGCGCTGTCGGTGATCATTCAAGTCCTGTATTTCAAACGCACGGGCAAACGCGTGTTCCTCATGGCACCGATCCACCACCACTATGAGAAAAAAGGGTGGGCAGAGCCGCAGATCGTGATCCGCTTCTGGATCATCTCGCTGATCCTCGCGATGATTGGTCTGGCCACACTCAAGGTGCGGTAGCGCCTTGAAGCCAAGAGCCCTTGCGAGGGCGCGGGTTTCATGTGAACTCTTTGCGCCAGAGGCGATATGCGAGTGAGGGGCCGTGCGGGCACTTGTAACAGGCGGAAACCGGGGCATTGGCTACGCGATAGCCGAAGGCCTGTGCGCGCGCGGCGTCGACGTGGTCATAGGTGCGCGCGATGCGCAGGCGGGTGCTGCGGCCGCCGCTGCGATCGGCTGCGCCTCCGTCCATCTGGACCTCGAAGTGCAGGACAGCTTTGCACCTGCCGTTGCCGAGGCTGGCGACATCGACATCCTGATCAACAATGCGGGCATCCTGATCGAGGACAGCATGATCACGCACCCGGACGGATTGCGCCGGTCGATACAGGTGATGTTTCACGCGCCGTTTGAGCTGACGCTGCTCTGCCTGCCACATATGCGCGCCGCCGGTCACGGGCGGATCGTCAACCTGAGTTCCGGCTGGGGTGCCTATGCCGAAGGTATGGAAGGCCCGGGTGGCTACGGCGTGGCCAAGGCGGCTCTGAACGCCCTGTCATACGCGCTGCCGCGCGATCTGCCTGCGGGCGTCAGCATCAACGCGATGTGCCCGGGCTGGGTACACACACGCATGGGCGGGCGCGCGGCCCCCCGCACGCCTGAAGAGGGCGCCGCCACGGCCATCTGGCTGGCGCTGGATGCGCCAGCCGCACTCACGGGCAAGTTCTTTCGCGATGCGAAGGAAATCTCATGGTGATGCACCTTGCTCTTGCCTCAAATATCCCGGGGGTGTGGGGGCTGGCCCCCACGCAGGCGGCCACATGATCGCGGTGCGCGGATTGAAGGATGCCCGGGTCGGGGTGCTTGGCCTTGGTCGGTCGGGTCTTGCGGCGGCGCGTGCGCTTGCTGCAGGCGGGGCACAGCCAATGTGCTGGGACGACAATCCCGCCGCGCGCGAGGCCGCCGAAGCCGAAGGCTTCACGTGCGTTGACCTCAAGAAATCCGGCGCACTGGATCGCATGGCGCGGCTGATCGTCAGCCCAGGTATTCCGCATCTCTATCCCGAGCCAAATCCGGTGATCTCTGCGGCGCTTATGGCAGGTGTGCCGGTGGACAACGATATCGGGCTCTTCTTCCAGTCGCTGGCCACCGAAGACTGGGCGCGCTTTGACACCAGTCCGCGGGTCATCGCCGTGACCGGCTCGAACGGCAAGTCGACGACATGCGCCTTGATCCAGCACATCATGGAATGCGCGGGGCGCGACAGCCAGTTGGCAGGCAATATCGGGCGCGGTGTGCTGGATATCGATCCGCCCGGTGACGGCGGGATTGTCGTACTGGAATTGTCCAGCTACCAGACGGATCTTGCGCGGAGCCTGACCCCGGATGTAGCGGTCTTTACCAACCTCACGCCCGATCACCTTGATCGTCACGCGGGGATGGGCGGGTATTTTGCGGCCAAGCGGCGGCTCTTTTCCGAAGGCGGCCCGGACCGGGCCGTGATCGGCGTGGACGAGCCCGAGGGGCGGTATCTGGCGGGCCAATTGGCTGAAGCGCCCGGTGATGACCGTGTGATCCGGGTGTCTGCGACGTCCAAGCTGTCCGGGCCCGGATGGTCTGTCTTTGCGCGCAAGGGGTTTCTGGCCGAATGGCGCAAGGGGCGGCAGGTTGCGTCCATTGATCTGCGCGCCGTGGCAGGGCTGCCGGGCGTACACAATCATCAGAACGCCTGCGCGGCCTATGCGGCGGCACGCTCCGTTGGTGTCGCACCTCGGGTGATCGAGGATGCGTTTGACAGCTTTGCCGGGTTGCCCCATCGCAGCCAGCGCGTCGCCGAAGCAAACGGCGTCGTTTACGTCAACGACAGCAAGGCCACGAATGTCGACAGCGCCGCCAAGGCACTGGCTGCGTTTCAGAACATTCGCTGGATCTGTGGCGGCTTGCAGAAAGAAGGCGGGCTCGCGCCGGTGAACGCTGCATCGGCAAATGTACGCAAGGCTTATGTGATCGGGCGCGAGGCCGCGCAATTCGCGATGCAACTGGATGTCGATGCGCAAGTGTGCGGTGCGATGGCGGAAGCGGTTGGCGCGGCCATGGCTGATGCCGAGCCGGGCGATGTGGTCCTGCTCGCGCCGGCTGCGGCCAGCTTTGACCAATATGACAGTTTCGAGGCGCGGGGCGCGGATTTCGTCGCCGAGGTCAAGGCAAGGTTGTAGGGCTTTGACGCGTCAGATCTTTTCGACGGTGATCGCGTCACCTGTGTAAAAGGCGAGGTGGTCCTTGATCCGGGCGACAGGGTTTTTGGGCGTTTCGTACGTCCAGACCGCGTCCTGCAAGGTCGCGGATTTTGTCACGACAGAGTAGTAGTTTGCATCGCCCTTGTGCGGGCAATGTGTGGTCTTTTCCGTGCGGTCCAGAAACGCCATGGCGATATCGTCTCGCGGGAAATAGATGACAGTCGGGTAGGATCCTTCGGTCAATTCCAGGGCCGACGTGCTCTCGCCAAGCACAGCACCACCTGCGCGAACGGTCCATGTGCCGGGGGCTGTCCTGATCGTGATATGGTCTGCCATGGCGAGGTCCTTTCGTCGCGTTGGTGCGGGTGATGACGGCAGAGTGTAACAGCTGCGTGAACCCGGAGGAACCGGAAACCGACTCGGTTTCCGGCAGGTTTCCGACGCGGAAACCGGTGCATGGGGCAAGCGTTATGCGCGGACCCGGAAAGCGTATCGCTTTCCTGCCGTTTTACGTGTCGTAAAACGGGTCAGAGCGGCGCACATGCGGCGGTCAACCAGCCGCGGGTTGCATCAGAGACGCGCGGCCCGATCTTTTTCAGAACCTCCGCATGGTACGCATTCAGCCAATCCCGCGTGGCCGCGTCCAGCAACTCTGCCACGATCAGCCGCCGATCAATCGGCGCAAAGGTCAGCGTGCGCCAGCACAGCATCTCGCGATGCACATCGCCACCCGCCGGGGCTTCGGCCATCTCCGCAACCACCAGATTCTCGATCCGTATACCGAATGCACCCTCACGGTAGTAGCCCGGCTCGTTCGACAGGATCATGCCCGGCTCAATCGGCACAGTACTCACCCGGCTCAGCCTCTGGGGTCCTTCATGCACGGACAGATAGGCACCGACACCGTGGCCCAGCCCGTGATCAAAATCCTGATGCGCATACCAGAGCGGCGCGCGTCCTATCACCTCGATATCCCGGCCCGCCAGGCCTTTGGGCCATCGCAACCGCGACATGCCCACCATGCCCGCCAGCACCCGGGTAAACGCTTCGCAGGCCTCGCGTGGTGGCTCACCGATTGCGATGGTCCGCGTGATGTCCGTGGTTCCGTCAAGGTATTGCCCGCCGCTGTCGAGCACCAGAAGATGACCATCCTCAAGCCGCGCGTCGGTTTCCTCCGTCACGCGGTAGTGCATGATGGCACCGTTTGGACCGGTGCCCGCTATCGTCTCAAAGCTGATGTCCTGCAGCGCATTGTCCCGCCGCCGGGCCTGCTCCAGCTGTGTCACCACCCGGGTTTCGGTCAAGCTGCCCGCTGGCTGGCTGTCGAGCCACGCCAGCACCTCCACCACAGCCGCCCCGTCCCGCAGATGCGCCTCGGCGGATCCGGCAATCTCGGCGGCGTTCTTGCATGCCTTGGGCAAGGCGCACGGATCGTCGCCCCATTGCACACGCTCGCCCACAGCGTCCGCCACCACAACCGGCACGCTGGATTTGTCGAGCCGGACGACACCCTCCAGTGCCCGGACATCATCCAGAAGCCGGTTCGGGTCATGACAGCGCACATCGTTGCCCAGATGCGCCTGTACCTCGTCCAGCTTTCGCGGGTCCACGTACAGATCCACCTCCCCCGAGCGATGCAGGACCGCAAAGCATTGCACAATCGGGTTACGCGGAATGTCGGCGCCCCGAATGTTGAGCAGCCAGCAGATCGAATCCGGAAGCGTGATGACGGCGGCATCGGCGCCTGCTTCGGCAAGACCCTTGGCAAGGCGCGCCCGTTTGTCATCATGCCCTTCGCCCGCAAATTCGAGCGGGTGCACCTTTGCCGGCGCAGCGGCAGGTCCCGGCTGGTCAGGCCAGCACCGATCCACCAGATTGTCGCACGCCACCAGTTCGACACCCGAACCAGCCAGAGCCGTCTCGGTGGCAGAAATCTGTCCGGGCGTATGTAGCCAGGGATCAAACCCGACGCGCCCCCCATCCGGCAATTGCGCCTTCAGCCAGTCGCCCATCGACGTTTCAGGCCAGGGGACGGGCATATACACATCTGCCACCTGTGCCTTGACCTGCGTGCGGTAGCGCCCGTCGATGAACACGCCTGCATGATCCCGCAACACGACGCAGAACCCGGCGGACCCGGTGAACCCGGTCAACCAGGCCAGACGTTCGTCGCGCGCCGACACATATTCGCCCTGATGTGCATCCGCGCGCGGCACGACAAAACCGTCGAGCCCTTCAGCCGCGATCACATCGCGCAACGCCACCAACCGGGGCGGCCCCTGTTCAGGCCGGGCGGTCACCTCGAATGTCTGGAACATGATCCACCTTCATCTTGCCAAGTAAACTCCCCCCGGAGGGCCCGTTTCAGCTGGCGCGCTTCATGCCCATGACGCGGGCCCGTGCGCGTGGGTCACTGTCAAACAGTGCGGCCAGCTGTTCGGTCATTGCGCCCGCCAGTTGCTCCACATCCGTGATCGTCACGGCGCGGTCGTAATAGCGCGTCACGTCATGGCCGATGCCAATGGCCAACAGCTCCACCACGCGCTTGCGTTCCACCATTGCAATCACGTCGCGCAGGTGTTTTTCCAGGTAATTCGCGGGGTTAACGGACAATGTTGAATCGTCCACGGGTGCGCCATCAGAGATGACCATGAGGATCTTGCGCGCCTCCGGACGGGCCACCATGCGCCGGTGCGCCCATTCCAGCGCTTCCCCATCGATGTTCTCCTTGAGCAGCCCTTCCTTCATCATCAGCCCCAGATTGGGCCGGGTCCGGCGCCAGGGCGCGTCGGCGGATTTGTAGATGATGTGTCGCAGGTCGTTCAGCCGCCCGGGTTGCGTGGGTCGCCCGTCATTCAGCCACGCCTCGCGCGCGAGCCCGCCTTTCCAGGCGCCGCTCAGCTGCCGGACGATGTCCCGTTCCAGATCAGCAAACGGGGTGTCGT
>CAZRUV010000050.1:0-22935 GCA_964603315.1 uncultured Rhodobacterales bacterium
CCGCAGGAAATTCGACGCATAGTCGAGGTCATTGCGCGGATACACAAAGGGTTGTCCGATGGAATACTTGTAGGCCCAGGCCGCGATGGTCGGCATCTTGGCAATCAGGCGGTGCGAGGCAATCTCGCGCTGGCGTTCGTCGGCGATGTCGGTGCTGTCATGGTAAAAGGCGGACATCGCACCCACGACACCCACCATGATCGCCATCGGGTGCGCGTCGCGACGGAACCCGCGGAAAAAGTTCTGCATCTGCTCATGCAGCATCGTGTGATTGGTGATCGTGTTCTCGAACTCTTCAAGCTGAGATGTCGTGGGCAACTCGCCATAAAGCAGCAGGTAGCACACTTCGAGATAGTGTGACTTGCCCGCCAACTGGTCGATCGGATAGCCGCGATGCAGCAGGATGCCCGCGCCGCCGTCGATATAGGTGATGGTGCTGTCGCAGCTTGCCGTGGAGGTAAAGCCGGGATCGTAGGTGAACACACCGGCCTGGCCATAAAGCTTTCGGATATCGACCACGTCCGGCCCTTCGGTCGGCGAGTGGATCGGCAGGTCGTAGCTTTGATCCCCAATGGTCAGGGTTGCGGATTTCTCGGTTTCGGCCATCAGGGTTCTTCCTTTCGTCATGGGCGCAGCACCGCTCCGCCCCGGCGCGGAGCCACGCTCGCGCCCATGGTTAGGCTGCGGACCTTGAGCAAAGATGAACCTTGTCAGGCTGCAGCGTCCTCAAGCCGGGCAAGGGTCTCTTCGCGACCCAGAACCAGCATCATATCAAAGACCGAAGGGGTCACGGCGCGCCCAGCAAGGGCTGCGCGGAGCGGCCCGGCCAACTTGCCGAATTTGGTATCCTGCGATGCAGCAAAATCGTTCAGGACCGCCTCCAGACTGTCACGCTCCCACCTAACGGTTTGCAGGTGCGGCGTCAATTGCGTCAGTATACCACGGGATACCGGATCAAGCGCTTTTGAGGCTTTCTCATCTGGTGTGACCGGGCGCTCGGTCAGGATAAAATGCGCCTTATCAAGGAGTTCCGGGAAGGTTTTGGCCCGCTCCTTGACGTGGGGCATGGCCGCAAGCAATCCGTCACGCTGGGTTTGTGTCAGCGGGTCAGCGCCAGAGGCTGCCAGATAGGCAGAAATTTCCTGCTGCAGCGCGGCATCATCGGCTTGCGCAATGTGTTGTCCGCTGAGGTTTTCGAGTTTTTTCAGATCAAAACGCGCGGGGCTTTTGCCGATTCCGTCAAGGTCGAACCAGGCACGGGCCTGCGCGTCGTCAAAGAATTCGTCATCGCCGTGGCTCCAGCCCAGTCGTGCCAGATAGTTGCGCATGCCTGCGGCGGGGAATCCCATCTTTTGATATTCCTCCGCGCCAAGAGCGCCGTGCCGTTTCGACAGCTTCTTGCCGTCCGGGCCGTGGATCAGCGGGATATGCGCCCAAGTGGGCACGTCCCAACCCATGGCGTCATAGATCATCATCTGACGCGCCGCGTTGTTGAGATGGTCATCGCCCCGGATCACATGGGTCACGCCCATGTCGTGATCATCCACGACGACGGCCAGCATGTAGACCGGTGTGCCGTCGGCCCGCAGCAGAACCATATCGTCGAGTTGCGTGTTGCGAATGGTCACATCGCCCTGCACGGCATCACGGATCACGGTTTCGCCGTCACGCGGTGCCTTGATGCGGATGACGTACGGGGCCTCGGGATGGGTCGCGGGGTCGGCATCGCGCCACGGGGACTGGTAGAGGGTCGATCGGCCCGTGGCCCGGGCCTCCTCCCTGAAGGCGGCGATTTCCTCCTGCGTTGCAAAGCATTTGTAAGCCTTGCCTTCGGCGAGCAGCTGGTTGGCCACCTCGGCGTGGCGGTCCGCGCGCGCGAACTGGCTGATCACGTCGCCGTCATGGTCAAGCCCAAGCCAGGCCATCCCGTCGAGGATCGCCTGCGTCGCCTCCGGTGTGGATCTCGCGCGGTCCGTATCCTCGATCCGCAGCAGGAAGGTTCCCCCGCGCCCCCGTGCGTAGAGCCAGTTGAAGAGTGCCGTGCGTGCGCCGCCAATGTGCAGAAATCCCGTGGGCGAGGGGGCAAAGCGGGTGACGACCGGACGGGGTTCGGACATGAACGTTTACCTCTTGGTAACCATGAGCGGGATAGCGTTTCGCACCTGATACGCGGGCAAGGCGAAAGGGGCAAGCATGGGGCTGGCGGAACGGTTCCGGCTGATGATTGCGCTGCAACGCGGACACCTTTTCGGATGGCTGCCTGTCGGCATGGCCATTGGCATTGCCACCTTCTTCGGGCTGCGTTTCGAACCGTCATTGGTGACCCTTCTTGCCGTGGGCGCAGCCGGTCTTGTCGCACTGGGCGCCACGCGGGTCCTTCCGGAAACAGCCGGCCCTTTTGCCGTGTTCCTCGCCATGATCGCCTTCGGGTTTTCCATTGCGGCGCTGCGGACGCACAGCCTTGCGGGGCCTGTGCTGGATTGGCGTTATTACGGCCCGGTGGAAGGCCGGATTGTCGGCATGGATCGCAGCGCGTCGGATGCGGTGCGGCTGACGCTTGATCAGGTCAAGCTGGATCGGGTGGCCCCGCAAGACACACCGCTGCGGGTGCGCATATCGCTGCATGGCGATCCCGGTCTGGGTGTGACGCCGACGCCGGGGCTTCGCGTGATGACCACGGCACATCTCAGCCCGCCGGGTGGACCGGTGGAGCCGGGTGGCTTTGATTTCCAGCGACATGCCTGGTTTTCGCAACTGGGCGGCGTCGGCTACACGCGCGTGCCGATCCTGGCATCGGGCGCGGCAGAATTTGACCTTGGCCAGGTTGTGTTCGGTGTCCGTATGGACATCTCGCGCGCTGTGCGCCGCGCCTTGCCCGGCGATGTGGGCGGCTTTGCCGCCGCGGTGACCACCGGGGATCGCAGCGGGATCAGCCAGGACGCGCTGGAGGATTTGCGTGCCGCGAACACGGCACATCTGCTGGCCATTTCGGGGCTGCATATGGGGCTGCTCTCGGGGTTTGTCTTCGGCCTTTTGCGGCTTGTCTTCGCGCTCATCCCGCCGATCGCACTGCGTTTGCCTGCGCGCAAGCTGGCGGCGGGCGGGGCATTGTGTGCGGCCACCGCCTATCTGGCCCTGTCGGGCGGCAATGTCGCGACGGAGCGGGCCTTTGTCATGGTGGCGGTTGCCTTGTGCGCAGTGCTGGTCGACCGCCGTGCCATTTCGCTGCGCGGCGTGGCGATTGCCGCGCTGATCATCCTGACATGGCAACCCGAGGCGCTGCTGGGGCCGGGGTTCCAGATGTCCTTTGCCGCGACGACGGCACTGGTCGCCGTGTTCGGCTGGTTGCGGGACATGCCATGGCTGCGGGGTCGTGGATGGGGGCAGGCCGTCTTTGGCCTGGTGATTTCGTCTGCCGTGGCGGGCCTCGCAACCGCCCCGATTGGGGCTGCACATTTCAACGCGATGGCGCAATACGGGCTTCTGGCGAATCTGGCGTCCGTGCCGCTGATGGGCACCGTTGTTGTTCCGGCCTCGGTGCTGGCTGCTGCGCTGGCGCCCTTTGGTGCGGAGGGGCTGGGCCTGTGGCTCATGGGGCTGGGATTGCAGTGGATCCTGTGGGTGGCCGATTGGGTGGCCGGACTGGGCGGGGCACAGCGGTTTGTGGCCGGTCCACATGCGCTGGTCTTGCCCATGATGGCGCTTGGCGTGCTGTTCGTGATCCTGTGGCAGGGGCGCAGCCGCTATGTCGGCGTGGGTGCGGCGGTGGCCGCGCTCGCGATCTGGCAGGTTGATACGCGTCCGGATGTGCTGGTGTCGGACACCGGCGCGCTGGTCGGTGTGCGAACCGTTGAGGGCCGCGCGCTCAGCCGGGGCAAGGGGTCAGGGTTCGTGGCGCGCAATTGGCTGGAAAATGACGGCGACAGTGCGGATCAGGAAGCGGCCTTTGCGCGGTGGGACGGGGATGCCATGCCGGTCACGCATTTGCACGGCAAACGGGCGGTTGCCGCGTTTGCGGGCTGCGCGCCGGATCGGATCGTGGTGGCGAGCGCCGTTCTGGAGGCGCCGGCCCAATGCCTCGTGATCGACCCGGAGGTGCTGCGCGCCACGGGCGCGCTGGCGCTGCATTTCACCGACGCGGGCGTACGGATTGTCACGGCACGGGACGCGGCGGGGGATCGGCTGTGGTCAAGCTGGCGCAACAGGCCCGTGCCAACGCTGGTCTGGACCGGCGCGCCGGACAAACTCGCCCTGCAAAACGACAAGGACAGGCCCGAAGGCCTGCCCTGACCGCGGGTCGCCAGGGGCGACCTCAATACGTGCGGATCAATCCGACCAAGCGGCCCTGCACCTTGACGTGCCCCACCGGGAACACGCGGGTCTCGTAGGCGGGGTTCGCCGCTTCGAGCGCGATCGTGTCGCCCCGGCGCATGTAGCGTTTCAGCGTTGCCTCGTGATCCTCGACCAGAGCCACGACGATATCGCCGTTGTTGGCCTGGGATGTCTCACGGATCACCACGACGTCGCCGTCGTTGATCCCCGCTTCGATCATCGAGTCGCCCTTGACCTCGAGCGCATAGTGGTCGCCCTTGCCCGACAGCATCTGGCCCGGCACGGCGACGGAATGCGACACTTCGGAGATGGCGGAAATCGGGACACCGGCGGCAATGCGGCCCATCACGGGCAACTCGATGGCATGCGCGGCCTCAACCGGTTGCGCGGCCGCCGGAGGCGGTATATCGGGACGGTCGCCATCGATGACGCGCGGGGTGAACCCGCCCGTCTTGGCGACGCTGTCGGGCAGCTTGACCACTTCGATGGCGCGGGCGCGGTGGGCCAGACGTCGGATAAAGCCGCGCTCTTCGAGCGCGGTGATCAGACGGTGAATGCCGGACTTGGACCGCAGGTCCAGCGCCTCTTTCATTTCGTCAAAACTGGGGGGCACCCCGTCGCGCTGGACGCGTTTGTGAATGAACTCCAGCAGATCCAACTGCTTTTTCGTCAACATGCCCGGTCCTCCATGGCCAATACCGTCGTTCGACGGCCATATTTTGGCTTTGTTCTACGGACGTTCTCGTTTTGTGTCAACTGTTCTCAAGGAAGATCACGTCGACCGTCTCGCCGACGGCACGCGCGGGGTCGTGCGGCGGGCGCACGATCAGGGCGTTCGCACAGGCCAGAACCGACAAAAGCGCACTGTCCTGTGCGCCCGCATCCGCCACCGTGTCATCGGTCGCGATGGCCCGCATGTAATGCGCGCGCGGCCCGTTTTCGGACAGCGGCTCGGACAGGGTGCGTTGGACCTGCGGGGCGGGGGTTGCGGGCAGCCCGAGCATGGCGTTCAGCATCGGCGTCAGGAATACCGATCCACAGACCATGGCGGACACCGGGTTGCCGGGCAATCCGACCATGGGGGTGCCGTTCAACCGACCGGCCATGAGCGGCTTTCCGGGGCGCATCGCCACTTTGTAAAAGCTCTGGTCCATGCCCATTTCGGCGGCCACATTGGACACGATGTCATGATCGCCCACGGATGCGCCGCCGATGGTCACGACGAGGTCGGCGCCGCGCGCAAGGCCCAGCACGGTGCGCAGCGAACCGGCATTGTCGCGGGCGATGGGCAGAATGCGCGCCTCTGCGCCCAGGGCATCCAGCATTGCTGCAAGGCCAAAGGTGTTGGACGCCATGATTTGATCGGGTCCGGCAACCTCGCCGGGCATCACCAACTCGTCCCCTGTCGAAATCAGCGCCACCACGGGGCGCTTGGCCACGGGCACATCTGCCACGTTCATCGAGGCCAGCAGTGCGATGTCGCCCGGGCGCAGGCGACGGGGCGCGGCCATGTCGGTGCCTTCGAAGAAGTCGGCGCCTTTGGGGCGGACATTGCTTTTGCTGTTTGGTCCGTCCGTGATCGTGATCAGATCGCCTGAGCGCGTCACGTTTTCCTGGATCACGACATGGTCCGCGCCGTCCGGAACGGGGGCGCCGGTAAAGATGCGCACCGCCTGACCGGCGCCCACTGTACCGGCCCAGCCGTGACCCGCTGCCGCCTCGCCCACCACCTTGAATTGCGCGTGCAGGTCCGCCTCGACCGATTTCAGCGCGTACCCATCCATGGAGGAGGCATCGAACGGCGGCTGCGTGCGTGTGGCCTGGACATCCTGCGCCAGCACCCGGCCCCCTGCTGCGCGCAGGGGCACGGTTTCGACCGGCAAGGGATCGGCAAGCGCAAAGAGGTGGTCCAGAGCCTCGGCGACCGAGATCATGTCGCCTCGTAACGGCCCGATTTGCCGCCATCCTTGAGCACGACCCGCAGCCCGCCAATTTCCATGGCACGGTCCACCGCCTTGGCCATGTCATACACGGTCAGCGCGGCGGTGGATGCGGCGGTGAGCGCCTCCATCTCCACACCGGTCTGGCCCGTCGTCTTCACCGTCGCGGTGATGCGCAGGCCCGGCAGGCTGGCATCGGGTGTGAGGTCGATGGCGACCTTGGAGATGGGCAGGGGGTGGCACAGCGGGATCAGGTCGGCAGTGCGTTTGGCCCCCATGATCCCCGCAAGGCGCGCGACACCGATCACGTCACCCTTCTTGGCGCGGCCCTCGGTGATCAGGTCAAAGGTGGCTTGCGCCATGGTGATGTGCGCCTGTGCGACCGCGACGCGGTCGGTGATGTCCTTGTCGGACACATCGACCATATGGGCCGCGCCGGTTTCATCGAAATGGGTCAGCGCCATCTACATGCCTCCGCCGGAGGTGAGCGGGTGGGCGAGCAGAGTGCGCGTGGCACCTGCCACGTCTTCCTGACGCATCAGACTTTCGCCGATGAGGAAACAGCGCGCGCCATACATCGCCATATCCGCCAGTTCCTGCGGCGTGTTCAGCCCGCTCTCGGTCACGATGGTCCGGTCAGCGGGAACGAGTTTTGACAGTTTGCGGGTGGTGTCGAGCGATGTTTCAAACGTGTGCAGGTTGCGGTTGTTGATGCCGATGAGGGGGCTGCTCAAAGCGCTGGCGCGCTCAAGTTCCGCTGCGTCGTGCACCTCGATGAGCGCATCCATGCCCCATGCGGTGGCCGCCTCTTCCAGTTCGACCGCCTGGGCATCGCTGACGGAGGCCATGATGATCAGGATGCAATCGGCCCCGAGCGCGCGTGCTTCGGCCACCTGATAGGTGTCGTACATGAAATCCTTGCGCAGCACCGGCAAGGCGCAGGCCGCGCGCGCATCCACGAGAAACTGCTTGTCCCCCTGAAAGCTGGGCGTGTCGGTGAGGATCGACAGGCAGGTCGCGCCACCGGCCTCGTAGGCCTCGGCAAGCGCTGGCGGATCAAAGTCGGCCCGGATCAGGCCCTTGGACGGGCTGGCCTTCTTGATCTCGGCGATGAGGCCGTAGCCTTCGCGGCTGGCCTTGTGCAGCGCGTCGGCAAAGGGGCGCACGGGCGGAGCGTTGCGGGCCTCGGCCTCGACCGCATCAAGCGGCTTTGCCGCCTTGTCTGCGGCAATCTCTTCGAGTTTGTAGGCCTTGATCTTGTCGAGGATCGTTTCGGTCATCGCTTTGGTCCTGGTGGTGTGTGTCGCACTGGGGGCCAGCCCCCAGACCCCCGGAGTTTATCTGGCAAGATGAAGAGGGATCAACGTGCGTTCGTGATCTGTGCGGTGGCTTCGATTTTGGCTTTGGCGGCACCGCTGTCAATGGATGTTGCGGCCTGTTGCGCGCCGTCCTTGAGGTCGCTTGCCTTGCCCGCGACGTGCAGCGCTGCGGCGGCGTTGAGCAGGACGGCATCGCGGTAGGCACCCGGTGCGCCGTCCAGAAGCGCGCGGAAGGCGGTTGCGTTCTCTTCGGGCGTGCCGCCGAGGATGTCTTCGAACGGATGAACGGGCAGGCCCGCATCTTCGGGATGGATTTCGATATCCGTGACAGTGTCACCTGTGAGCGAGGCGACCCACGAGACGCCCGTGATCGTCAGTTCGTCGGTTCCGTCCGAGCCGTGCACAAGCCATGCGGCCTCCGATCCCAGCTGTCCCAGCGTTTCGGCCATGGGGCGGATCAGATCGCGGGAAAAGGCACCGGTCAGTTGCCGTTTGACCCCTGCAGGGTTCGTGAGCGGGCCGAGGATGTTGAAGATCGTGCGTGTCCCAAGTTCTGCCCGTGTGGGCATAACATGCGCGATGGCCGGATGGTGCATGGGCGCCATCATGAAGCCGATGCCCGCCTCGGCGATGCAGCGCTCGACGATATCGGCGTCGACCATCACGTTCAACCCCATCTGGGTCAGCGCATCGGCCGCGCCCGATTTGGAGCTGAGGTTGCGATTACCGTGTTTGGCCACGGTTACACCCGCACCCGCCACCACAAAGGCCGTCGCCGTCGAGATGTTGAGCGTGCCCTTGCCGTCGCCCCCGGTGCCAACGATGTCCATTGCACCCTCGGGCGCGCGTACGGGTTTGCACTTGGCGCGCATCACGGCCGCTGCGGCTGCGTATTCGTCGACGGTTTCGCCGCGTGTCCGCAGCGCCATGAGCAATCCGCCGATCTGGGACGGGGTGGCGTCGCCTTCGAACAGGATTTCGAACGCGGCTTCGGCCTGGTCACGGCGCAACGGGCCGTTGGCCGCAGCATCGATCAGCGGTTTCAGCGCGTCGCTCATGCCGCCACCGGTGCCAGATCGAGGAAGTTCTGCAGCATCGCATGCCCGTGTTCGGACCGGATGCTTTCGGGGTGGAACTGGACCCCGTGGATCGGCAATGCGCGATGCGCAAGGCCCATGATCGTGCCGTCCTCAAGCGCTGCCGTGATTTCAAGGCAGTCGGGCAGGCTCTCACGCTCGACCGTCAGCGAATGGTACCGCGTGGCCTGAAACGGCGACGGCAGCCCCTTGAACACGCTCTTGCCGTCATGATGCATCGTGCCCAGCTTGCCGTGCACGATATCATCTGCGCGCACGACCTTGCCGCCGAAACACTGTCCGATGGTCTGATGCCCGAGGCATACGCCCATCAGCGGCGTGCGGGTTTCCGCCGCTGCCGCTGTCAGCGCCAGACAGATGCCCGCCTGATCGGGATCGCAGGGACCGGGGGACAGAACGATGGCGTCGGGGCGCATGCCCATCGCCTCCTGCACGTCGATCGCGTCATTGCGGCGCACGATCACGTCGGCCCCCTGTTCGCCCAGGTAATGGACAAGGTTGTAGGTAAAACTGTCGTAGTTATCGATCAGAAGCAGCATGGGATTGTCTTCGGTGTTCTCAAGGGGCGCGCGGGGGCTTATAGTCGCGCCAACATGTTCAGGCTTGGCCGGTGCCGTCAAGGGCGCGGGTGGGGTCCGGGCAGGGCAGGTGCGCCACATCGCAAAGCGGGGGCGCGCGCGGGACAGCAGGCGGAGTGACAGACGATGGCACGAGGATTTTTGAGCGGCGTTGTGCTGGGCGGGGTGGTGAGTGTTCTGGGCGCGGGTGTCGCATCCGTGCTGAGCGATCCGCCGCAGGCTCCGGACGCCAGCGTGGAAAGCCCGGTTGCTGGGGCAGCACCCGCTCAGGGGGAGGCGGCCGATGCCACCTCCGTCACGGACGCGGATCTGGTTCAGGACGACACCGCGCCGCAAGTCACAAGCCCGGATGCCGACGATGTCACAGCCGCGGCGGAGGCCGGATCCGACACAGCGCCGGTGCCGCAGACCGGCGGGGCGGAGGACCTGAACGATCCTGCCGCCGCTGCGGATGCGGGCGCGGTGGCCGTCGACGGCGAAGCGCCGGTGCTGCCCAGCCCGCAAGGCGCGCTCGTTGCCGCACCCGATACCGA
This sequence comes from uncultured Rhodobacterales bacterium, assembly GCA_964603315.1. Classification (GTDB taxonomy): domain Bacteria; phylum Pseudomonadota; class Alphaproteobacteria; order Rhodobacterales; family Rhodobacteraceae; genus Tateyamaria. The sequence goes on from CAZRUV010000050.1 coordinate 9,800, forward strand.
AGGGCAGTTGTCGATCTCGACCGACCCCGCGCAGCCGCCTGCGCCAGACGTGCCCGAGACCGAAACCGCCTTTGCTCCGCAGGCGGACACGGCCCCCGAAGCGCCGAGCGCCGAGGCACCGGCACCCGACACCGCACCTGCGCCCGTTCCTGATGCGCCCGCCACCGCCGAAGCACCGCAAACCCCGGCCTCGCCCGAAGCACCTGCCGATGCGGAGACAGACCCGGTTGAAACGGAAACGGCAGCCTTGCCCGAGGACGGAGCCGACGCAGACAGCGGACGGCCCAGCATCGGGCGCCCGGCCACGTCCCTGGTTGACCGGACACCTGAGGTTCCCGAGGCGGCGACCACGCCTGACGCACCGGAGGCGGAGGCCGAGGGCCCGCCGATCGCACAATTCGCGGCCCCCTTCGAGAACCCTGAAGACAAGCCGGTGATGGCCATCGTGCTGATGGATACCGGCGCCGATCTGACCGGTGGTCCGGTGGGTCTCGCCGCGCTCAGGAGCTTTCCCTATCCGTTGACCTTTGCCGTGGATGCCAGTCTGGACGACGCGGCCGCGCGGGCAGCCGAGTATCGCGCACAGGGTTTCGAGGTGATGGCGCTGATGGACCTGCCGGCCGGGGCCACAGGGAGCGACACGGAAATCAATCTCTCCGTTGCCATTGACGCCGTGCCGGAAGCGGTCGCGATCATGGAAGGTGTGGGCACCGGGTTGCAGGAAAGCCGCGAGGTCTCAGATCAGGTCGCCGCCTATGCGCTGGCCAGCGGGCTCGGTCTGGTGCTGCAATCCAAGGGGCTCAATACGGCGCAAAAGCTGGCGGCCCGGTCGGGTGTGCCTGCGGGGCTGATCTTTCGCGATTTCGACAGTGCGGGGCAGACGCCCACGGTCATCCGCCGGTTTCTGGATCAGGCCGCGTTCCGGGCTGATCAGGAGGGCGGCGTGATCATGGTGGGCCGGTTGCGCCCCGACACGATCTCGGCGCTGTTGCTCTGGGGGTTGCAGGACCGCGCGCAGCGTGTGGCGCTGGCCCCGGTGTCGCATGTGCTGACCGCGCTGGCAGCCGACGCAGAGTAGGTCCGCTCAGATAATCTCGTCCTCGTCGAACATCGGGTCGGCCTCAAGCTGCGCGGTCAGCGCATCGACCGTGTCGACATCCGCCTTGGGGCTGAGCTTGGCGAGGTGGAAGACCGCGTCGCCTTCGTTCACCACCGGCAGCACCGCCCGCCCGATGAGGATGCCCGCATGGGGCGCGCAGAGCTCGGTCTCTTGTGCACCGGCGGGATCCGCGACGGCGGCGAGCACTTCGCCTTCGGCCACCAGTTCGCCCTCGGCCCGGAAGGTGCGCAGCAAACCACCCGATGGCGCGCGCAACCAGGTTGAGCTCTGGCAGACCAGCGACGGTGCGCGCGCCTTGGCGATGCCCTTGGCCGCGACCATGTTCTGACCGCGCAGGACCCGCAGAATACCCGCAACACCCGCCCGCACCGCAAATTCGTCGAACCGCAGCCCTTCGCCCGCTTCGTAGAGCAGAACGGGGGTGCCGCGCGCGGCAGCTTCGCCGCGCAAGGACCCGTCCCGCAAGGGCGAGGTCAGGATCACGGGTGCGCCGAAATCCCGGGCCATGGCGGCGGTGACGGCGTCCCCCGGTGTCACGCGGATTTGCGGCAGGTTGGTGCGATGAATGGCGGCGGAGTGCAGGTCGATCCCGAAATCGCAGGCCAGCACCACCTCGTTGAGAAAGATATGCGCCAGCCGCCCGCCGAGCGACCCGCTCTCGGTGCCGGGGAAACAGCGGTTGAGATCGCGCCGGTCCGGCAGGTAACGCGAGCGCGCCAGAAAGCCGAAGGCGTTGACGATGGGCACCACCAGCAACGTGCCGCGCAGGGTGTCGAGTTGCGGCGAGCGGAGCAGGCGGCGCACGATCTCGACACCGACCACTTCGTCGCCATGGACTGCCGCACTGACAAAGGCGGTGGGGCCGGGGCGCTTTCCGTGCAGCACTTCGACGCGGAGGTCGACCGGCGTGTGATCCGGCATGGCCGATACCGGCAAGGCGACGGATGCCCGCGTGCCGGGCGCAATCACCGCGCCGCCAATCTCGAAGCTCACGCGCGCCATGCCGTGCCGATCCGCAGTGCCATGCAGGCAATTGAACCGCTGCTGACCGGTTGGTCAGCCGTCGGCGGCAAGCCTGGTCGGGCCGTCCTCACCGATTGCCACCGGAAAAGCGTGTGGCATCTGCCGCAGCGCGCCGAATGGCCCCCGCCTTGTGCACCGTTTCCATGTATTCGGCCTCGGGATCGCTGTCATAGACCACGCCACCACCGGCCTGAATGTAGAGCTTCTGGTCCTGCACCACCGCCGTCCGCAGGGCGATACACATGTCCATGTCGCCGCCCGCGCTGAAATAGCCGACGCCGCCGCCGTAGACTCCGCGCTTTTCCGGTTCAAGTTCGTCGATGATCTCCATCGCGCGCACCTTGGGCGCGCCAGAGACGGTACCGGCGGGCATCCCGGCAAAGAACGCATCGAGCGCGTCCTTGTCCTCGGCCAGCTCGCCCACGACGTTCGAGACGATGTGCATCACGTGGCTGTAGCGTTCGACGATGAACTCTTCGGTGGGCCGCACAGTGCCGATCTTGGCGACCCGGCCCACGTCGTTGCGCCCCAGATCGAGCAGCATGAGGTGCTCGGCCAGTTCCTTCTTGTCGGCCAGCAGATCGGCTTCGAGGGCGCGATCCTCTTCGGGGGTCGCGCCACGCGGGCGGGTGCCCGCGATGGGGCGGATCGTGACCTCGCGACCAAAGACCCGGACAAGGATTTCGGGCGACGCGCCGATGACCTGAAAGCCGCCGAAATTGAAATAGAACATGAAGGGCGACGGGTTCGTCCGGCGCAAGCTGCGATAGAGCGCAAAGGGCGGCTCGCGAAAGTCCTGCGTCCAGCGCTGCGCGGGCACGACCTGAAAGATGTCGCCTGCAACGATGTATTCGCGCGCCTTTTCCACGGCAGCCTTGTAGGCGTCCTTGGTGAAATTCGACACCGGCTCGGATGGCTCGGAGGCGTCGCCCAGATCGCGGGTCTCCATCGGCATCGCGCGTTCCAGATCACGGACCGCGTCCATGACGCGTTCCGCGGCTTGCGCATAGGCCGCACGCGCCGATTGCCCATCGCTGACCCACGCCGGAGAGACGACAGTCACCTCGCCCTTGACCCCGTCAAGAACGGCGACGACAGACGGGCGCAACATCAGCGCATCAGGCAGGCCCAGCGGGTCGGGGTTCACATCCGGAAGATGTTCCACGTGCCGCACCATGTCGTAGCCGAGATAGCCGAACAGACCCGCTGCCGCCTGTGGCAGATCATCGGGCAGGTCGATCCTGCTTTCGGCGATGAGCGTGCGCAGCGTGTCGAGCGGATTGCCGTCGAGCGGCGCGAAACTGTCAGGGTCAAAGCGGGCCGTGCGGTTGATCCGCGCCTCCTCACCATCGCAGCGCCAGATCAGGTCGGGTTTCATGCCCACGATGGAGTAGCGCCCGCGCACCTCGCCGCCGGTCACCGATTCCAGCACAAAAGCGTCCTTTTGCGCGCCCGTCAGCTTGAGCATCAGCGACACGGGCGTATCGAGATCGGCGGCCAGACGCGTGTAGACCACCTGGTTGAGCCCCGCATCGTAAGCCTTTGCGAAGGCGTCATATTCGGGGATCATCGCCATGGCTCAGGGGAAGTTCACATGCACAGCGTCAAGCGCCTGCTGGTTGATCTGCGGACCGGCGCGCAGCACGACATCCTCACCAAAGATGTTGAAGATTTCGCCCGCCACGATCTGCCCGATCTCTTCGTTCAGGCGTGCGACTTCTGCCTGCGCTTCGGCGTTGTCCTCAATCGCGTTGATCGCGTCGAGCCGCACGATGATCACGGCGCCAAAGCCGGTGAGCGTGCGCACGTCGCCCGGTTGCATGTCGAACACGTCCGTCATGAACGCAGGTGGCGTGCCCTGAATGAAGGCGCTGCGGTCCTGTTCTTCCTCGATGATGCTGTCGAGGCCTTGCGAAGCAAAGCTTTCGCCTGCTTCCAGCGCTGGCAGGACGGCGTTTGCCTTTTCCAGGAGGGCAGCCTCGGTCAGGCCGGCCTCGTAATTGCCTTGCACGTTCAGCCGGGCATCCTCGAAAGGTTGCGGGCGCCTTGGCAAGGTCTCGTCGAGCCGCATGGCGACGATACCGCCGTCGTCGAGCTGCACGATTTCAGGGAAATCGTCTTCGGTCAGCACGCGCGCGGCATCGGCAAACCCGTTATAGGCGGCAATGCCATCGCCGAGGCTAGACCACCAGTCGATCGTATCGACGCGCATCTCGGTGTCGGTGCCCAACTCTTCGAGCGTGGCGCCACCGACGAGCATGTTGTCGTACTCTTCGGCCAGAACGGCAATCTGGCGACGGGCGGCATCGCGGGCCAGCTCTTCGTGGATGAAGTCGCGGGCTTCCTCGAAGGAGGTGGACTGCGCGGGCAGAACGGCGTTCACGCGAAAGAGGGCAGGGCCCAGAGTGGAAGCCACGGGACCGACCACATCGCCGACACTGGCGCCAAACACCGCTTCGCCTGCCGCATCCAGTTCTAGGCGGGTTACGTCACCCAGATCAACGTCCTGAAGCGTCAGGCCGCGCTCTTCGACCAGCGCCTCGAATGTCGTGCCGTCCACTTCCAGTTGCGCCGCGGCGCGGTCCGCGTCCTCGCTGTTGAGGTAGACCAGCCGTTCGACCAGCCGCCGTTCGGGCTGCACGTACTGGTCGATGCGCGCGTCATATTCGGCGCGCAACTGGTCTTCGGGCAGGTCGATCGTGTCCAGCACATGCTCTGGCAGCAACACGGCGTAGGTGATCCGCTTGGCCTCTGGCAGTTGGAAATCGTCGATATTCTCGTCGTAGTAGGCGCGCAGCGTCGCTTCGTCCGGCTCGGCGATCGGCTCATCCAGATCGGTCAGGTCAAGACGGACCCAGGTGAAGTCGCGCGTCTCGCCCAGAAAGGACACGATGGTTTGCGCATAGGTGTCGGGCATGGTCACGCCGGACATGATCGCGCCCTGCAGCAGGGTGCGCGACACTTCCTCGCGCAGTTGCGTCTCGAACTCCCCTTCGGTTGTCCCGTTGTTTTGCAGCGCAAAGGCATAGGCCTCGCGGTCGAACGTGCCATCGAGACCGCGGAAGGCGGGGATATTCAGGATCTCGTCGCGGATCACCTCGTCGCCGACGCTGAGGCCCATCACGTCTGCCTCGTGATCCAGCGCCCGGGCGCGCACGAGTTGTGCCAGGACAGCCTGATCGAGGCCAATGGCCTGCGCACGCGCAAAGGTCAGCGGCTCGCCGGTCTCGGCGCTGACGGCCTGGATTTCCTGTTGCAGGGTGCGGGCATAGGCCTGCACGTCGATATACTTGTCGCCGACCTGTCCGATGGTGCGGATATTGCCGCTGAGATTTGTCGCGCCGAAGCCGCCAAGGGCAATGATCAGCAGACCCAGCAGGATCCACACTGCGGTTTGCGACACTTTGTTGCCTTTGGCCATGATCTGCCTCGTGATCGTTTGGTTTGACGGGGTGTCTATCGGCGTGCGGGGGGCTGGGCAAGGGCGCGCAGGATCAGAACCGCACCGCTGACAGTCTTTTGTACATCTCGGCAATGCCATCCGCGTCGAGGTTTGCAAAGGCGATGCGCAACTGGCGCGCGCCTTCGGCGTTGCCTTCGGGCCAGAACATGGTGCCGGGCAGGCACAAAAGGCCAGCCTCCTGCACCAGTTTCGGAGCGATCTCGGCGGAGCTGAGGGCAAAGGGATGGCGCATATAGGCAAAATACGCCCCAAGCCCCATGAGCGACCAGCCCGCGTCCGCCAGCACATGGAACCCGTCGGCAATGGCGCGACGCCGGGCGAGGATCTCGTCGCGTTCGCCCGCCACCCACTGGCCGAGGTTTTCGAGACCCCAGAGCGCTGCATATTGCCCGATCTGCCCCGGGCAGATGGCGACGGTGTCGAGGAATTTCTCGATCTCGGCCAGGCGCGTGGGCGACGTGACAACCGCGCCGACACGGTGGCCGGTCAGGCGGTACGCCTTGGAAAAGGAATAGAGGTGGATGAAGGTCCCGTCCCAGCCGTCCTGTTGAAAGAGTGTGTGCGGCGGGCCTGATCGGCTGTCGAAATCGCGGTAGGTTTCATCGACGATCAGGGCCAGACCGTGTGCGCGCGCAAGCTCGTAGAAGGCCGCCACGATGCCGGCCGAATATTCGACGCCGGCCGGGTTGTTGGGGGTGACGAGCGTTATCGCGCGGGTGCGGTCGGTGATCAGCGCCGCGGCCGTGGCCGGGTCCGGCACCATGTCCGGGCCGACAGGGCAGGGCACGGCTGTGACGCCGGCCATGTCGAGCCACATCTTGTGATTGAAGTACCAGGGCGTCGGCAGGATCACCTCGTCGCCTTCATCGCAGAGGCTCGCGATGGCGGCGGCAAAGGCCTGGTTGCAGCCTGAGGTGATGGCGACCTGTGATGCGTCGGTATGGGCGTCGTAATGCGCGTTGATCTGAGCCGACAGCCCCCGGCGCAGGTCGGGCATGCCCAGAACGGGACCATAAAGATGGGCATCATCGCGGGTCAGTGCCGCGTCCGCCATGGCCTGACGCAGCGCCGGTGGCGGTGGATCGACCGGCGCGGCCTGGCTGACATTGATCAGGGGGCGATCGTCTGGAAACGAGACGCCCTCGATCCAGCGCCGCGCCTCCATCACCGGTGGCGGAAAAGTGGCTGCGGTGCGCGTCAATGTCATGCGTCAGTGCTCCTGTCAGGCGGAGGGAGCCTCCGGCGGGAGTTTGTTGGGCAAGATGAAGGGGATCAGTCGGTGCCGCGATAGGGTTCGACATATTGCAAGGCCATGTCCCAGGGGAAGAAGATCCACGTGTCCTGACTGACGCCGGTGATGAATGTATCGACCTGTGGCTCGCCCTGCGGTTTCGCGTAGACGGTTGCAAAGTGCGCCTTGGGGTAGAGGCTGCGGACCAGTTCGAGGGTCTTGCCGCTGTCCACGAGGTCGTCGACGATCAGGATGCCGGTGCCGTCGCCCATCATGTCGGTGTCGGGGGATTTGAGCACTTCGGCGTCGCGGCGCTGATCGGCCTTGCCGCCGCCCGAATGGTAGGACTTCACGCTGATCGTGTCGACGGTGCGGATGTCGAGTTCGCGCGCGACAATCATCGCGGGCGCCATGCCGCCACGTGTGATTGCAACGACCGCGCGCCAAGCGCCGTCATCCGGACCCTGGCCATCGAGACGCCAGGCCAGCGCGCGGCTGTCGCGATGCATCTGGTCCCAACTGACGTGGAACCCTTTTTCATGAGGAAGGCGGTCTGCCATTGCTTATTTCTCCAGGATCAGGCGCAGGCCGAGCGCACCCAGAAGCGTGGCGGCGATGCGGTCGAAGACAGGTTTGAGGCTGACATAGCCACGCCGGACATGAGGCGTGCTCAGCACCACTGCGAGGCCGGTGTAGAACGTGATCTCGAGCGCCCAGTGGTTGGCCACGATCACGGCAATGTCGGCGGCGGCCAGACCTTGCGGGAACACGACCACGATGACGGCGGCGGCAAAGAGCATGGATTTGGGGTTGCCGAAATTCAGTAGCATGCCCGACAGGATTGCACGCCCGCGCGGCGTCGGCGCATCGCCCAGCGGATCGCGGGCATGGCGCCAAGTCTGAATGGCAATCCAGATCAGGTAAAGCGCGCCGCCCACCTTGAGCGCGGTGTAGGTCCAGGGAAAGAGCGTGAACACCGCCTCAAGCCCCAGAAGGGCGGCCAGCGTCCAGAGGGCGGCAGCGGTGCCGAGACCGATGCCCGTTGCGATGCCGGCGCCGCGCCCGCCTGTCACGGTGGCGCGCGTGATGAACAGCATGGCGGCACCCGGCGACAGGAGCGCTGCCAGCAAGACCGTGTTGAACGCCAGAAGCTCAGCCACAGTGAGGCTCATGGCTCAGCCCTTTTCGATATCTGGGGCGTCGACCGCCTTCATGCCGACAACGTGGTAGCCTGCGTCCACATGCAGGTTTTCACCTGTGGTGCCCGAACCGAGATCGCTGAGCAGGAACAGCGCCGACTTGCCCACGTCGTCGATGGTCACGTTGCGGCGTAGGGGCGAGTTGTACTCGTTCCACTTCATGATGTAGCGGAAGTCGCCGATGCCGGAGGCGGCGAGCGTCTTGATCGGGGCCGGGCTGATCGCGTTGACACGGATATTGTCCTTGCCCAGATCCTCGGCGAGATATTTGACCGAAGCCTCCAGCGCGGCTTTGGCGACACCCATCACATTGTAATGCGGCATCACCTGTTCGGCACCGTAATAGGTGAGGGTCACCGCGCTGCCGCCGTCCTTCATCATCTTTTCGGCGCGCTGCATCACAGCGGTGAACGAGTAGACCGAAATGTCCATCGTCATGGTGAAGTTGTCGCGGCTGGTGTCCACGTAGCGTCCGCGCAACTCGTTCTTGTCGGAAAAGCCGATGGCGTGCACGACGAAGTCAAGACCATCCCAGCGGTCCTTGAGCGCATCAAAAAGCGCGTCAATGGACGCGCCGTCGCTGACATCGCAGGGCAGGACGATGTCGCTGCCAAGCTGCCCCGCGAGCGGGTCGACACGCTTTTTCAGCGCATCCCCCTGATACGAAAATGCCAGTTCCGCACCCGCCTCGTGCAATGCGCGCGCAATCCCCCAGGCGATGGACTTGTCGTTGGCGAGCCCCATGATCAGGCCCCGCTTGCCCGCCATCAATCCACTTGTCATCTCACCGTCCCCGTAAGCTCTTCTGGCGCTCAGCTTTAGGCCAAGCGTGACCGTGCATCAAGTGACGCGGACACGTTGCGCTGCCCGCATGGCTGCACTAGCTGTGGCACAGGACAGAAAAGGACATCGCATGGCGGAACGCAGCGGCATATTCGAAGGCGACAATCCCATCACGATTATCCGGCGCTGGATGGCCGAGGCCGAAGCCGCCGAGGTGAATGACCCCAACGCCATTGCGCTGTCGACGGTGGATGCGGACGGGTTACCCAATGCGCGCATGGTCCTGCTCAAGGAAATCGAGCCGGACGGGTTCGTGTTCTACACCAATTACGAAAGCGCGAAGGCGGCCGAACTCGACAGCGCGGGCAAGGCGGCGTTCGTGATGCACTGGAAATCCCTGCAGCGGCAGGTGCGGGTGCGTGGCCTCGTGACCAAGGAAGACGGCCCCCAAGCGGACGCCTACTACAAATCGCGGTCCCTGCAGTCGCGTCTGGGGGCGTGGGCGTCGCGGCAAAGCCGTCCGCTGGCCAGCCGGGCCGCGTTGATGGCAGAGGTTGCAAAGGTCACTGCCCGTCATGGCACAGACCCCGACCGCCCCCCCTTTTGGGGCGGGTATCGCATCACGCCGCTCGAGATCGAACTGTGGGCCGATGGGGCCTTCCGGTTGCATGACAGGTTCCGCTGGACGCGTAAAAAACAGGCAGACCCATGGGGCAAGACACGTCTAAACCCGTGAATTTCACGTGACGTGAAATGCACAGCATTGATTCAAAGCGATTTTTACCGCTTGAAATGGGTCGGTAAAATACTGCAAGTGTTGACTGCGACACACACAACTCAACGAAAGCCGCGTCGTGCACGATGAAATGGAAGATACGGACCTGGTTTCAGGGTCCGTCAAATGGTTCGACCCCGTAAAAGGTTTTGGGTTTGTGGTGGCGGATGCCGGTGGCCCTGACATCCTTTTGCACGTCAACGTATTGCGCAACTTCGGACAATCGTCCGTGGCGGATGCTGCGCGCGTGAACATACGCGTGCAGTCGACCGAACGCGGTGTGCAGGCGGTCGAAGTTCTGAAAATCGTGCCGCCCGTGCAGGACACGATGTCGACCCTGTCGGACATTGCCGAGCTGGATCCGGCGGATGTGGCGCAGTCGCCGCTGGAGCCGGGCCGCGTGAAATGGTTCGACAAGGGCAAGGGGTTCGGCTTTGCCAATGTGTTCGGGCGCGCCGAAGACGTGTTTCTGCACGTCGAGGTGCTGCGCCGCTCCGGCCTGTCTGATCTGCAACCGGGCGAAGCCCTGGCGATGCGGGTGATCGACGGCAAACGCGGACGCATGGCGTCCGAAGTCCTCGCCTGGGAGGCGGCCCTTCCGCGGGACGAGGCGTAGGCGCGTGCGTTTCGCACTGACCTTTGTCTTCTGGATGATCAGCGCAGTTGCGGGTGCAGCGGCGGCGGCGTGTTCGGATGACACGGTGTGGGTTCGTGGCGATTTTGGCGAGGCGCGCTTTACGGTCGAATTGGCCGATGATCCGCGTGAGCGCGCCATCGGGCTGATGCATCGCCCGTCAATGCCGTTGTCAGCGGGAATGCTCTTCATCTATCCCGCGCCACAGCGCCTGTCGTTCTGGATGCGCAACACGCTGATCGAACTCGATCTGCTTTTCGTGGACGCGCAGGGTGTCATTCGCAACATTCACGAGCGCGCGCAGCCTCTGGACGAAACCCCGATCGTGGGCGGGAACAACCTCACCCACGTGCTCGAGATCAATGGCGGGCTGTCGAAACAATTGGGGATCGACGTTGGCGATCAGATGCGTCACCCAAGTTTTGATCAGGCAGGCGCAATCTGGCCCTGCTAGGCCTTTTCAATCCCGAAAAGCATGTCTATGAGGGGCGCACGGTCGGAGCGTGGCGCAGCCTGGTAGCGCACCTGTTTTGGGTACAGGGGGTCGGAGGTTCGAATCCTCTCGCTCCGACCAGTTTCAGGAATTTGCAGCCCGACCGCCCGTTGCCGTGAGCAACTCGTCCATCAGGCTGTCAAGCGTCCGTTGCTTGAAGTAGATGCGGCGCGGATTGCCGGATTTCTGGATCACTTCCGCAAAATAACTCAACTCGACCACAAAGCCGCTGTCGCTGCCGCGTCCGGTTTCCTTTTGCACCACAAGCGTTGGTGCCGCGAGCGCGCCGTCATATTGCAGAACAAGGAAGGCCGCCACGTCCGGCGGCGGCGGGATGCGGCATTGGACAACACGGCTCGACACGACACGCAATTCGTCACCGGGTGAGTCGCAGGACGAGCGGAAGGCGGCGTCCAACGGCTGCGGATTCTCTTCGAATATCGCGCGGCGCACGGGCAGGTCTTGTTCGTCGGCCACAACCGTCTCTACATATTGTGGTGCGCAGGCCGTGAGTGCGACCAGCAAAAGGGGCAGGAGGGGTCGCATAAGGCGCCTTTCAGATTGGATGTGCGAAGACCATCACATTTTCCGCACCGCGGCAAAACCTTTCTCGTCATACGTGCGCAACCTGTGGATAACTTCACGCAAAGCGTCCACAAGCGCGGTTAAACCAGCCGCTCGAAACGGATTTTTCGGTGGAAGACACGGGATGAATTGCGCACGTGTGCAAAGCCGTTGCGCGGCGTGAATCAGAGCGTTTGTGGCAACGCAAAATCGGGAATGCCCGTCAAGAAAATATCGTCAAAAAAAGTTCAAAAATGTCGTTGACGGCGGGGGGCAAGATACGCCACCTTGTGCAAGCCAAGCAGCACACCACAACATTTAGTGGTCAACACTAAGGGTGACGCGGCAGGCGCAGGGACAGGTTTGGTACGCCTCAGGACAAGATCCACACGCGACCTGACACGCAACAAGAGCGGTCAGGCCAATGGGCCTGTCACCCCAGCGTCGGCAAGAACAGGGCGCCCCGCAACGTCGGGGATGTCTAGGAGTGAACATGCTGGATACGAGGCAGCGCGATGAAAATTGAAAGACAATTCACCACCGCAGGTCAGGACGCATACGCAACGCTGGACTTCGTGACGACCGCGTCCGAAATCCGCAACCCCGACGGGACGGTGGTGTTCCGCCTCGACGATGTGGAGGTGCCGACCACCTGGAGCCAGGTGGCCAGTGACGTCATCGCGCAGAAATACTTCCGCAAGGCCGGCGTACCATCGGCCCTGAAGAAGGTCGAGGAAGAGGGCGTGCCGGAATTCCTGTGGCGTTCGGTTCCCGCGGACGGTGCCGAAATGGGGGGCGAGACGTCCTCGAAGCAGGTGTTTGACCGCCTTGCCGGCGCGTGGGCCTATTGGGGCTGGAAGGGCGGCTATTTTTCGACCGAAGAGGATGCGCAGGCCTATTACGACGAAATGCGGTTCATGCTGGCCACGCAGCGCGCGGCTCCGAATTCGCCGCAATGGTTCAACACCGGCCTGCACTGGGCCTATGGGATCGACGGCCCTGCGCAGGGGCACATGTATGTAGACCCGTTCACCGGCAAGCTGGTGAAATCGAAATCCGCCTACGAGCACCCGCAGCCCCATGCCTGCTTCATCCAGTCCGTCTCCGACGATCTGGTGAATGAGGGCGGGATCATGGACCTCTGGGTGCGTGAGGCGCGTCTGTTCAAATATGGCTCGGGCACCGGCACGAACTTTTCGTTTCTGCGTGGCGAGGGCGAGAAACTGTCTGGCGGCGGCAAATCCTCGGGTCTGATGGGTTTTCTGAAAATCGGTGACCGGGCAGCGGGCGCGATCAAATCCGGCGGTACAACCCGTCGCGCGGCCAAGATGGTCATCGTCGATGCCGACCACCCGGATATCGAGGACTTTATCAACTGGAAGGTGCTGGAAGAGCAAAAAGTGGCGTCCATCGTTGCAGGCTCCAAGATGCACGAGGAAAAGCTCAACGGGATCTTCGAGGCCATCGGAACCTGGGATGGTGCTGTCGAGGACGCCTACGATCCCAACAAAAACAACGCGTTGAAGGTGGCAGTGAAAGCGGCCAAAAAGGTGGCGATCCCCGAAACATACATCAAGCGGGTTCTCGACTATGCACGGCAGGGGCACACCAGCATCGAGTTTCCGACCTACGACACCGACTGGGACAGCGAGGCCTACAATTCCGTCTCCGGACAGAACTCGAACAACTCGATCCGGGTGACCAACGCATTCCTGACGGCTGTCGAGAAAGACGCCGATTGGGAGTTGATCAGCCGTGTGGACGGGTCGGTGGTGAAAACCGTCAAGGCGCGCGCGCTGTGGGAACAGGTGGGCCACGCGGCCTGGGCCTGTGCCGATCCGGGTATTCAGT